>NZ_JBSFYW010000017.1:0-151195 GCF_053599975.1 Streptomyces sp. NPDC005141 | reverse complement strand
GTGAGCCGTGTCTCACCCGGGCAACGGCGCTTGCCTATGCAACTCGTTGCATAGAAGGCTGTGAGGTATGGCGCTCGAACACGCGATCCTCGTCTCCCTGCTGGAAAAGCCGGGCTCCGGCTATGAGCTAGCCCGGCGGTTCGAGCGGTCCATCGGCTATTTCTGGACCGCCACGCATCAGCAGATCTACCGCGTTCTCAACCGCATGGAGCGCGAGGGTGCTCTCTCCGTACGCGAAGTGCCGCAGCGGGGACGGCCGGACAAGAAGGAGTACTCCGTCGCCGACCCCGGCCGCGCGACCCTCTCCCGATGGCTGCACGAGCCGATCGAACCGGAGAGCCTTCGTCACGATCTCGCGGTGAAGATCCGCGGCAGCGCCTTCGACGACCCGGCAGCACTCATCGACGAGGTCGAGAGGCACCACCAGGTCCACAGTGACCGGCTCGCGCACTATCTCACCGGGGAACTGCGCGACTTCACCGGGCCTGACGCCCCCGTACCGCTCGACGCCGGTCAGCGATTGCAGCACGTCGTGCTGCGCGGTGGCATCGCGTACGAGCGGATGACGATCGCCTGGCTCGACGACGTCCTCGCCACCCTCCATGCCCTGGGCATGACGGCCGGTGTCACGGCCGGCCCACAGGGCAGCCCGGCGGGGACGTCAGCCTGAGTCGCACCCTCTTCGTCCATCGCGTACGGCAATTTTCCACCCCCCATCCCTCGGAAGGCGAACCTCCATGGCCACTCCCTTGCTGTTCAACCCGCACACCTACGACCCGGCGCACTTCGACCCCGAGACGCGCAGGCTGCTGCGCGCCACCGTCGACTGGTTCGAGGACCGCGGCAAGCGCCGCCTGATCGAGGACTACCGCTCCCGCGCCTGGCTCGGGGACTTCCTTGCCTTCGCCGCCAAGGAGCGCCTGTTCGCCACCTTCCTCACCCCGGCCTCTGCCGCGGGACACGAAGACCAGCGCTGGGACACCGCCCGGATCGCCGCCCTGAACGAGATCCTCGGGTTCTACGGTCTCGACTACTGGTACGCCTGGCAGGTGACCATCCTTGGTCTCGGCCCGGTCTGGCAGAGCGACAACGCCGCGGCTCGGGGCCGTGCCGCGGAGCTCCTCTCCGAGGGAGAGGTCTTCGCCTTCGGCCTGTCCGAGAAGGCCCACGGCGCCGACATCTACTCCACCGACATGCTGCTGGAGCCCGACAGCAGCGGCGGCTTCCGGGCCAGCGGCTCCAAGTACTACATCGGTAACGGAAACGCAGCCGGCCTCGTCTCCGTGTTCGGCCGTCGCACCGACATCGACGGCCCGGACGGATACGTCTTCTTCGCGGCCGACAGCCGCCACCCGGCGTACCACCTGGTGAAGAACGTCGTCGACTCCTCCAAGTACGTCAGCGAGTTCCGCCTGGAGGACTACCCGGTCGCCCCCGAGGACGTCCTGCACACCGGCCGCGCCGCCTTCGACGCGGCCCTCAACACCGTCAATGTCGGCAAGTTCAACCTCTGCACCGCCTCGATCGGCATCTGCGAGCACGCGATGTACGAGGCCGTCACCCATGCGCACAACCGCATCCTGTACGGCCGCCCCGTCACCGCCTTCCCGCATGTACGGCGGGAGCTGTCCGAGGCGTACGTCCGCCTCGTCGGTATGAAGCTGTTCAGCGACCGCGCCGTCGACTACTTCCGTTCGGCCGGTCCGGAGGACCGCCGCTACCTGCTCTTCAACCCGATGACGAAGATGAAGGTGACCACGGAGGGCGAGAAGGTCATCGACCTGATGTGGGACGTCATCGCCGCCAAGGGCTTCGAGAAGGACAACTACTTCTCCCAGGCCGCCGTGGAGATCCGGGGCCTGCCCAAGCTCGAGGGCACGGTCCACGTCAACCTCGCGCTGATCCTCAAGTTCATGCGCAACCACCTGCTGGAACCGATCGGCCACCCCGCCGTGCCGACCCGCCTCGACGCGGCCGACGACGCCTTCCTCTTCCGGCAGGGACCGGCTCGCGGCCTGGGCTCTGTACGCTTCCACGACTGGCGCGCCGCCTACGACGCGTACGCCGAGGTGCCTAACGTCGCCCGCTTCCGGGAGCAGGCCGACGCCCTCTGCGAGTTCGTCACCACCAACGCCCCGGACGAGGAGCAGAGCCGCGACCTCGACTTCCTTCTCTCCGTGGGGCAGTTGTTCGCGCTGGTGGTGCACGGACAGCTGATCCTGGAGCAGGCGCGTCTGACGGACCTGGACGAGTCCGTGCTTGACGAACTGTTCTCCGTGCTCGTCCGTGACTTCTCCGGACATTCCGTCGAACTGCACGGCAAGGACTCCGCCACCGCGGAACAGCAGCGCTGGGCACTCGGCGCGGTCCGGCGTCCTGTCGTGGACGAAGCACGCTCGGAACAGATCTGGCGTCGTGTCGAGGCACTGTCCGGGGCGTACGAGATGGCGCTGTAACAGCGCAGCCACGAGGTCGTGCGCAACAGTCGCGTGTGTGCGGCGTCGGCTGTTGCGCACGACCTCTCCTGGGGCCGCGCTGCAACGGCCGTGCGCTGCGGGCTCTGTACGGCGACCGGGAGACCGGGGCCCCTGCTCGGCCTCCCTTCCGGTCACCCCGCCTGCGGGCACGCATGAGCGCCGATGCTCAGTTGGGGTGCCTGAGCATCGCGCTCGTGACTTGCCCCGGGACGAAGTCCTGTGCGTCGCGCAGGGATGCGCCGTCGCGGTAGGCGCTGAAGGCGCTGGGGGTGCGGCCCGTCATCGCTTTGAAGACCCGGTCGAAGTGCGGCTGATCGTGGTACCCGGCCTGGGCCGCCGCATCCGCCCACGTCGCACCGGCCTCTTTGCCGCGCAGGGCCGCCTGTAGCCTCATCACCTGCGCCGTCCCTTTCGGGGTCAGCCCGATCTGGCAGCGGAAGCGGCGCTCGAGGTGACGGCGGCTCCAGCCCGTACGGGCCGCGAGTTCCTCGACCCGGATCCGCCCTCCCGTGGTCTGGATCCGATGCCAGGCCCAGGCCACCTCGGGGCTGACGGCGGGACCCGTGCCGAATGCCTGGCGCAGGACGTGGTCCAGCAGGGCGAAACGGCGACCCCAGTCGGAAAGGTGGGCCAGTCGGGCGGGCAGGTCGGCCCAGGGAGTGGGGCGCAGGTCCTCGGGGGGCAAGGGCATCCGGGCCCACTCGGACATGGGCACCCCGAACAACCGGTAGGCGGCGAGCGGGGTGAGCAGGATGGTCACTCCGTGGATGAGGCCGGTGTGCTCGCCGATCGCGGACGTCGTGCGGGTCCCGTTGGCGAGGCAGACTCCGCTGGCGTGACGGGTCGGGTCGCCGGAGTCCCGTACGCGCACCGGGTCACCGAAGCCCAGCATCACCTTCACCACGGCGTCAGGGATCAGCAGCCTGCGCCGCGTCCCGATCACGTCGAAGCGAAAGCCGCGGTACCCCAGAACCCGATCGCGCAGGTCCAAGGCAGCTGGCCGTACGAGCAGTTCGTGCACGTGGCGAGCCCCCCATCGGTCAACGCAGGCACGGCAACCCTAGAAGTGCCGGGCGTCCCATGGCCCGAGCGTCCCGAAGTTGGCCGGTACCGGGGGACGTTGGCCGATATGCGGCATCCCGGGCTACAGGTCGCATTCGTACAAGCACTCGACGCCCGCTCCCGACAAGGCTGTGGCAGCGCGGTCGGCCGATGACGGCGACCGAGGGAACCGACAGAAAAGAGGAGCCAATGCGTGCTGTATCCAGGGCACTTGTGAGTGCCACCGCTGTCGCCGGGATCGCCGTGGGGAGCCTGATGGGCGCGAGCGCCGCCTTCGCGGCGCCCCAGTCCGCCGCGGGAGCCGCGGTGAGCACCCGGACCGTCACCATCCAGGCCGTCAACAATCTCGGCCTCACCACCTCCGAAGCCAAGAGTGTGCAGTGCTACGTTCGCGACGCCGGATTCAGCCCGGGCACGATCGATGGGCAGCTCGGCTCCAGCAGTTGGAAGGCCTGGCAGCGTTTCCTCAACGATCGCGGATTCAACGCCGGAACCGTCGACGGCGACGCCGGCCCCAACACCATCCGTGGCCTCCAGCGCTTCCTCACCTACCTCGGCTACGACACCGGCGGCATCGACGGCGACGCAGGAACCAAGACCAGGGCCGCCTGGAAGGCGTTCTCCCACCTCGGCGGAGGCTGGTGCTGACGACTCGTCGCGGCGTACGACGGCGAACTGCTCAGGGATGCCTACGCAGTTCTGCATCCCGTAGGAGTTCTTGAAAGCCCCGCCTCCTGCTGCCGGTCAAGGGTGCTCAGCCGTAGCCCGGTCCCGTAACGCTCTGACGGGGCCGGGCGACCTGCTTCGCCGGCGGCGTACGCGTCCTGCCGCTTCCTCGGCGGCGAAGTGGGTGGGCCTGGGGTCAGCTGAACAAGGTGAGGAGGACTTCGTCCACTTCCTCGCCGCGTGCGTTCGCGAAATCCCGTGCGCTTCCGGAGACCTCGAACCCGCACTTCTTCAGGACCTGGATCGAAGCGAGGTTGTCCGTGGCCGCGCGGGCGTGCAACGGACGCTCCGTCGCGACGCCGAGGAGCTCCCGCAGCGCGGCGGTGGCCGCTCCTCGCCCCCAGTACTGCCGCCCGATCCAGTACGTGACCTCGCGCTCCTCGGGCGGCCCGAACACGGCGGCATTCCCGACGACCTTGTCGCTGTCGCCAACGACGGTGCGCGCGATGATCGTTGAGTCTTGGCGGATCCGTGCCCAGTGGGCGTTGAACTGCGCTCTGTCTGATGGGTCCTTGGCGGTGAACGCCGCCATCCGGAGCCCTTCGGGATCGTTCGACTGATCGAAGAAAATGGGCAGGTCGGTGTCTCTCACGTCTCGCAGACTTACCTCCACCAAAGCCCTCCCGGCTGGTGATCGTGAGCGGTCGGCAGTGTCACTCAGGGTGCAGAGGCCTGCACGTTCCGCCGCACCGCAACTCCTGCTCCACGGTCGTAGGTTCGCCACAACTCCTCCCTACACTAGGCCAGCCGCGCCCGTCATCAGGTTCGTTCCGGAGGGACGCCATTTGCGGGCGGGTTGGGGATCGACAGGAGAGTCACGCAACGCTTGTCCGCGGTACCTGTGAGGGCCGGCCCGTCCTCGTCGACGCGCCGACGCGCCGACGGCGATAGGCGACGACCAGGGAGCCCGCGCCGGTCACCACGCCGAGGAGGGCTTGACCAGGTCGTGCAGCGTTTGGGGCAGCCTCTACCTCGCCTGGCGCCCTTATGGACTCGTGTCCCTGACCTATTACGCAGCTCGCTCGGGCAGGTCACGGTACGGCTTCCAATTCTCAACTTGACTGTAGGGATCGACAGTTAGGATCTCATCGCCGTCTCCGCCACCAACGCCCGAGTGGTTGAAATTCGATCCACTGTGCCGAATGGCAGAAGTCCTGGTATTGACTACCCTGGAGACATAGGGGTTGCGCTATGAGCATCGGTCCGCAGGACTGTCGACTGCTGCAAAAACCCCGCACAAAGCAGGATCCGTTGTTGTACGGGCAGCGCTACTGACCCGTTGCGACAGAAGTCGCGGCCCCAGAGACCCAGTGACAGACGATTCGTCCGGTGCTGCGTCGACGAGCTTTCCAGCGTCGATGCGGGCTCCGCTCCGATCGGTGCCCGCATTCGAGGAGTGAGCACCATGAGGGAAACCGCCGGCTTGGTTCGCGACGACGCGGATACCCGCTGGGAGGCGAGTGCCGACCAGATCGAACGCACTCGAAAGGCCGTCCGTTCCGGGCATCCCGAGCTCGCCAACAGTGACGATGAAATCAAGCAGCGAAAGAAGAGACTGGCGAGACATCACGATCTTGAGGGCATCGTCGATGTAGATGACTCGGTGTGGACCAGTTTCTTCAGCCGGGGCCTCATTGTGTCCCAGGCGGTCGGCAGGGTTGTCGTGCCGCAACGGCATCTGCCGTCCAAACCCATTGGCACAGGAGTACTTATTGCTCCTGAATTGCTGCTGACGAACAATCACGTATTGCCACTTGAGGCCCTTCCGGCCGAGGCGGCGGTGGACTTCGCTTTCGAATACGACGAAAACGGCAAGGAACGCGAATACCACACCTACCGTTTCGCACCTGAGGTGTTCTGGTTCACCGACGAGGAGCTGGACTTCACTGTGGTCGCGATATCGGAACTGAACAGCAAGCTTCCAGGGGACACATACGGCTGGGTGCCGCTCATCGAAGAGATCGGAAAAGCCATCAGGGGCGATGCCCTGAACGTCATCCACCACCCCCGTGGCGGTCGCAAGCGCATGAGTATCCGCGAGAACCGCATGGTCGCCGAGGACGAATTGTGGCTGCGCTACACCACTGACACCCAAGGGGGTTCATCCGGGGCGCCTGTGTTCAACGACCAGTGGGAACTGGTGGGACTGCATCACGAGGGGATCCCCAAGCTCGTCGACGGGCGAGAAGTAACCCTGTCAGGTGAGCCTTGGACTGAAGACATGGGCCGCGAGGTCAAGGCATATCAGGGCAACGAAGGTGCCCGGGCGAGCAGGATCGTCCGACGCCTCAGAGAGGCGGAAGTGGCTGGTCCCATGCGCGAATTGATCAGTCAAGCACTGACGGGAGAACAGGCATGAGCGTGACGCTGGTATTCATTCACGGACGCCGGCAGGAAGTTCACACCCCAGAAGAACTGGAGCGAGAGTGGCGGGCCGGGCTCGCCGCGGGGCTGGTCCGGGCCGGTATGCCTTCGGCCGACACCATACCGGTGGTACTCCCGTACTACGCAAAGCTGCTGGCCAGAATCACCGACGAACTCGCCCAGAGCCGCGCGGAGCACGACCTGGAGGCCCTGCCTGACAACCCTGACGAGCTCGGCCCGTTCCACCCCTTCCTGGGAGCGGACATCGGCGGTACCGAACGCGAACTGCTCCGCGACATGACCGTGGCCAGCAACGGTCGAGGTGACCGCGAGGCCTTGAGCGACATCCTGTCCTGGGATGCCGCCAGACGATGGCTGGTGTGGCTTTCCGATCACACAGACGTCGACCAGGGCTACATCAGTGGGTTCCTGCGCGATGTCGCGGTGTATTTGAAGAGGGCCAGGACCGCCGTCCTGGAACTCGTCGGCAAGGAGATCGAGAACATCCCCGACGGCCAGGTCATCCTGGTCACGCACAGCCTGGGCACCGTGGTGGCCCGCGACCTCCTCCACGACGAAGGCCTGCGCCGGCGAACCCGGCTCTGGGTGACCGCAGGCTCGCCCCTCGGCCTCGAGGCCGTACGGAGCAACCTCATGCCCGGTGGAACGGTTAACCCCGGAGTCCCATGGCTGAGTGCTTACGACGTGAATGACATCGTCGCCCTCGGCCATCCACTCAGACGCGCTTGGGGGCCTCCCCTCGACGACGTCGAGGTCGACAACGGCGACACCCCGCACTCCATCGCACGCTACCTCGGGCATGCCGAAGTAGCCCGGCGCATCGGTGAAAATCTCCCATCACCCTGATCCGTAGGCTCAATTCCGTGGTCGGTTCGACGAAGACGACCGAACCGGTGGTTCGGCGGTCGATGACCGGAGGTGCCGTGAAGGCGCCGAACACGCCTCGACCGTTGTAGATCACCACGCCGCTGTCCAGGGCGTCGCTGTTGCCCTCGAGGTAGCGGGTGTGCACCCAGATCAAGCCGCCCGACCTATCAGAAAGATTCCGCCTGCCATCGCGCCTCCAGGGACGAACCGCCTCCGAGGTTGGTATCAAGGAAACCGGACAGCTCGCGCAGAGCGTCCAACGCACGCTGCAGTTCGCTTCGGCGCTCACCGTTGGCGACAGCGAGCAGGAACCGGATCAACGGGTCGGCCCAGACCCGACGATCGGGCTGAGCCAGTAGTTCGCAGAACTCCCGATAGCTGCACAGGCGTCCTTCGGCCTCAAGGGCGGCATCCGTGCCGATGCTGGACTGCGTCGCATACAGCACGCCGCCGGCTGCGAATGCGACGTGCGCCTTCAGTAACAGCGCGGCCAGCCGGGTGTCGTCCTTCTCCGCCAGGCGCAGGAAGGGGATGTCGTGGCGGGTGCGGGTCATCTGCGCGAACAAACAGGCGGTCATCCATACCGCCGAGCACAGCGGCACCCCGGTGCCGGCAAACCACTGGGTGTCCTTGCTGTCCATCTCACGCGGTTCGCCCAGCACCTGTGCGTGCGGGTAGGTGCCGCTACGGTCGACGAAGGTGGCGTACAGCGACAGCCGGTGGTGCACCTCCGCGGTATGCCACCGCAGCGGGTTGAGATAGGTCGCGTTCAGCGTCTCCCGTTGCGACAGCACACTGTCGCGTCGCTGCTGCCGGCTGGTCACCCACACCAAAGCAGCGGAAATGACCCCCGAGATCAACACCGACATCACCGTCACCGACCACGTGTTCACGCCCCACCCCCTCAACGCCCGACACGAACGACATTGGCCCCCGGCACGCGAGAGTGATTCAGCGCTCTGGCGCCCGCGTTCGTATCCTGGCATCGATGGCGACGCTGCTCTCCGTTGGCGTATCAGCGGCGGGGTCGATGAGGGTTCCCCACTGGCACCATGCCCGTGACGCCGACGGCGACGGCCACCGTCCGAATTCTGCCTGACCTCCATGCGCCGGTGGGAGCGTCCGCGGTGCAATCACTCCGACCTGCCAAGGACTCCGCGCTCCCAAGATCTAGGCTCTGGGCATGACCGACGAAGAAGTGATGGCGCGCGTCGTCGCGATCCTCACCAAGACACGTGAGTATGTGGGGGAAGACGCCCCCGAGCCGGACAGCGAAAGCGACGTCCTCCTCAACGAGTTGGTGAAGGACATCTTCCCGAGAAGCGTGGACATCGACGACGATGCCACCCCGCAAGAGGTCGCGAACGCCATCGCCAAGGCAATGAGCGGCCCGATCTTCGCAGCCTTCGGGGCGTTCGCCGCCGCCTTCCACCAACTCGCTGCGGAACACGATCGCGATGATCCCGAAGTCTCCTCCGCCCAGGTGCTTCGAGACCTCGCCCTACGCGCCAGCGGCGAGTGATGCGTGATCTGCGGCCCCGTCCGCGGGAAGCACCCGGACCGACGGCCCCCGGATCGGGGCTTCGAGGCCTCGGTGCGCACCCTCGACATCATCGCCGCGTGACACCGGGGCAAACCGCCCGCGATCCTCGCCGGAATGCAGCGCGGGACGCTGCGCCGCTTCATCTCGTACGACGTTCGGGCGAGGACTCCCGAAAGGCGACCGCCCGCTCGGACCTCCGTGCCGTCAGCCGGCGTGAAGGATCCGGAAGCGATCGGGTTCCGCCGGATCTCGATCAACGACTTGGATCGACGTCCAAGCCCATTGCCAAACGCTGATACCCGGCGTGCGCGAGAACTGGATCAGCCCGCGGGTGCCTTCGACGGCAACGCGCGGCCAGGCTTCGGCAATGCGCCCCCGGTCCGCGCCGTGCGAGCGCAGCACATCGGCAAGGACAGTGATCGTGTCGTAGCCCTCGAAGGCGACGAACGAGGGCGCTTCGGCCAGCCGCTCCCCGAGGGCCGTCTCGACTCTTGCGCCGAGCGGGCTGAGGCGCTCGGGGAGGTAGCGCAAGAACGGGATCGCGGCGCCGTCATCACCCAGCAGCGTCGACCACCCGGCGAACTCCGGTTGCCCGGCGGGAGCACCAATCAGGATCTCGGCGAGGCGCTGGTCGCGACGGACGGCCTTGACGATCGGCACGGCCGGCTCCGGGTGGCCGACCAGAAGGAGGAGGGCTGTCGCGCCATTGTCGACGAGTTCGTCGCACAGGGCAGCGGGGGCGAGTCCGCGCACGTCGAGTTCGATGACGGTGCCCCCGCGTGGAGTGAGGTAGTCCCGCAGGATGCGGGTCCCCGATGCCCAGTAGACACTCGGCTGGGTTGCTACGGCGATTCGGCTGTGACCCGCGCGGAGGAGGAAGTCTGCGTAGATCCGCCAGCCGTGGGACTGTGCCGGGGCGAGCCGCGCGACCCATTCCGTTGGCTGTTCGGTGAGCCCGTCGAGAACTGCTGACGAGCAGAGGAAGGGCAGGCCGAGGGCGTCAGCCCTGGCGGCAGCGGCACGAGCGACGACACTGTGATACTCCCCCGCCAATGCGGCCACGCCCAGGCGAGCCAATTCATCTACGGCTGCCACGGCCCTCTGGGGATCAGCCGCGGTGTCTCGGACCACCAACTCGATTGGTCTTCCGCCGATCCCGCCGGCGTCATTGACTTCGCGAACGGCCAACTCGAGTCCCGCGAGCAGGTGTTGACCCGCCTCGACCCAGCCAGGCCGAGTCAGCGGAACGAGAACGCCGATCTGGACGGAAGAGCCGTCAACCCGCTCCGCTCCCGGTGGCGACGGTGTCGCGTTCATGCGTTGGCATCTCCCATGCGTCGATTCGATTGCGGCCTGCCCAGATCGCGGCCTGCCCAGATCGCAGCCTGCCCAGATCGCAGAGTGGCAGGCGGCGCCCGTGGGCGTCGGGTCGGTGTCGACGAAGTCGAGGTGCTCGGCGATCCGTTTCAGCCGGAGCTTGAGTTTCGGGTAGCTCACCCCGAAGGTCCGCTCCATCTCCTGATCGAACCGTGCGAGCGCACGAAAGCGGCGACGAACACCTGGTCGTCGATGCCGAGCTGAGCCGACTGCGGCGGCTCGAACTGCCCCTCGACCGCGACACCGCCGCCGACGAGTCGGGCCCGCTCGACCACGAACGGCCGCCCCTGCGTCAGGCCCGTCAGTTCCTGCCAGTCCACCCTCGGCCCCGCTTTCGCCCACGATCCAGCTCGAGTCTGCCGAAGAACCACGCCTGCCTTCGAGTCACCGTCCGTCGAACCGGCCCCGGTGATCCAATACGCGGCGGTGTTCAGCGCGGAACAACCCAGCTCGGCGCCCAAGTGCCGGCGGCGTCGTGGCCGACCGCTGTGGCGGCGAGGTGGGCGCGGAGGGTGGCCAGCGCCGGGTGGGGGTTGTCGCGGTGCCAGAGGAGCGAGTGCGGGTAGACGGGCGTCGGGTCGGTCACCGGGATGCGGCGCAGGCCGTGGCCGGCGGGCCAGACGAGGCGGGTCTGCCCACCCATGAAGGTGGCCAGGGCCGGGGTGTCTGCGACGGTGTCGAGGAGGGCGTCGGAGCCGAAGTTGGGGCCGGTCGCCTCGATGGTGAGGCCGAACTCGGCGACGAGGTCGTCGTAGTAGGCGGCCCACTCCGTACCGGGGACGATGCCGGGCATCCAGATCCGGTGCCCGGCGAGCTGAGCGAGAGGCACCGACCGGGCGCCCGCCAGGGCATGGGCGGGGCCGGTGAGGAGCTGGAGCGGCTCGTCGAGCACCCGGACGGACTCGATGTCCTCGGGAAGGGGCCGGCCGGGCGCGGCGACGGCGCGAAAGGACGCGTCGATCTCACCGGACCGGATGGCGGCCACCGCCCTCTCGATGTCGAACAGCCACACCACGTCGAGCTCGATCTCGGGGTGCGCGCGATGGAATCCGCGCATCAGGCCCGACGCCGCGCCGCGCGAGGCGATCACGTCGACGCGCAGCGGACGGCGACCGGTGCGCACGGACGTGACCGCGCGCTCGGCGATGCGCAGCAGCTCGCGCGCGTGGGGCAGGAACGCCTGCCCGTCGATGGTGAGCTCGGCGCCACGCGCGGTGCGGGTGAACAGCCGCACGCCGAGGTTGCGCTCCAGCGCGGCGATGCGTTTGGAGACGGCCTGCTGGGTGACCGCCAGCTCGGCGGCGGCCTCCTGGAACTGCCCCGCGTCGGCGGCGACGACGAAGGTCCGGACGGTGTCGAGGTCCATGGCGACAGCCTAGGGGCACAACCATTGGTTGTGGCCGGGCGGTCCTGCGGTTGTTTGACCCCTGGGTGCGGTGCTCGCTTTGATGCTTCCGATCGCGGATCGGTTGTGCGAGTGAAGGCGAGGGGCGTCGGGCATGAGGAGCGGGCACCGGCTGGGACATCTGCCCGGGCATCGGCTGGGGCGGCAGTTCGGGTGGCTCTGGGGAGCGTACGGGACCAGCGCGCTCGGCACCTGGCTCGCCTTCGGCGCGTTCCCTCTGATCGCCATCCAGGTACTGGACGCCGGACCGGCCGAGGTCGCCGCGCTCTCCTCCGTGGGCGCCGCGGTGGGCGCGGCCGCGGCGGTGCCGCTCGGCCCATGGGTGGAGTTCCGCCGCAAGCGACCGGTCCTGATCGCGATGGACCTGGTGCGGTTCGCCGCGCTGCTGACGATCCCCGCCGCGTTCGCGCTCGGGGTGCTCACCTTCCTTCAGCTCCTGCTGGTCTCGGGCGTCGTCGCGGCGGCCGACATCACCTTCCGCGCCGCCTCGGGCGCGTACCTGAAGACGCTGCTGGCGGCCGAGGACCTGCTCGTCGCCAATGCCCGGTTCGAGTCCACGGCCTGGACGACCACGATCATCGGACCGCCGCTGGGCGGCTCCGCGATCGGGCTACTCGGTCCGGTGGCGACGGTGGTGGCCGACGCGGTCAGCTACCTGCTCTCGGCCCTGGGCATCCGCGCGATGGGCGGGCACGAGCCGCTGCCGGAGCGCCGGAAGGCCACGCGCATGCGGGCCGGGGACCTCTTCGACGGTTGGCGGTACATCCTCGGCGACTCGACGCTGCGTCCGCTGTTCTTCAGCACCGCCTTGTTCAACGGCCTGGTGATGGCCACGCAGCCACTGCTCGCCGTCCTCATGCTCGGCCGGCTCGGGTTCGCACCCTGGCACTACGGCCTCGCCTTCGCAGCGCCCTCGATCGGCGGGCTGCTCGGTTCCCGGATGGCCCGGCCGCTCGTCACCCGTTTCGGGCAGCACCAAGTCCTGGTCGCGGCCGGTGCACTGCGCGCACTCTGGCCCATCGGCCTGGCCTTTCTCGGGCCGGGCACCGGCGGGCTGCTGCTGGTGGTGGGCGTCGAGCTCGGGCTCATCTTCTGTTGCGGAGTCTTCAACCCCGTCTACGCCACTTACCGCCTTCAGCGCACCGCGACCGACCGGGTCGCCCGCACCCTTTCCGCCTGGGCGGTGACGACCAAGGCCTCGACCGCGCTCCTGACGGCCGTGTGGGGCGTGCTCGGCAGCCTGCTCGGCCCGCGTACGGCCATCGGCCTGGCCGGCGCGCTCCTGCTGGCGACCCCGCTGCTGCTCCCCCGCCGCGCGGCAGCGCATCTCCCCGAGCCGGACCCGGCACCGAACCGCGCCTGACAGGCGACCGCGACCGCGACCACGGCCCTCACCGCGACCGGACCGCGCCGCCTTCAAGAGCGATGAGCAGGTGGCGCGGCGAGTCCGGGGAACGAAGGTGCCGACCAGTCGGTGACGCCGCGCCCTTGCGGCCAGAGAACGGCGGCGGTCCTGACCTCGGAAGTCGTTCGGTCGCGTGATCCGGATGCCGGTGAGGCGCCCGAAAACCGGTGGAACAGAGCCGCTGTGCTCAACTACCTTGCTGCCGACCCAAGTTGCCCAGTGAAGGGCCCGCCGTTGTACACCCTGTGAGACCTCCCGAGCGCTGAATCGTCGCGCGTCGCGCAGGTGCGCCGCGCTCCTTCTTGCTGCGGACTTCTCACTGAGACCGGTGTACTTCTGTGCTCACAACCTGGGTGGTCATGCCCACCTGCCTGCCCCTCGTTCGCCGCCGTTGCCACGCGTGCGCGTCCGAACGCTTCCGGGCAAGCGGTAAATTCCGCGTCAACGCAAACCACAAGCTCATCGACGCCTGGCTCCTCGCGCTCTGTACCGCTTGCGGGGAGACCACGAAGCTCACGGTCCTGGAGCGGATGAATGTGCGCTCCGTACGACCTGAGCTGCTGGACCGGCTCCACGACAACGACCTTGGCCTGGCATTTGAGCTGCTCCAGATCCGGTCGTGCGGCGCCGTAATCGCATCGCCCTCGACTGGGACAACGCCTGGCGGCTCGACACCGGCGGATCGGATCACCTGGACCGCGAGATGATCGACATCTCGGTCCGCTTCGCGGCGCGGATCCCCGTCCGGCCGCTGCGCCTGATCGCCGAAGGCTGCGGTCTGTCGCGGGCCGAGGCCGAGAGACTGATCACGGAGGGGCAACTCGTTTCGGCAGTCCGGCTGAGCGGCAAACTCTCCGGCGATTCCACCTTCACGCTCAAGCGCTGAGCCCTCCTCGGGGCCAGGGGCCTGTCCGGCAAGATCCGCCGGACAGGCCTGAGACGCCAGGCGTCCAGGCCCGGGACATCGATACGGCGAGCTCGGCCAGGTGGTGCAGCTGCTGTCTGCGCAGCGGTCGGCAGGGCGGTCGGCGGAGCGGCCCTCCGGGGGTACCGGTGAGGACGGGGCCGACGCACACCGACTCGGCCCGTCACCCGTTCGTGCAACCGCCCGCCCGTTCCTCGTTTCCGTCGATACGATCATCGCACGCGAGCGGGGGCTCGTGAGCGAGGGGGGCGGGATGGACGACGACAACACCGTTGTGCACAGGCGCACTTGGCCGTGGCGGGTCGCCGCGTCGATCGCCACGGCGGCCGTGGTGCTCAGCGGCTGCGGTTTCGGGGGCGACGGCAAGGCTGCAGGGCCGAGCCCTTCGGCACCTTCGAGATCCGCCGCCGCGTCCGCGTCCTCCCCGGGTGGTGACGCGTCGTCACTGACGCCGTTTCAGGCGGACCCCGCCAAGGTGCCCAGGACGAAGAGCCGGGCCGGGGCGCTGGCAGCGGCCGTCGCGCTGAAACCGCAGGAGTGGGGCGCGGATTTCCGGGCGCAGCGGCCGGCCGTGAGCACCCCGGGCACCGTCGCCCTGCTGGACGAGCAGTGCCGTTGGGAGCGGCGGGCGCTGCCCCAGGGTGTGCTGGCTTCACTGTCCCGCTACAGCGAGGTTCCCGCAGCCGACGGCAAGGGCGAGCTCAAGGTGAGCGCGGCGATCACCGTGCACACCACCGTGCGCGAGGCCGACGAGCGGCTGGCCTCCACCTTGGAGGAGCCGTTGCGCTGCCGGCAGCAGCAGGTCCGTTCCGACGAGCGGATCTCCAAACTCATCTCGGCCGCCACTCCCTACGGCCAGGGCAACAACACCTACGCCGACGACCAGGTCGTGGAAATAGGTTCGTATCTCACCGGGAACAGCGAGCAGACCTACCGTTGGTACGTCACCCGGCTCGGCACGGTGACCCTGGCGGTGTCGGTGAAGGGTGCCAAGGGCTACTCGGACAACGAGTTGGACAAGTACGCGTCGCACGCCAACGTCATGATGCTCAACCGCGTGGAGTTCGAGCTCGGAGGAGACAGCTGATGGATCCGCTGCGTTCGTCGGATCCCGCGCGTATCGCGGACCATCGCCTGCTCGGGCGGCTCGGCGCCGGAGGCATGGGCGTGGTGTACCTGGCGCGCACGCCGGGCGGCGCGCTGGTGGCGCTGAAGGTGCTGCTCGCCGAGTACGCCGAGGAGCCGGGCTTCAAGGAGCGGTTCCGCCGCGAGGTCGAGGTCGCCCGGCGGGTCGACAGCCCCTGGGCGGTGCCGTTGGTGGACGCCGACCCGGACGCCGAGGCGCCATGGCTGACGACGGCGTTCGTGCCCGGACCGTCGCTGGGCGAGGCCGTGACCGCGTACGGGCCGCTGCCCGAGCGCGGTCTGCGGCTGCTCGGCGCCCGGCTGGCCGAGGCGCTGGGCGAGGTGCACCGGGCCGGGCTGGTCCACCGGGACCTGAAGCCGGGCAATGTGCTGATCGCCCATGACGGGCCGCGACTCATCGACTTCGGCATCGCCCGCGCGCCGGAGGACCGGACGCTCACGGCGACCGGGATGGTGGTCGGCACACCCGGTTATCTGTCTCCCGAGCAGGCCGAGGGGCGGGGCGGGGACGGCATCGGCCCGGCGAGCGACGTGTTCTCCCTCGGCTGTGTCCTGGCGTTCGCGGCGACCGGCCGGGCGCCGTTCGGCAGCGGAGCGGTCGACGCCCTGCTGTACCGGGCCGCCCACGACCCGGCGGACCTCGAGGGGGTGCCGGCGGGGCTGCTGGAGGTGCTGGGCCGCTGCCTGGAGAAGGATCCTGCCCGGCGGCCGGATGCCGGTGAGCTGGTGCGGGAGCTGACGGCCGACGGCGCCGCCCTGGACGAAGGCGCGTCCGAGGCCGCACCGCGGGACGAGGGGGCGTCCGGGTGGCTGCCCGAGCCGGTCACCCGGCTGATCGCCGAGCGTTCGTCCGCCGCGCTCGCGCTGCCGGACATCGAGCGCACGCTGGCGCCGTCCGACGCGCCGGCCGCTCCCCACCCGGCGGAGCCCGACACGCGTGAGACGTCCGGGCCGGCGAAGCCGCAGGACTCCCGCCCGGCCGGCCGGCGTCGCTTCCTGCTGCTCGCCGGCGGGGCCGTGGCGCTGGCGGCGGGCGGGGCCTGGTGGGCGGTCGCCCGCGACGGCGGCTCGGGAGATGGAAGCCCTGCCGTCGCCGCGTCCTCGCGCCGAACGGTGCACACCGTCGCGCTGCACGGCGACCTCAGCGGCCCGCAGCGGGAGACGGGCCGGGCCCAGGAGCGCGGACTCCGGCTCGCGGTCGAGGAGTTCAACGCGCGCGGCGACGCCCCGTTCACCGTGAAGGTCAAAGCCGTCGACGACGGGGGTGATCCGGCGGCCTCGGCCCGGCTCGCCGCGGAACTCACCGACGATCCGGCGGTCCTCGCCGTGGTCGGCCCGACCACCGACGACACCGGGCAGGCGGCGCTCGCAACGTACGACGCCGGGCTGCTGCCGGTCGTCGGCGTGTCCCCCGGCACCACCGCCCTGTCCATCCAGGGGTTCCGCTCGTTCCTGCACGCACGGTTGCCCGACGCGGTGCTGCCCATCTACGTGAGCAACTACCTACGCGGCGCCGCGCGATCGCGCAAGGTCGGCATCGTCGTCGACCGCCCGGCCGGCAACTACGGGACGAATCTGGCGAGTTCCCTCAGCAACGCGCTCGACAGCATCCAGTACCCGTCCGTGCCGGAAGTGGTCAGCGCGATGCGCCGCGACTTCGGCAGCGCGGTGGACGCGGTGCTCTCCGCCGGCGCCGACTCCGTGTTCTTCGCCGGTCTGCCCGATCGGGGAGCGCTGATCGCCGCGACGCTGCGAAAACGCGCCTTCCAGGGTGCGCGGGTGTCCGGCCCGGCGCTGCTGGACGAACGGTTCCTGACGCAGGCTCAGAAAGCGGCCGAGGGCTGGGTGATGGTGGCCCCGGTCATCGACGCGACCCGCAAACCCGAGGCGCGGAAGTTCGCCGCCGCCTACCGCGAGCGCTTCAGGGAGCCGCCGCCCCGGTACGCGGCGGAGGCCTACGACGTGACCGGGATGCTGCTCAAGGCCCTGGCCGGGCTGCCGTCGAAGAGCCGCACCCGGCAGAACCTGCTCACGGCCGTGCGGGACGGGAAGTACGAGGGCATCACCAAGACATTCGCCTTCAAGGAGAACGGCATGATGGTCATCGACGGCACCGGCGGCTTCCTCTGGCGGGTGGATCAGGGTGACTTCGTGTACGACGGCCCCGCGCCGCTCACCGTCTGATGGAGCCCCTGCGAGCCGGCGACCCGTCCCGGATCGGCCGCTACCGTCTGCTGCGGCGGCTGGGGGCCGGCGGCATGGGCGTGGTCTTCCTGGCCCGTGCGCCGGGCGGGGCGATCGCCGCGGTGAAGACGGTCCGTTCCTCGTACGCCGACGAGAGCGGATTCCGGGCCCGTTTCCGCCGTGAGGTCGACGCCGCCCGGCAGGTCAGCAGCCGCTGGGTGGTCCCGCTGCTGGACGCGGACGCCGACGCGGAGACACCGTGGCTGGCGACCTCGTACGTGCCGGGGCCCACGCTCGCCGAGGCGGTGCACGCCTTCGGGCCGCTGTCGCTCGCTTCCGTGCGGGTGCTGGGCATGCGGCTGGCCGAGGCGCTCGAGGCGGTGCACGAGGCCGGTCTCGTGCACCGCGACGTGAAGCCGGGGAACGTCCTGCTGGCCCCGGACGGACCCCGGCTCATCGACTTCGGCATCGCCCGCGCGCCGGAGGCCACCGCGCTCACCTCCAGCGGCGTGATCGTCGGCTCGCCCGGCTTCCTGTCGCCCGAGCAGGCGCGGGCGCGGGGCGGCGAGACCGGCCCGCCCAGCGACGTGTTCTCACTCGGGTGCGTACTGGCTTTCGCCGCGACCGGGGTGCGGCCGTTCGGCGGCGGCGCGGCGGCGGGGGTGCTGCTGCGCACGATCTACGAGGAGCCCGATCCGGCGGCGCTCCCGGACGGTCTGACACCCCTGCTGAGAGCCTGCCTGCACAAGGATCCGGCCGGCCGCCCGAGCCTCGCGCGGCTCCGTGCGACGCTCGCGGAGAATACGGCGGCCGACTCCACGGAACGGTCCGACTGGCTGCCCGCGCCGGTCACCCGGCTGATCAACGACAGGGCCGCCGCCGTGCTCACCATCGGCGCGATCGAGCCGACCCAGGTGTCCGCGTCCACACCGTCGAACACGGCGAGCACGGCGTCGCCGGAGGCCGCGACGCTGACGGCCGTCACCGCCACCCGCCGCGCAGTCGGCCGCCGCGGCTTCCTGCGCCTCGGCTCTACCGCGGGACTCCTCGCGGCGGGCGGTGGCGGGGCCTGGTGGTGGAGCACCCGGGCGAAGCCAGGAACGTCCACGCCGTCCGGGACCGGTCCTTCGCGCCCCGAACTGGTCGTGGCGTTCCACGGCGATCTGACCGGCGCCCACAAGGAGAGCGGGAAGGCGCAGCTCAAGGGCGCCCGGCTGGCCGTCGAACAGCTCAACGCGCAGAGCGCCCGCCCTTTTGGGCTGAAGCTGCGGACGTACGACGACGGCGGCGACATCGGGCGGGCCGGCGAGCTGGCCGCCCGGCTGACGAAGGACGCCGAGGTGCTCGCCGTCCTGGGCCCCACCACCGACGCCTGCTTCCGCGCCACCGAGAGGACGTACACCGAGGCGGTGATGCCCGTCGTGTCCGTCTCGGTGGGTACCGACACACTGAGTTCGACGTTCGGCACGAGCGTCTTCCACTGCCATGCGGCGCTGCACGTCACGTCCGGGCTTCTCGCCGCCCCCTGCGTCCGCTACCTGAGCAACCACGTCGACGCCCGTCGTGTGCTCCTCGTGGACGACCGGGCGCAGGGCGACTTCGCCTGGACCGTGTGCGACCAGATCGAGCAGGCGCTGCGGCAGAACGGCCGGGACGCCACGGTGACCCATGCGGCCGCCGGGAGGATCGACTACGCGTCGCTCGCCGCCGAGGCGAGGTCCGCCCGCGCGGACGCGGTCGTCTTCACCGGCGACGCGGCCCGGGCCGCCGGTCTCGCGTCGGCGCTGACCGCCGCCCGGTTCACCGGCGCCCGGATGGCGACGGAGCGCGCCCTCGACCCACGGTTCCTCGCGTCGGCCGGCGCCGCCGCGACGGGCTGGGTCTTCGCCACCTCCTTCACCGACCCGACGGCCCGCGCCTCCGCCCGCGCGTTCACGTCGGCCTACCGCGCCCGCTTCGGCGCCGACCCCGGCTGGTACGCGGCTGAGGCCCACGACGCCGTGATGTTCCTCGCCCAGGCCTGCGACAAGGGCGGCACCACACTCACGGAACGGGGCGCGATCGCCCGCCGGATGCCCGAGATCACGTATTCCGGCATCACCCGCACGGTCAAGTACAAGTCGGGGTACGGCTACAACCACGACGCGATGTTCGAGTTCCAGGTCGTCGACGGCGCGTTCCGGTACCTCGGGCACTACCTGGGAGCCGCGGTGTCGTGAAGGGGGACGGCCGCTGTGTGTTGCGGCCGTGTGCAGACCCGTCGTCCGTCGTCAGGGCGGGTGGCAGCGCACCGCAATCCGCGTGGCACGGCCGCGAAGTCGACGCGTGATCGGGCCGGCCGGAGGACGACGGAGCAGAGGAACACCGGCACGTCCTCAGCCGACGGCCGGTCGGATCCTGCTTCGGCACGGGTGCCGTGCTCGACGATGGAGATCGTCACCCCGCACGATCCCCAGGCCCGTTGCAGCCAGAAGGTCATGGCGGCCGACTCCCAGCGGCGTTGCCAAAGGCTGACCACCACCACCACCTAAAGATCACCAATAGCGTCACTTCCGCGGTTGGGCTACCGAGCGTTCGCGTGCCCATGAAGGTGGGCGCGGAGTGAGTGGGCCGTCCGGTCTGCCTGGGCAGCCGTTACTCGCTCCCGCTCTGGTCGCCGAAGCAGCTCGAAGATGCCCGGCCCACGATGCTCCGGCCGCAGATCTGCCATGCGCGGCACGATGTGGAAGTGCACATGCGCGAAGCCCTCGGCTTCGGCGAACTGGACGACGTACGTCTTGTCGCAACCGGTCATGCTCCGGAGTGCCTGGGATAGCTTGACCTGCCACATCCCCAGGCCAGATGCCTCAGCGTTGGTGAGGTCATGGACTGCGGCAACGTGGCGTCGAGGCAGCAGCACCAACCAGCCGCGCACTGCGGTGTTCAAGGCGTGGGCCACCCGCCAGTGTCGGTCATGTACCACGCACTCGCGTGGGGGGAGGTCGTCGAACTCTGCTTCCTGGCTGCATGCGTAGCAGTCGAGAGTCGTCATGAACTGAGATCGTAGAGCCGCATCCCTTTCGGGTAGGTCCCCGTAGGCCCACTCAACGGCCAGCCGTCGCGCCACCCTCGTCCGGTCAGCGCAAGCAGCGCGATCAGCCGGACGGAAAGCGCTGGCCCGGGGTGCGCAGCCCGTCGATCAGCACAGCGACCATGCGTTGGTTGTACCCGGGTCCTTCGCCGGGTACGGGCATGCACAGGTTGGCGATGGCGTACAGCAGGTCATGGGCGCTGACGTCGTCACGAACCGCTCCGTCGGCTACCGCGGTGTCGAGCAGCGCGGTGAGGGCGGGGCCGACCTTCTCAAGGAAGTAGCCGGACAGACCTTCGTAGGCCGGATCGCCCGAATGGAGCGCCGGGGCCAGTCCTCGTTTGGTCCCCAGAAACTCGGTGTACCGGCGAAGCCACTCGGCGAGCGCCTCTCCCGGCTCGTGGACGGCACTGAGCTGCGGTCCTGCCTCGGCGCAGGCGTCGATCCCGCTCTCCACCACCGCCTTGACCAGGTCCGAGCGCAGCGGGAAGTGCCGGTAGAGCGTCCCGACACCGACGCCGGCCAGGTCGGCGATCTTCTTGGCGGGTGCGTCGACGCCGGATGTGTCGAAGACGGTCCTTGCAGCCTCGATCAGGGCGTCCACATTGCGCTGTGCGTCCGCGCGCATCCGGCGGGTCGTCCGGGGCGGCCCTGCCTTCTCGGTCATGATGCCTCCGGTTGCGTAACCGGAAAGACTTTCCGTATAGTTCTGGAAAGGCTTTCCGTTTAGCTGCAGGGTAGGGCATCCCGCAGGTTCAGGTGCTCTTCCACCACCTGAGGAGGGACCCCATGCAGTACCGCACTCTGGGCCGCACCGGCATCAAGGTCAGTCCGTACGCCCTCGGCACGCTGATGTTCGCCTCGGCCGCCGGCGGCGCCGACCACGAGGATTCGATCCGCGTCATCCACAAGGCGCTGGACGCCGGCATCAACTTCGTCGACACCGCCGACGCCTACGGCGACTCCGAGGAAGTCGTCGGCAAAGCGATCAAGGGGCGCCGCGACAACGTCGTCCTGACCACCAAAGTGAGCCGCCCGATGGGCGAGGACGCCAACCAGCAGGGCGCCTCGCGGCGCTGGATCATGACCGCGGTCGAGAACTCGCTGCGTCGCCTGCGGACCGACTACATCGACCTCTACCAGATCCACCGCGTCGACCCCACAACCGACATCGAGGAAACCCTCTCCGCACTCACGGACCTGATCCGCGGCGGAAAGGTCCGCGCCATCGGCTCCTCCACGACTCCCGCCTCCGACATCGTCGAGGCGCAATGGGTCGCGGAGCGCCGGAACCTGGAGCGCTTCCGCACCGAGCAGCCGCCGTACTCCATCCTCAACCGCGGCATCGAGCGCGAGGTCCTGCCCGTCGCTCAGCGGTACGGCATCGGCACCTTGGTCTGGGGGCCGCTCGCTCAGGGTCTGCTCACCGGCCGCGTCCGCAAGAACCAGCGGAACGGCCTGCGCCGTGCGGGCTTCTTCAAGCACCTCAACGACGAGCGCCGCATCGACGTCGTCGAACAGCTCATTCCCCTAGCCGAGGAAGCGGGCATGCCGATGACCCACCTCGCCGCGGCGTTCGCCATCGCCCACCCCGGCGTCACCAGCGCCATCATCGGGCCACGCACGATGGACCACCTCGATGACCTCCTCGCCGGCATCGACGTCGTCCTCGGCGACGACGTCCTGGACCGGATCGACGAGATCGTCCCGCCGGGCACCGATGTCGGCACGCTCGACCAGGACTACAGGCCTCCCGCCCTGGAATCGGCGAGCCTGCGCCGCCGCCACCGCGGCGAACGCGCGGCCGCCTGACAATCCGCACCGCTGCCAGGTGCGCGAGACGAGCGGCCAGCAGCGCGGTCCCGCCGCGGAACCGGCATGCGGGCACAGGGCATGGCCCGCGCCTGGCAGGGCATCGTGAACGAAGGCCTCGCGGTCAACGGGAGACAGCAGGAGGGAGAACCTGGCCATCCCGCGTGACGCCCAGCCCCGGTCAGGACACGTTCCGCAACGACGATCTGCTACGACGCCCCCGGCTCCCGGCGCGCCGGCGTCCGCCACAGCGCCCCGAACACCACGCACTCACCGCGGCTGCCACTTTTCGGCACTGAACGGCTGGCGAGTACAACCCAAACGCCTGTCCAGGCGTCATGTAGTTGTCAGCCGCTTCGCCCGTTGTTCCCGGAGGCCCGTCCGTGCACCGTTCCCTTCCCATCGCCGTCGCCGTCGCAGCCCTCGTCGTCGGCCCGGTGTCCGCCGCCGGCCCTGCCGGAGCCGCTCCGGAGGAACCCGTTCCGGTCACAGACTTCAATGCCGACGGCTACGCCGATCTCGCTGTCGCGGCGCCCGCGGCAACCGTGGGCGGCAAGGACGACGCCGGGTACGTCACCGTCCTGTACGGGTCCTCCGGCGGTGTCGGCACCACGCACCCCCAGCTCATCACCAGGGCGTCCGCAGGCGTCCCCGGTGACGTGGTGGACTACGACGCCTTCGGCCGCACGAGCACAGCCCGCGACTTCGACGGCGACGGCTACACGGATCTCGTCCTCGGGTCCGAGAACGGACCGACGATCGTCCTGTGGGGCTCCCCGGCCGGTCTCAAGGACGCCGTCGCCCTCTCGCTCGCCCCGCACAGCGGCCCCCTGGCCGCGGGCGATGTCAACGGCGACGGGCACGCCGACCTGGTGGTCGGCACCGGTCTGGTGGGCGTGGAGTTCGGCCCGTTCACCCGTACGGGCAAGTCCGCGGCCCGCACCGTCGTCCCCTTCGGCGACGAGGAGGACAGCCGCTACGACTTCATCGTGGGCGACGTGACCGGCGACGGAGCCGACGACATCATCACCACCCACGGCTTCGAGGACCAGGGACACGGAACACGCCTCTGGAAGGGCGGCAAGGACGGCTCCGTCACCCGCGTCCCGGGATCGACCACTCCGTCCTCGGAAGGGGTGATCGCCGACTTCGACCGCGACGGCTACGGCGACTTCGCCACCTTCAAGTTCGGCACGAGCCACGAGGACATCGTCACCCTCCCCGGCACCGTCGAGATCCGCTACGGCTCGCCCTCCGGCCTCTCCACCCGGACAACGAAGATCACCCAGAACACGCCCGGAGTGCCCGGCGTCAACGAAGCGGGAGACCAGTTCGGCCGCGCGCTGGCCGCAGGCGACGTCACCGGAGACGGCTACCCGGACCTCGCGGTGGGTGCGCCTGGAGAGGCCATCGGCAGCACGAAGGCCGCAGGCAGCGTCGTACTCCTCAAGGGCGGGCCGAAGGGGCCGACAGGCAAGGGGGCACTCGCGTTCTCGCAGTCCACCGCCGGAGTCCCCGGGGCCTCGGAGCGGGACGACTACTTCGGTGACGAGGTCCTGCTCGCCGACGTCAACGCCAACAACCGCGCGGACCTGATCGTCGCCGCCCCCTGGGAGGACGCCCCGCAGACCGACTCCGGCGCCGCCTGGGTCCTGCGCGGCTCGAAGAACGGCCCCGTCACCAAGAACATCGCGACCTTCAGCCCCACCACCCTCAACACGCCAGGAGCAGAGGCCCACTTCGGCTCCCTCCTCGCCCGCTGAGCCACGCAGAGCAGGCCGCCCAGGATCTCGGCTACCGGTGCAACACCGCGATCGAACCTGCGCAGCAACGACTGTCAGGACCGGCGGGAACCGGCCGGGTGTCCTTCCCGGCCGGTTCCCGCTGCGGCTGCGGCTACGGCTACTTGACGGTGATGCTGCCCGCGTACGCGACGTCGGCGGAGGAACTGCCGACGTAGACAGGAACCTTGCCGGCCGAGGCCATCGGCTCGGTACGCGCGTGCTGATATTCCCCTTCGGCAACAAGGACGGACTCGTGCGAGCGCTGCTGGAGCAGGCCCGCACCGATGAGTTGACGCTCCTGGCCCGCCTCCGCCAGGCCGATCACCCGGTCGGCCCGGTTCCGGCGGCGGAGCAGGCCGCCACTACGACCACGATGTGCGGGTGGAGTGAGGCCCGGCCCAACCGGTGGCGGCCACCACCTCCCGTGCGATGTCCCCGACAGACCGTCCGTCCGTCACCACCCGCACCGTCCCCGCAGGGGCCCGCTGCTCCAGTAGGAGTGCCTTGCGGACACTGCCTTCCAGTTCACGCTCCAGCTCCGAGCCGAGTTCACGTCCCACCAGCCGCTCACGGGTGACGGCGTCGGAAGCGTGAGTAGGACTCGTACGATCCCCACCCCGGCCCCCAGGGCGCGCTCATCCGATATCGGTCCGCTCCCGCGCTGGAGGCGCCCGCGGGTCGATCACGATCCACGGTGGGGTACGAGGGGCAATGAGCGGCGATCGACGGCGACTCCGTACCGGGCAGGCGGGGGGCCACGGAGCAATGATGGGCCCGCCCGGCCGCAGCCCGACCCTCAGCGACCGGCTTGCAGGGCGCTCCAGGTTGCGGGGCCTACGGTGCCGTCGACGCTCAGCGCGCGACTGCTCTGGTAGTCCCGCACCGCCTGGTCGGTCCCTGATCCGAAGTCGCCGTCCGCGGAGACGGTACGTCCCAGAGCGGCCGTGAGAGCCCTCTGAAGACGCTGGACGTCGGAGCCCGTGCTGCCCTGGCGGAGCACCGGCACGCTGCCGGCGGAGAGGAGCGCGGTCCAGGTGTGCGCGCCGACGACCCCATCGGCGCCGAGTCCGCGGGCCTGTTGGAAAGCGGTGACGGCCGCGGTGGTCTTCGAGCCGAAGCTGCCGTCCACGGTGCCCGCGTCGAATCCCTGCTGGTTGAGGAGTGACTGTGCGGCCGACACCTGAGGTCCGGAGGAGCCCGCGCGAAGGGTGTCGTAGGACGGGAAGGTCAACTGGACACCGCCTCCCCCTCCCGTGCTGCCGCCGACCAGTTGCATGTAGTACGTCCAGTTCCAGTTCGGTCCCGGATCGGTGTGATCGTTGCCCGGCACTTCGGAATGTCCGACGATGTGGGCGCGGTCCTTGGGGATGCCGTAGCGGTTGCAGAGGTAGGCCGTCAGTGCCGCGGAGGAGCGGTACATCGCGTCGGTGAACCAGCTCGGGTTGTCGATGTATCCCTCGTGCTCGATGCCGATGCCGGATGCGTTGCCCGAACGGGCGTGCCAGGCTGTGTCCTTGTCACGCACCATCTGGGTGATCTGGCCGTCGGAGGAACGCACCACGTAGTGGGCGCTGACCTCGGCCGAGGGATTCTGGAACCAGCTGATCGTTCCGGCGTAGGAGCCTTGGGTGACGTGCACGACGACTTTGCTGATCGCGGCCGTGCGGCCGACGACGTAGTTGGCCGAGTTGGCTGCGACCCATTGGGCCGACGGGTAGTCCGGGCTCTGCGCCGCAGGAGCCGCGGCGGCCTCGTAGCGGCCTCGTTCGGGTGCGACAGGGCGGGCGGGTACGGTCACCTCTTCGCCGTCCGGAGTTCGGGCTGTCACGCCTTCGGCCAGGAAGGTGTAGACGCTGTCGGCGTAGAGGCGCGCGGCTGAGGGGGCGGTGGCGCCGCTGTACCGGGCGATCAGCGGGTACCAGGCGTCGGCGTCATGCCGCTCGGCTCGGCGGAGCCCGGCGTCGTCGGCGTAGGCGCGCAGGACGGCCGCTCCGCCGCGGATGTTCGCCGGGGTGTCCTTGCGCAGTTCGCGGGGCGCCTCACCGGTGAGCCTGGAGGCCAGTTCCAGGGTGTGCTGGTCGGGGTTGCTCACCAGGTGCATCACCCCGTAGCCGCCGGCCTGGCTCGGCAGGCCCGCGTGGTCGTCGAGGTGGGTCTCTCCGTATCCGAGGGCGATCAGGACATCGCGCGGCACGTCGAACTCGGCCGCCGCCCGGGTGAAGGCGCGGCTGACGGGGCCCGGGGCCGTGGGGCCTTCGGCGCGGGGCGCGGCACCGGCGGGCTGCACGGCGGCGACCAGCACGGTCACGGTGCCAAGGACGGACAGGGTTGCGCGCCGCAGGGGTAGGCGCGACGGTCTGCGGTTCATGGGTGTGCCTCCAGGCGGGGACTGTGGCTTCGGGCGCGCAGGGGCAGAGCCCGGGTGCATCGGGTGACGGGTAGCGGGTGGCGGACGGCAGGCCGCTTCGGACGCCGGGCCGTCGGGGCCGGGAACCGCGCGAGGTCCCCGGCCCGGCCCAACTTCGCCGAGCCCGGCTCGACTCGGGTCAGGCCGAGTTGGGCCGGGCCGGGCTATCCGGCAACCGCACTGTCGGCTGCCGAGCGTCACGCTGTCGGGTTACGGGGGTGCCGGGCCGTCAGGCTTCAGATGGTGCCGCTCTCCCACCACCAGGCCCGACCGAGGTCCGCGCGGCTGTCGACATGCTGGTGATCGACGGTGTACCGCTCCAGACCGGAGAACCCGCAGGTCTCCGCCTTCTGGTACACCGTGCGGTTGCTGACGCCGGGTACGGTGAGGTCGGCGGCGGTGCCGTAGAGGTGCATGCTGTCGCTGGCACCGCCGATCTCGGCGTTGTGCGCGATGCTGCGGAAGCCCGAGTTGACGGTGATGGCCGTGTTGCCGAGCTTCTTGCGCAGGGCCTCCAGCTTGTACATGGCGCGGCGGGCGTTTTCCCGGACGGTGGCGGCGCTCACCTTGCCGCCGTCGAAGGTGCCGCTCGACCGGTCGGTGAACTCGCTCCAGTTGAAGTGGGCCGTCGAACCGTCCGACTGCTCCAGGGCGTTGAGCTGCGCCTGGGTGGCGGGCCCTGCGCTGCCGTCGACGGCCAGACCGTAGGCTGCCTGGAACCTGCGGACCGCGGCGGCCGTCCCCGGGCCGAAGTCGCCGTCGATGCTCACCCGGGACTGGCCGGCCGAGTCCGCGGCCCAGCCGGCGATCCGGATCTGCAGTTCCGTCACATCCGCTCCGTTGGCGCCCTGGTTCAGTGTGCGTGACCAGTTGTAGGCGTGTGCGGTGCCCGACAGAAGCAGGGGGCCCGCGAGGGCGCCGACGGTCGCGGCGAAGGTACCGCGCAGGATCGCGCGGCGGTTCAAGGGGCGCAGAGGGGAAGTCATCGTGATTCCTTGGGGGATGTGCGCGGGTGCGGCGCTGGGCGGGGGGTTTCAGTACGCGAGCTGGAACGGCACGACCTGGGCGTCGGTGTCGTAGGCATGCACCCGCAGCTTGAAGTGGGTGCCGTCCTTGACGTCAGTGGCGACGGTGGCCCACTGGGGGCCGAAGGTCGAATAGGTGTTGTCGTGGTTGCACAGCGAGGTGTGGTCGACGAACACGATGCAGGCGTCCAGGAACACTCCGGGAGCCGTGGTGTTGAGTTTGATGTTGATGTCGGCGCACCGCGAACTGGTCGTGTAGGTACCGAACTCCACCGCGGAGGCCGAGTAGTGGTAGGTGAGCGACTTGGCGCCGCCGTAACAGGAGGTGGCCGCGGTGGATTGTGCGAAGGCGGGCGTCGCTGCGCCGCCGGCCAGCAGCGCGGTCGCGGCAGCGAGGACGGCGATCGTTCGCCGGGTGCGAGTCATCTGAACTCTCCGTTCACTGTGTGGGGCAAGGGGAGAGAGACCGGGCGGGTGGAGGGGTGGCCCTCAGTAGGCGATCTGGACGTGGGCGGTGGCGCCTTCCAGGTCCACGCCGAGGGGAACGGTGAATCTGCTGCCGTCGAGGACGTCGGTGGCGATGGTCTTCCAGCCCCGGCCGACGTTCGTCCAGTAGTTGCAGCGGCCGTAGCGGACGAACTTCACGCAGGCGTTCACCGAGTCGGCATCGCCGCCGACGATGCGGACGTTGATGTCGTCGCACCGGGCCGACGAGGTGTAGGGCCCGAATTCGAGGGAGTCGTTGGTGGACACGGTGACAGCGCCGCCGTAGCAACTGGTGGCCGCCGTGGCGGCGGAGGCCGCCGACGCGGGGACGGTGACGGTGACGGAAAGGGTGGCGAGCAGTGCCGCTGCGGCCGGGCGGGCGAAAGTCTTCGCCATCGGATTCCTTCTCCGTTCGGAGGCAGACGGAAGGAGCGGGAGGGACACGAGCACCGCACGTGGTGTCGCGAGGCCAGTGCGGCGGGGCGAGTTCATGCTCCGGTCTACGCCTCTACCTGTCATGCTCATTCGAACGTGCTGAAATATCGCAGGTGGAAAGGGTGTTGGCCGTGCTTCGTTTCCACTTCTCTGCTGAGGATCTGGCCAGGACCCGGGTCGCCGCTGCCCCGCACCCGATGTGGGAGATCGCCTCCAGCCTGCACCGCTTCCAAACCCCTGCGGGCCGCTGGGCATACGCGCACTGGTACGGGCCCGCACGTGACCGGCTCCGGGAAGCGGGCCTCGAGGACGTAGTGCGGCGGGTCTTGCTGCCCCTCTTCCCGCGCGCGTCCTACTTCCCCGACTTCCTCACCCCGCTGGAAGGCACAGCCGGGCTGGAGGCCGGTCTGGAGGCGATCCTGCGCACGCCGTCGGACCAGGTCGCGACGCAACTCGCAGCCCTCGCCCAGGTCACCCGGGTGCCGGCCTGGCTCGGCCGGCTGACGGAGCAGGAAACCCGTGGCGAGCTGGTGGACATTCTGCGCGCCTACCACCGGACCGTCATCGCACCCCACGAGGAGTGGGTGCACGAAAGCCTGCACACCGAGCGGATCCGGCTGGCCCGACACCTGCTCGACGGAGGCACCGAGGGGCTGCTCGAAGGGCTCGGGCCGACCGTCCGGTGGAGACACCCGCGCCTGGAGATCAGCACGTATCCGACGGAACACGACATCCACCTGGAGGGCCGCGGGCTGCTGCTCATTCCGTCGTACTTCTGCTGGAAGGGACCGATCTCCCTCGCGGATCCGGGGTTACCCCCCGTCCTCATCTACTCCCTGCACCACGAGGTGCCCACCGGGCCGTCCAAGTCGGCGGCCGAGAGCGCCGGTTCGCCGCCGTTACAGGTGTTGCTGGGCCGGGCCCGCGCCGCCGTTCTGCAGGCCACGGCCGCCGGGGTGACCACCACCGAAGCCGCCCAGCGGGCCGGAGTCACACCGGCCACCGCAACGCATCACACGACAGCGCTGCGCGATGCCGGACTCATCAGCAGCCAGCGCCACGGCAACACCGTGATCCACACGCTGACGCTGATGGGAGCGACCATGCTGAGCAAGAATCAGCGGGATCTCCCCTCCACCGGTCCACATCAGCTCATCACCTCCCGCGAGCATGACCGCCGCCGCTGAGCGTGACACCGAACCGACCTGGAGATCAGGCGGAGCACCCTCCACGAGATCCACGAGCAGACGCCTCGCGAAGCCGCCCGAGCCCGCTCACCTCGTCCGCCTCAAGCATCCGAGCCCGTTGGCCGCCAGGACGTCCTGGCGCGTGTTGCGGACGAATGCCATTCCCTGCGCGGGTGGTGCCGGAGCAGGGCGGGCGCCGGTGGTGCGCAGCAGGCGGCAGGTCATGCCGCCGGGTGAGAGGAAGCGGTCAGATGCTGGTCAGCGGCCCAGGAGGCGAGGATGCGCAGTCCGTCGTGACTGGGGGTGCCGACTTCGGCGGTCCAGACGACGAGTTGCTGGTCCGGGTCGGTGCTGGCGGTGAGGGTGTCCCAGTCCAGGACCAGCTTCCCGGCGACGGGGTGGTTGAGGGTCTTGGTCCCGATCGTTCGGGCGGCGACATGACGGGCGGCCCACCACTGCCGGAAATCGGCGTCCTGCACGGACAGTTCACCGACCAGCGCGGTCAGCCGGGAGTCGTCCGGGTACTTCGCCGCCTCCATCCGCAGCTGGGCCACCGCGGTGCGCGCCACACTCTCCCAGTCGGCATACAGAGTTCTCATCGCCGGGTCGGTGAAAAGAATCCTGGTGTAGTTCCGCTTCTTTTCGGGAACCTCCCCGAAATTGGTCACCAGTGCGGCACCGAGTGAATTCCAAGCGAGAATGTCCATGCGGCGCCCCATGACGATGGCCGGTGTCGCCGTCAGGTCGTCCAGGACCCGCTGGAGCTGCGGCTGCACCTTCTGCACCGGACGCCGCCGGGTGCGGCCACTCGTCCTGCCAGCCAGTTCGAACAGGTAGTCGCGCTGGTCGTCATCCAGATGGAGTACCTGAGCCAGGGTGGCCAGGACCGGCGCGGACGCCTGCATACGGCCCTGCTCGACCCGGGTGTAGTAGTCCGTGCTGATGGCGGCGAGCTGGGCGACTTCCTCACGGCGCAGACCTTGACCCGGCGGGTGCCGGTCTCGGGCAGGCCCACCGTGCGGGGGCTGAGCGCGGCACGGCGCTGCTTGAGGAACTCGCCCAGCTCGTTGAGGGGTCCGTTGCGCGTCACGGTCGACAGTGTCGCACCGGATCCGCACCGGATCCGCACCGATATGGGGGGAGAGTCTTATCCCTGGATGTTTTCCTCCCAGGAGGAAACTCTCCCCTTTGCGGGCACCCATAGGAGTGCGAGGCTCGAAGGCGTGGCCGGGGAAATCCGGTCCACGGTCCACGGCAATTGTTCAGCCCAGCCTTTCAGGGAGGCGAAAGAGCGGCGTGAGGACGTAAGTCACCTTTCGACCCCGGAGTCTTCGCCGGCCTGCCCGGCCAGGCCGTGCAGGCCGTGCGGATGAGGGAGCGCTGGGCGAGCCCCCATACCTGGAGCCGATCACCGCCGAACAGGTCGAGGCGGGGCTGCCGCTGCCGGACTTGGCGCAGGAGGCACACGAGGCACACGAGGCACACGAGGCACACGACCACTACCTCACCGACGGTGACGGCAGTCAACCCCGCACCGCACGTACACGCACAAGGAGAGACACGACACCATGGAGCTTCTGAAGAAGCAGCCGACGATCAAGCTGCCGGCCGCGCAGTTCACCGGGGACGCCTGGGCCGATGTGATCTACCGCGGCGAGGACCCCTCCCGGGCCCGCGCGAACGCAGTGCGTTTCTCGCCGGGCGCCCGCACCGCCTGGCACTCCCACGGCGTGGGCCAGACCCTCTACATCGTCGAGGGCATCGCCCTGATCCAATCCCGCGGCGGAGACATCCTCGAAGCCCACCCGGGCGACGTGATCTGGACGCCGCCCGGCGAGGAGCACTGGCACGGCGCCGCCCACGACCACTTCATGGTCCACATCGCCCTGTGGGAGACCGACGAGGTCAACTGGCTCGACCACGTCACCGACGGCGAATACGGCGGCGCGCGCCACAGCACCCGCACCGCCTGACCCACCCCACCTTGCCTCCCGCTCCCGGCTCTCCCCCGGGCGGACGCGGGTCGGCCCCCATGCTTCAGAGAAGGGCACCATCATGCGCGGAGCAGTCCTCCACGCTCCCGGCGACGTCCGCTTCGAGGAGCGCGCCGACCCGAAAATCGTCAACGCGACCGACGCGGACATCCGTACCGTCGCCACTTGTGTGTGCGGCTCGGACCTGTGGGCCCTGGAGACCACCGCCGCCGATCTCCAAGCCCCCTTCGCGTTCTCCGTCGTCGGCTCGGTCACCGCGGTACGCAACGTGCTGCCCGGCATGCGCGAACTGGGCCGGGGAACCGTGCTGTTCGTCAACGGCGGCTCCGCCGTCCAGCCCCACACCGAACGCGCCGGCACCTCGATCGCCTTCGCCGCCGAAAGCGCCTACGCCCGCATGCTCCACGACCAGGTCGCCCCGGACGGCATCCACGTCGGCCAGCTGATCATCCCCGGCGCCATCACGGCGGGCGATGCCCGCAAGGACCCAGACGTCCTGGCCGGGCTGCTGTGGGACATGCACCGCGAGCGCACCGGCTTCCGGCACTTCGCCGAACCCTTCGAGTCCTGACACCACCTCAGGCACCAGACGGGACCTTTGCGCCGCACCCCACTCGCGACCGCAGCGACGACAGCGACGGCGGCGGTCGCCGTGCTCGCCCTGTAGTGCCCCACCCCATCGTGGTGCGCCTTGCCTCAGCAGTAGCCGTGTCGAGGCCCGGGCCGGCGGGGCCCCGCCGAAGTGTGGGACGACCTGGGCGAGTGACTGGACGCGTTTGCCGAAGCAGCAAAGGACTCGCGACGGCCTCCACGACTGTCGCATGATCATTACCTGAGTCGTAGGCACGCTGCCTCCTGAACCGGCCGGTGGCGCGCTCGGCGCCCGCGGATCGATCGACAGCCCTGGAGAATTCATGTCGCAGCCAGCCCAGTTCACGGATGTCACCCATCGTCTGGTCCCCTCTCCCGGCGGCAGGATCCACTTGGTGGAGCAGGGCGTTGGGCCTTTGGTGTTGCTGGTGCACGGGTTCCCGGAGTCCTGGTATTCCTGGCGTCATCAGTTGCCGGTGCTGGCCGCGGCCGGATACCGCGCGGTCGCCATGGACGTCCGCGGCTATGGGCGCTCCTCCAGGCCCGAGGGCGTGGCCGCGTACCGGATGCTCGACCTGGTCGAGGACAACGTGGCCGTGGTGCGAGCGCTCGGCGAGGAGACCGCGGTGATCGTCGGGCACGACTGGGGCTCGACCATCGCCGCGAACTCCGCCCTCATCAAGCCCGACGTCTTCCGCGCGGTGGGACTGCTCAGTGTTCCGTACGCGCCTCCCGGCGGCCCGCGGCCCAGCGAGGTCTTCGCACAGATGGGCGGCGACGAGGAGTTCTACGTCTCCTACTTCCAGGAGCCCGGCCGGGCCGAGGCCGAGATCGAACCCGACGTCCGTGGCTGGCTGGCGGGCTTCTACGCCGCCTTTTCCGCCGAGACCATGCCCGCGCCCGGAGCCCTGGACCCGCACTTCGTCAGCCGCGGCGGGACATTGCGCGACCGGTTCCCCGCCGGAGGGCTGCCCACGTGGCTCAGCGCGCACGACCTCGACGTCCACGCGGGGGAGTTCGAACGGACCGGCCTGGTCGGAGCGCTCAATCGCTACAGGAACATGGACCGGGACTGGGAGGACCTGGCCGGCTTCAACGGCAGGCCCATCACCCAGCCGTCCCTGTTCCTCGGCGGGGCGCTGGACGCCTCGACCACCTGGATGGCCGAGGCGATCGAGGCCTACCCCACCACCCTGCCCGGTCTGGTCACCTCGTACGTCCTTGACGGCTGCGGCCACTGGATCCAGCAGGAGCGCCGCGACCAGGTCAACGAGATCCTGACCGACTGGCTCACCTCCCTGCCGGCCTGAACACCGATACCTGCACACGGAGACGGCCGAGGTGCGCTGTCGACGAAAAGCACACTGGGGAATCGCCGCATGACCGACCAGCCCTTCGACGAAGAACCCCCCGAACACGCCCGCTACCGCCGCCACCTGCAGGACCTGGAAGGCGTATCTGAGGCAGACGAGGTCACTCTGGTGGCCACGGTGCTGCGCGACCCGGACATGTCGATGGCGCAGGCTGCGGTCAACCGTCACATCGAGCGTCGGGCCGCCCAACTGCTGACCTGCCCGGGGTTCACCACCTGGGCCCAGACGATGACCCCGGTCATCAGGGACCGCCCCTTCCTCACCCGCCGACTCCACGAGTGGACCCTCCTCAGAGCAGTCGCGCTGAACGAGCCATGGACCGCCGAGGAAGTCACCACCGCTTCCGACTGGTTCCAACGCACGGCCTCGGCCTCACACCTCGTCACCTCGACCGAAGCCCTCAGCCTGCTCGCCGAACGAGGACGAACCCGCCGCGTTCGCAACGCGGCGAGCAGCCGACTGCAGCAACCGGATCAGCACCCGACCTGAATCCGCAGGTTTTGGCAAATCCCCGCACTCGGCTTGCTGGTTGCAGGTGTTGGCCGCCGATCGAGGGGTCACGTCTGGTTCGGGAGGCGGCCGCCTCGCATGCTGCCCGATCAGTCGACGGTTGCGCGATTTCAGCTCCCTTCGGTCGGGACTTTGAACGAGCACATCCAGGCGTTCCAGGATCTCTTGGAGCGCCCGGTCGTCGAACGCCGCGTAGGGGTCGCGGCGTGAGGTCCAGGGCGGCAGGCGGGGCAGCCCGGAGGTGTGCCGTGCGAGGTGGCGCAGGGTGATACCGCTGCCGGCTGGGACGTTCAGCCGGCGTTCGAGCGGGTCGTCATCGCGCAGCACGCCGGGCGCTGCAGGACAGTGCTGGTGACGACCTTGGTGAGGGAACCGATCTCGACGAACCGGTCCGGGTGGTGTCCGTCGCTGATGTCGACGGGTGAGGAACTGCTCATGACACAGGTGGGTATGCGAAGCATGGATGTCTGGAGCCTTCAGCTGCGGATGGAGGGGATCGGGCTGCGGTGGCGCCGGGGCACAGGTTGGCGATGACGGGTCACTCAACGGTAGAGGTGGTGAGCGGCCAGGTGTATGCCGGGCCGATTGATGACGGCAGCGGCGATGGGGAGGGTCGGGGGTGGACGAGCCGGCCTCGGGCCGCTCCCCCGTGATCCTTAGGCTGTTGTCATGGCTGAGGACGAGAGCGCGGCGGTAGTTGCGGCTGAAGTCAATGACCTGGGCTGGTCTCACACGCGTATGTGGGTGGACCGGATCTTGCTCCCCGGAGACCGGATCAGTGCTGTCGAGGGTCTGCGAGGGGGCTGGACATCACAGATGCGCCGCCTCGACATCGCAGGGGATCGTGAGCCGTACTCCCTCGCGCTTCGGTCCTTCGTCAAACCGTTCTTCGTGAAGCACGCGCTGGGACTGCTCACACGGGAAGCGGACGTCCTCCGCCTGCTCGCGGACACCCCTGTGCCGGCCGCTCGTCTTCATGGTGTTGATGCGGCAGCCGAGCACTGCGACCATCCGTCGCTGCTGATGTCGTTGCTTCCAGGGAGTGTCAGGCTGGGTGACGAGGACATCGAGCGGAAGTCGGCGCTCCTTGCCCGGCAGTTGGTGGCGATCCACGAGGTGCTCGTTCCAGAAGGAGCCCGGCCGCGCACCTATGAGGCATGGACCAGTCCGGAGCGGGTGCGGCTTCCGGGGAGTTCGAGACAGCCGGAGGTGTGGCAGCGTGCCGTGGATGTGATCCGGCGACCGCCTCCGGGCTACCGGCCTTGCTTCCTGCACCGTGACTTCCACCCCGGGAACGTGCTCCTCGCGGGAGAAGGATCCGGTTTGACGATCACGGGTGTGGTGGACTGGGTGGAGACGTCCTGGGGACCCGCTGACCTGGACGTCGCCCACTGCTCCACCGCACTCGCCCTGCTGCACGGCGTGCCGGTCGGAATGCGGTTTGCGGACCACTATGTCGCAGCCGGTGGAGCGCTCGGCTACGACCCTGCCGATCACCTCTACTGGCGGATGCTGGATGCGCTGGCCTTCGCCCCGAACGCGGAGAAGGTCGCCGAGCCCTGGCGGGAACTCGGGAGAGAGGACCTGACGTCAGCGGTTCTAGTGTGATGCGCCAGAAATTGCAGACTTAAGTCTGTAGGCTGTTCTCATGTCGCATCGGGGTCCGCGTGCTGTCGAGGTTGTGCTGTCCGAGGAGGAGCGCGCTGAGTTGTCGCGTCGGGCCAGCGGTGGGGCCGGATCTCGTTCGGCCGAGCGCGCTCGGATCGTCCTGTCTTGTGCGGATGGTGCGTCAAGTTCCCAGGTAGCGGCCGACTTGGGCGTGAACGTGGCGACGGTGCGCAAGTGGCGCTCCCGGTTCGCGGCTCACCGGCTGGCAAGTCTGGCCGACGAGCCGCGGCCGGGCCGGCGCAAACCGGACCTGGTCCTCACTGAAGCTGAGCGCGCGGAGCTGACGCGCTGGGCGCGGCGGGCTAAGACCGCGCAGTTCCTGGCGCTGCGGGCGAGGATCGTGCTGCGGTGCGCGGAAGGCGGGACGCACAAGGAGATCGCCGACGAGCTCGGCGTCTCGCACGGGACGGTGAACCGCTGGCGGTCGAGGTTCATCCGCTTGCGGCTGGAGGGGCTGAGTGATGAGCCGCGTCCGGGCAGGCCGCCCTCGGTCCTGCTGGACCAGGTCGAGGACGTGCTCACGGCGACGCTGGAGTCGACCCCGGGCCAGGACACCCACTGGTCGCGGGCCTCGATGGCCAAGCACTCCGGGCTGTCGAAGTCCACCATCGGGCGGATCTGGAAGAAGTTCGACCTCAAGCCCCATCTCCAGGATGCGTTCAAGCTCTCTACCGACCCGCAGTTCATCGCGAAGGTCGTCGATATCGTCGGCCTGTACCACCATCCGCCCGAGAAGGCGGTGGTGCTGTGCGTGGACGAGAAAAGCCAGATCCAGGCGCTGGACCGGTCCCAGCCGGTGCTGCCGATGATGCCGGGCATGCCCGAACGGCGCACCCACGACTATTACCGGCATGGCATCACCAGCCTGTTCGCCGCCTTCAACATCGCCGACGGCACCGTCATATCAGCACTGCACCGCCGCCACCGGGCCATCGAGTTCAAGAAGTTCCTGATCCGGATCGACAGGGCGGTGCCCGCCGGCCTCGACGTCCATCTGGTGTGCGACAACTACGCCACCCACAACACCGCCGAGATCAAGACGTGGCTGGGAAAACATCCCCGCTTCCACGTTCATTTCACCCCCACCGGCTCCTCCTGGATGAACCAGGTCGAGCGGTGGTTCGGCCTGCTGACCGACAAGCTCATCCGCCGCGGCGTACACACCTCCGTGACGGCGCTGGAGCAAGACATCAGGGCCTGGATCGACGGATGGAACGAGAACCCCAGGCCCTTCACCTGGACCAAGACCGCCGACGAGATCCTCAACTCGCTCGCCGACTACCTCACCAAAATCAACCCACCGACCGCCGAAACCTGAAACGGACTTAAGTCTGCAATTTCTGGCGCATCACACTAGTGTCCTGCGCCGGAGATCCGTCGGCAGAAGCGGGCGAGGGAGTCGAGGATTTCCTCGGCGGTCTTGGTCCAGATGAACGGCTTGGGGTCTTCGTTCCAGTTCTTGACCCATGCCCGGATGTCGGCCTCGAGTGCCTGGATGTTCTTGTGTGCGCCGCGGCGGATCATCTGGTGGGCGAGGTAGCCGAACCACCGCTCGACCTGGTTGATCCAGGAGGAGCCGGTCGGGGTGAAGTGCAGCTCGAACCGCGGGTGTCTGGCCAGCCAGGACTTGATTGCCGGTGTCTTGTGGGTGCCGTAGTTGTCCACGATCAGGTGGACCTGCAGGTGTGCGGGAACCTCCTTGTCGATCCGGATCAGGAACTTCTTGAACTCCACGGCCCGGTGCCGGCGGTGCAGGGCGGTGATGACTTCGCCCGTGGCGACGTCGAAGGCGGCGAACAGGGTGGTCAGGCCGTTGCGGACGTAGTCGTGGGTGCGCCGTTCGGGCATGCCGGGCATTATCGGCAGCACGGGCTGGGACCGGTCCAGGGCCTGGATCTGCGACTTCTCGTCCACCGACAGCACCACCGCACCCTCGGGCGGGTTGAAATAGAGACCGACGACGTCGTAGACCTTCTCGATGAACAGCGGGTCCGTCGACAGCTTGAAGGTGTCCGCCAGGTGCGGCCTGAGCTGGAACTGCCGCCAGATCCGGCCGACCGTGGACTTCGACAGACCACTGTGCTCGGCCATCGATTTCCTGGACCAGTGGGTGGCGTTCTTCGGCAGTAGTTCCAGCGTGGTGACCACGACCTCTTCCACCTGATCGACGCTGATGGTGGGCGGCCGGCCCGGCCGCGGCTCGTCGGCCAGACCGTCCAGCCGTTCGGCCAGGAAGCGTCGCCGCCACTTGCGGACGGTGTCCGCGGTCACTCGCAGATCCCGGGCGACCGTGACAATCGGCGGCACCTCCGGCCCCGCGCACGCCAGCACAATCCGCGCACGCAGGGCCAGCGCCTGGGCAGATGTCGACCGGCGCGTCCACCGCTCCAACACCGCCCGCTCGTCATCAGACAGCAGCAACGGCTCAAGCTTTGGACCCCGACGAGGAACTGACGCACCAGCAGCAGAAGTCATACAACTACTAACGATCAACTACTGGCGCAGGACACTAGCCCAGCGTCTGGAGGAGTACCTCCAGACACTCTTCAGCCAGTACGGCTGAAGGCTCGGTGGTCAGCGCCGTCCGGCAGCGCCTCCTGCCGCCGGACGACACAGGTGACGCGACGTCAGCCGTACTGGCAACGCCGCCATCTCCACCATCTCCGCCGTCGACGGCATTCACACCGTGCTGTCCTGACCCCACCTGAACGGCACGACCTACTTCCAGACAAGCGATCCCGCGCACTTCAGCGTGGATCCGTGGGGTCGGCGCATGAGGATGGTGGGGTCGGCCGGGTACGGTGCGCCCGTGGACGTCGAGGGGTGGGAGTCGGGGCACCGGGTCGCGTACGGCTGTGGGGCGTGGGAGCGGGCCTGTCAGCAGGCGCGGGTGTTGGTCGCCTGGCACGAGGAGCACGATCTCGGCTTTGGCGTACCGGCAGCTCGGCGGTTCTACGCGGACCCCGGATGGCGTGTGAAGTGGCCTTGGGGGAATGCCGTGCAGACCGTGGGCCTGCTGCATTGGCGGGCCGCCTACGAGGCCGGGATCCTGGTCGACCAGGTCTCCCTGGGCGATGCCATGCGCTACTGCGTGCAGGGAGCCGACCCTTCGGCCGCGGGTCCCCTGCCCGATGCCGCGCGTGGCGCTGGGATCGGAGTCGGCAGTGCCGCATCGGTGGCAAGATCAGACCCGTACTGCAGGCCCATGCCGGGGACGATCTTCCGCAACCGCGCCCCACCGGGCCGCAACTGACCCTTGGCTACCGTGTCCGGGAGGTGCGGGCCACTCCCGACTGGGAGCTCGGGGACTGGCCGGCCGCCCTTGCCCTGGCTCGCGAGGCCATGCAGCGGGCGGACGACCTGCGAGGGCAGGGGGCATGGCGGCCCACCAACCAGGAACGGTCGGCGGGTGCACGGATCGGCCGTGGCTGCGAACTGGTCGACCAGCCGGCCACCGTCGTTTGCCCGACGCCGAGTTGGCTGTGGCGGGCATCGCGGCTGGCCGATACAGCCGCGGCCCTGTCCGGGTTTGGCAATCACCTCTCCGCGGTGCGGTCGGAGGCCAGGGCAGCGGACGCCCTGCCCGAAGAAGACACTGCTTGGGACGCGGCCCGCCATCAGCAGTCCTCGGAACGGATCTGCGCCGAGCACGCCAACGCCGGACACAAGCAGTGGCGGACTCTCCAGGTATCGCGCGCAACAACACCCAACCCGCACGGCCCTTTTCACGTCACGTCACATCGCGCTCAACGACCGTGGCGCAGGGGGACATCAACCCGCCCGTCGCCTCTTGCGATGGGGGCGATGTGGGCGGACGAAGGTGTCGAGCGCGCCCACCGCCGCACGGATATGGGCCGGGCCGCGACGCAACCGTTCGCCCGCGCACCACCAGGACAACTGCCCGTCCGATTCCCGCGGATGCATGCCGAGGTCATGCTCGGCGCACAGGGGCCACGCCTGCCACAGAAGCTCGGTGACGGTCTCCTGCGCGGCATCGGCGACGACCGCCAGCGCAGAGGCAGGGTCGTCCTCCGAGTCCGGGTACAGGCAGTTGCCGTGCCACTCGCCGCTGGCCAGAGCGACGTAGACGTTCTCCTGTTCGTCCGCATCGCAGGGCGGAAGGGCCAGCAGTTGCAGGGGTTCCTGCTCAGGAAGGGTCCCCGCTAGGTCGCGGTTGAGAAGGGCGAGGGCCCGGTCCCACATCGGGTACTCGCCCACCGAGACGCGACGGGGCTCGGGGCGGTCGAAAAGAGCGCGCATGGGTACCATTCTCGGGGGTGAAGGGGCCCGAGGGCTTCAGTAGAAGTCGTCTCGGCGCTGCGCGGGATTCATCGTGTCACGCCGCTGCTGCAACAGCCGGGCCCTCGTGGTGGCTGATATCTCCCGCAGGTGCGCCTGGCTCTGCAGCATCATCATCGACCCCAGTGCGTGGCGCCCGGTCATCGGGTTTTCCGCACAGGACCGGTACAGCGCGGCGGCTCGTTCGGTGTCCTGGAACAGGGTGCGGTAGAGCTCCGCGGCGCGGTACTGGGCGTAGGGATGGTTGCGAGCGGCGGCCGCAAGGAACTGTTCCAGGGCGTGTTCTGCCGGGGCCCGGGTGAGCGGCAGCAAGCGTTCCAGGTACAGGTCACCCAGGGCCAGCATCGCTTCGGGTTCGCCCAGTTCGGCCGCGGCGTGATACCAGCGGCCTGCTTCGTCGAACGACTGCGCGATGGCCGCTTGAGGGCAGCCGCGGTGGTAGAGCGAAGCTAGGTAGTAGGCCGCCCGCGGCGACCCGCTACTGTCCCGCAGCCGCGGAACCGCGCTCGCGTATCGCCCCTGCACATAGTCGATGTGCCCCAGAAGCTCGATCGCGGCACTGTGGCGGGTGGCAGCCGCGGCCTCCAGGAAGAAGGCCTCCGCACCACGGGGCTGCCCGCAGTTCCAGCAGTGCAGACCGATCTGGTAGTACTCCTCGGCACTGGTCGGCTCGCGTCCGTCCACGGTGAAGTTGGTCCCTTGCCACTGCACCACGGTCGCGCCTTTCGCCTCTTGGCCTGCCCCGGCAGGCACTGGCGGCACATTACGCCGCACCCTCGCCGGCAGACCAGATCGGCGGTGAGGGACAAGCCCGTTGTCCCCGTCGGTCGTCCCGGTTCACCAGGCCCCGGCAATGGTATCGCTGCACGCGCAGCGACGGCCCCCGCGCAAGCGAGGTCCGATCCCGGTCACCGTAGCCCTTCCGCCGTTGCTCCAGCCCCTCGTGCTACGGCATGAAACCGCAGCGGGACGCCACACCACGCACCACGCTCACGGCGTTGCGCGGTGGTCAGCGCGCGCCTCTCCTCGCTGGTCAGAGGCGCGAAAGGGTGTCAGACAGGGAGATCAGGGACTCCGTGGCGCCTCGCGTTTATCTCGTTCTTATTCTTCGTGTAGCGTGCGCGCGTTCCATCTCCACGCGACCTCTAGGAAGACCGCCGATGAGCGCTCCGACGCCCTCCGCCGCCCCGCAAGACCCGCAGTTCCCGCAGTTCCCGCAGGGCCAGCCGATACCCGGGGCCGAGCCTGCAGCGCCCGCGCCCGCCAAGAAGAGCAGGCTGAAGAAGTTTCTGACCATCGTCGTCATGATCGTCGTCGCGGTGGTGGTGAAGCTCGGCCTCGGCTACGTCTTCGACTCCCCGGTACGCGCCGAGGTGGGCGACTGCGTCAAGGTCACCGGCTCCGAGAACAACCCCGACGTCGAGACCAAGGGCTGCGACGACGCTGACGCCAACTACAAGGTTGTCAAGGTCGTCAAGAACACCTTCGACGTCAACGCCTGCACGGTTGGCGAGGCCGCGCTCGCGCAGGAGTGGGACGCCGACAAGTTCGTCCTCTGCCTGGACCCCGTGACGAAGTAGGGCATGTCGCGACGTGCAGCAGGCTGGGCGGCGGTCAGCTGCCCAGCCTGCGGAACGACCTCTCCCTGCATGACCGTTACGAGCGGCCGAGGTGGCACCACCCCGATCACCTCGACGCTCACGGACACGGACACGCAGCAGACGCCGAGAGCGCCGATCGGCTCCTCACCGACCAGCCCAGTGCAGGGCACCAACTGGCGTTATTCGCACGCCAACTTCGTCCTCCTCGGCGCCGCCCTGGAGAAGATGACCGGGACCCCGCTCGACGTCCTGCTCCAACAAGAGGTCATGGGTCCGCTCGGTCGGTCCGGCATCCGCGGACCGGTGAACGTGTTCGCCGGGCTCGACGGAGTGCCGGCCGGCGAACGGGGTGAACTCGGGGCCACGCGGGTCACGTTCGGACCCGGGCTGCAGCGCCGGGCGGCCGCCACTACGGAATCAGCCTGCTCGTCCTGAACACCTCGGTCTCCCGGCACGCGCTGTTCTTCGGCTACACCGCCGCCCAGGCGTACCTCCCCGGAGAGCACCTGGCCATCGCAGTCCCGACCTCCTAGGGCCGCGACACCCCCGACGGTCACACCGCCCAGACGATCACCCATCGTGTCGGGAAGGAACGGAGTCCACTCCGTTGGCATAAGCGTCGGAGTCAGGGCTCTTCCGTGGTTGCGGTGTCGGCGGGATATCGGCGCGCACGTGCCCAGGCGAGCTGCTCCGCCGCGCTGTTCAGGAGCGTGTCGAGGACGACGGGGTAGGCGCTGTGTGTCATCCGCCCGGCCAGGAGCCGCGCGGTGGCCGCGATGTGCGGGTGGGTGTCGGCGGGCAGTTCGGCGTAGGTGGAGTGCCACATCTCCTCGTCCGCCGCGCGGGCCTCGCCCGTCAGCGCCAGCGACCCGGCATCCAGGGCGGCGAAGGCCAGAGTGAGATCGATGAACGCGTGGTAGGCGACGACCGCGTCGGCGTCCGGGAAGCCCGCGGAACGCAGGATGCCTAGGATCGTCTCGTCCACCGCGATCTCCCGCGGCCGTCCGGTGACTCGGCTGGCGGTCAGCATGGCGGCCTGGGGATCGGCGAGGTAGGAGGCGTGAATGGCCTGGCCGAGGGCCCGCAGGTCGGACCGCCACTCTCCGGTGGCCGTCCAGGCATCCAGCGCCCGACCCATCAGCTCCTCGCCGATGGCCCTGGTCAGGTCGTCCAGTCCGGCGAAGTACCGGTAGAGCGTGCTGGGGTCGGCACCGAGTGCCGCACCCAGCCTGCGTGCCGTCAGTCCGGTGCCGCCGTGCTCGCGCAGCATCCGCAACGCGGTCTGCACGATCAGCTTCTCGGACAGCACCGTGCCCTGCCTCGTCGGCCGGCGCCTGCGCCGTGCCACCTCCGGCACCACCTGTTTCGCCATGCCGACTCTCCCTGCTCGCCGCGCAGACACTTATGCCAACGTCGTTGACTTTAAGCCAGGGCATCCCGTTGCATCGGTGCAGCCCTGGAGACGTCCGTCTCCGGCAACGAAAGGTGTGTGACATGCGAGTGCTTCTCGTGGGCGCCGGCGGCGTGGGCACGGCCGTCACCCGGATCGCGGCCCGCCGCGAGTTCCTGACCCACATGGTCGTCGCGGACTACGACCTCGCACGCGCCGAAGCAGCCGTCGCGGCGCTCGAGGGACACGGGGGCCGGTTCAGCGCGAGGCGCCTGGACGCCTCCGACGAGGACGCGGTACGCCAGGCGCTCACCGAGGAGAGGTGTGACGCCCTGCTCAACGCGACCGATCCGCGGTTCGTGATGCCGCTGTTCAACGCGGCCCGCGCGGCGGGCACGCACTATCTCGACATGGCGATGTCCCTGTCCGCGCCGCACGCCACCCACCCGTACGAGCGATGCGGCGTGAAGCTCGGCGACGCGCAGTTCGAACAGGCCGGTCCATGGGAGCGTTCCGGGCGGCTGGCCCTGGTCGGCATGGGGGTGGAGCCGGGCCTGTCGGACGTCTTCGCCAGGTACGCGGCCGACGAACTCTTCGACGAGATCGAGGAGATCGGCGTCCGCGACGGCGCCAACCTGACCGTCGAGGGCTACGACTTCGCCCCGTCCTTCAGTATCTGGACGACCATCGAGGAATGCCTCAATCCCCCGGTCGTCTACGAGAAGGACCGCGGCTGGTTCACCACCGCCCCCTTCAGCGAACCGGAGGTCTTCGACTTCCCCGAGGGCATCGGCCCGGTGGAATGCGTCAACGTGGAGCACGAGGAGGTCCTGCTCATCCCCCGCTGGGTCGACGCCCGCCGGGTGACGTTCAAGTACGGCCTCGGCGACGACTTCATCGCCAAGCTGAAGACGCTCCATGAGCTGGGTCTCGACGCCACCAAGAAGGTCACCGTCCCCTCGGAGAACGGACCCGTGGCGGTCTCCCCGCGCGACGTGGTCGCCGCCTGCCTTCCCGACCCGGCCACGCTTGGCGACCGCATGACCGGCAAGACCTGTGCGGGCACCTGGGTCAAGGGCACCAAGGACGGCTCGGCCCGCGAGGTCTACCTCTACCACGTGGTCGACAACGAATGGTCGATGCGCGAATACGGCTCCCAGGCGGTGGTGTGGCAGACCGCCGTCAACCCCGTCATCGCCCTCGAACTCGTCGCGGGCGGAACCTGGTCCGGCAGTGGCGTCCTCGGCCCGGAAGCCCTGCCGCCCCGCCCGTTCCTCGACCTGCTCACCGAGTACGGCTCGCCGTGGGGTCTGCGCGAGGAAGGCTGACGGCTCGCGGGGCGACCGGCCGGCTCCTCGGGCCGGGGGCCGGCTCCTCGGCGGAGGGGCCCGGTCGCGGATCCGGACGACGGGGTCCGGGGGCCCGCGCGCGGACGCGCACCGCACGGTAGGTGCGGCGAGGTGATGCCCTCCTGCCCGGCAGTGCTCCCTCCGATGACTTGAGGGAGAACGGCGCTAATGCCGGACGCGGACGACGAGCTTGTGTTGAGGCCGAACGCCTCGACACGGATGCGCACCCAGCCGTCCCTCTCGGGCGGCAGCGGAAGTGTGGTCAGCCGCAGGTTGTCCACGGGGCCGGGGGCGGAGAGCCGTACGGCGCATGGTGGTCGGCGAGGACGTCATGGGGCTGCCTTCTTCCCGGGACAGGAGAGTCGGTCGGCGATCGTCAACGTGCGATCGCTGCTGCCGCATTCCCCACTCGCGCAGGTTTTCCGTCTGGTGCGACTCACCACCGCCCATGTCCCCACCGCGCGGCCGGCGTGTGGTCGGCGCTACCGGCTGATGAGCGGCAGCACGGGGAAGGTGTGGCTCTGCCAGATCAGGCGGGAGGGCTCTTCCGGGTAGGCGGTGACAGCCGGCTGGGTGTCGAAGCGCTGAACGAGGCGCTGCTCGGTGTCGTACGTGGGCCAGCCTGGATCGCCGTGGGCGGCGAACGAAGTCCACGCGGCGCGCATTCGGGCGGACAGTGCCTCTGCCTCCGGGGAAGGTGTCTCGCCGATCAGCGTGGCAGGCTGGCCGCGGTCCAGGTTGCCGAAGACGAGTGGTACGTCGAGGCCGTGGCAGGCGCCGAGGGCGCCGCCCATGCCCGGGGCGGGCCAGGTCAGCTCGTAGACGTGCGCGCGCCCGCCGGCAGTTGTCTGGGCCTCGGCGAGGTGGAGCGAAGGCATGCGGAACAGCCAGTCGGAATGGACCAGTTCGTACAGCTCGTCGGGGCCCGCAGAAGGGAAGGCGTCGCGGTAGCGGCTCGCGCCGTCCGGGCCGGGTGCCAGGACATGGAGCGCATGCGCCGCCTGCTCCTCGCTCACCTCACCGAGCAGACCGCTGAGCGCGGTGAGCAGGCGTTGCTCGTCGCGGGTGTGGCCGACGAGGAGTTCGATGTCGCGGCCCGCGCCGTCGGTCAGGGCCTGCCACGGTGTGACGGTCAGGACCTCGCCGTCGACGACGGGCGAGAACGGGATCATGGTGTGTGCGGGCCGGCCCCAGCGTTGCGCCCGCTGGTCCATCGTGGCGCCGACCGTGTCGGCGGCGGCGGACAGCCGGCGTGGGGCAACGTCGGACAGGTCGGCCACCGTGGGCCGCAGCCCCAGCTCGGCGGCGCAGGCGGCGGTGATGTCCGCGGCAAGCTCCGGTGAGAAGAACGTGCCCGGCGCACTCTGCACGACGGCCCGGCGGAAGAGCCCGGCCGCCCGGCCCAACGCCAGCAGCGCGGCGACCGATCCCCCACCCGCCGACTGGCCGAAAACCGTGACCCGGTCGGGGTCGCCGCCGAAGGCCCGGATGTTGTCCCGCACCCACTCGAGAGCGGCGACCTGGTCGAGCAGACCCCGGTTGGCAGGAGCCCCGTCGATCTGCGCGAAACCCTCTATGCCCACACGGTAGTTGAACGTCACCACGACGACGCCACCGTCCCGCGCGAGCCGGCCACCGTCGTACTCGGGGAGGCCGGACATGCCGATCACGTAGGCGCCGCCGTGGATCCACACCATCACCGGCAGCCTTGCGCCCGGGTCGGATTCGGGCGACCAGACGTTGACCGTCAGCCAGTCCTCGCCCGACGAGGCCTTCTCCAGCGAGTCCATGCCGAAATGCCCGCCCTGCGGGGGCGGCGGGCCGTACGAGAGGGCCTCGCGCACCCCGCTCCAGCCCTGTACCGGTCGGGGCGCGGCGAAGCGCAACGCGCCGACCGGGGGCTCGGCGAACGGGATGCCGCGGAAGACCGCCACGCCTGCCTCCCGATTGCCGCGCAGCTGCCCGGCCGCCGCGCGGACCTCGGGCCGGGACCCCGACGGCTTGGACTCGGCAACGGTCATCAAGGTTCCTCGCAAGCGTGAGGAGAGGGCTCATGGCGGCCCCGGACCCTGCGGATCATCCACCCGAGGTCGGATACGGCACCACCGATTTACGAAGGACACGCAGCGAACCGCTCACGGCCACCGCTGCCGCGGACGTCAGGAGCGGGTGGCGGGGGCGGGACGGACGGCGCGGGCCTGGGGGAAGTTGGCGGCGGCCACTACCACGGGCGGGCGGACGTAGCCGCCGATGCTCTCCACGCGCACGACGAGTGCCAGAGGTGACCTCGTGTCGTACGCCTTGGCCAGTGCGCGGATCTCGCCCCGGGCGAAAAGCTGGGTCGCACCCGAGGTCGCCAGCAGGGCGCAGCCCGCGACCATGACGAGGCGGCTCCCGGCCGCGAAGGGATTGCGGGCCAGCAGGACGATGGCGTGATCCACGAGTGTCGACTCGTCGACCTCCGACTCGCCGTACTCCTCGTCACTCTCCACGCAGACAATGCGAAATTCCGTGGGAAACCGCCGGAACTCGTACGGCGCGTCGAGCCGGTCGGCCATCAACCGCCAGATGTCGTTGTGCCGTGGTCCGCCGATCACGACCAGGTTCTCCTCGGCGTCCGACGCCATGGTGAAGGCCCTGGCCCTGACCGTCGCCGCCTCGTGCAACCGCAGGTCCTGGGAGAGGAACTGCCGCAGGTTCATGGCCGCCAGGGCGTCCGTCTCCGGGATCTTCGGATACGCGGACGACGCTCCGCCCGACTCACCGACGACCATCACCACGCGCCGGTCGCGGTCCAGCCGCCACACACGTCCCGCCGGCATCCTGGTCCGGTAGTAGTGCACCAGAGCACGGCCGAGCCAGCCCACGGTGAACGCCAGCAGCGAAGCCACGAGATTGACCGTCAGATCCTGGCCCACGAACCGGCTCCCCCGCCCTCGTCTGAGTGTCAACGAGCATTCTGCACCACGGAATTGGCACGCGAGGAGTGGCCGTGACTTGCGGGCCCATGGGAAGCGGGTGCTCCTGACATCCTCGGCCGACGTGCTGACCTTCAGTCGCTTTGGCCGCCAGGGCCACATGTCCCACGTACCATCCGCGCTCTGGGGAGCGCTCGATTCCCGCAGATGCCAGCACATCGCAAAGTCTGACTCCAGTCTCTGACTCGGACCACTCCATCCCGCCCGCAGCAGGCCAGCTGGCCGGCTGGCCGGGGACAGAACTGACTGGTCCACCCATCCCGGTGGTCGCTAGCCTCCGTGCATGATCGAAGACGTCGCAAAGGCTGTGGATGTACGCCTTACCGGGGAGCAACTGGAGGACGGGGACGCTGAGTCGTCTCGGGAGGTCTGCTGGCGGGGCAGGGGCGTCGCCTTCGCGCCGCTCGACGTCGACGACGCGGACCTGGTCCAGGTTTGGCGCTCCGACCCTGTGGCCGCCCATGAAATCGGCATGTGGCCGCGTTCCCTTTCTGCCGTGCGCGAGCGCATCGAGCGCGACCGCGACGAGCACGACCGCGACGACTTCCTCGTCCTGCTCCCCGACGGCACGCCGATCGGCCACATCGCGCTGACGGACCAGGACATGGTCGACGGCACGGCCGAGATCATGCTGATTCTGGCCCCCGACCACCGGGGCCAGGGCCATGGCGTGGACGCCGTCGACGCGCTGCTCGACCTCGCCTTCGGTGAACTACCGATGCACCGCGTCCAGGCGGTCACGCACACCATCAACACCGGGGCCCTCGGCGTCCTGGCCAGGGCCGGGTTCGCTCAGGAGGGAGTACGCCGCTCGGCCTGCCTGCACCGGGGCCGCCGGTACGACGTCGCCGTGCTGTCGCTGCTCCGGGACGAGTGGCAGGCGCTCACCCGACCCCGTTCCTGGGACCTGCCGACCACTGTGTCCATGGAGGGCGAGGTCGAGTCAGGGTGTCGATGACCCACCGCGACCAGTCCAGCTCGCCGCTCGCACAGAGCCGGTCCAGCGCCACGCAGCACCTCGGCTTTCGCATCCACGGCCCAGGTGCGGTACGAAGTCTCGTGTGAACGATCAGACCCTGCCCACGTCCGTGCGCGTGTTCATCGCCCTCGCCCCACCTGACCACGCGAAGGAAGAACTGGACCGGCAACTGCGGGCCGCTTACGACACATTTCCTCACATGCGATGGAACCGCATTGAAGACTGGCACATCACTCTGGCGTTCCTGGGGGAGCTTCCGGTGGAGACGGTACCGCTCCTGCGACTGCCTCTCGCCGCCCTCGCGGCGGACCGCGAACCACCCTGCCTGTCACTGCGCGGCAGCGGCACCTTCGACGACCGCGTGCTGTGGAGCGGAATCGACGGAGACCTCGATGAGCTGCAAAGGCTCGCCACCGATGTACGTACCGCCGTCAGGAACTGCGGGGTCGCCCTCGAGGACCGGCCGCTGCGCCCCCATCTGACGCTGGCCCGTGCCCGCCGAGGAGACCCATCCTCGGCGGGAGAAATCGCCCGGGCCATTGCTGAATTCACCGGCCGCCGCTGGCCTGCCGAGCGTCTGCACCTGGTCGGCAGCAACTTCGGCCGTAGCCGCGGGCCGATCCACTACCGCGATATCGAGGCTTGGACGTTCGGCAACGGGAGCTCCACACGGTCTTGAACGACCCAACCGCGCCGGGGGACCCGGGTAGCGTTCCGGGCGACGCGACCAGGGGGAGGCGGGAGTGCGGGCAGAGGATCTGACTCCATTGGAATTACAAGTTCGGGATGCGTTCTCCCGAGGCGAGAGGCTGGACCTGCGGACCGGTGATCCAGGGGAGGACGACCCGGCCAACAGCGACGGCTGGGGGCCCGATCGTGTGGTCAGGGGCGCCGCCCTCACTTGGTTGCTCCTCGACGGCGCCATTGCCGAACCGGGTCACGTACCCGCATTGCGCCTCGACGGCGCACGTATCGACGGATCGCTGGAACTCGACTACGCGGAGATCCCGTACCGCGTCACCATGGATGGCTGCGACTTCCGGGGCCGCGTCACCCTGTACAGCGCGCGCACCCGGCAGTTCAGTCTGAAGCACTGCCGCCTCGTCCGCTTCTACGCCGCCAATGCGTCGGTCGACGGCACTCTGAGGGTCCATCGGTCTCAACTGGACGGCTTGCTGAAGCTGGACGGCACTCACATCACCGGCGTCCTCGACCTCGATGGAAGCGTGCTGACCAACTCCGACGGTCCCTGCCTGAGTGCCAACCGGCTCCAGGTGGACGACCACGTACGGATGCGCCACGGCTTCACCGCTGAGGGTGAGGTGACTCTGCGCGCTGCTCATGTCGGCGGAGACCTCGACATGAGTGACTCTCAATTGTCGAATCCTGGAAGCGTGGCGCTGACGGTCTCGCAGATACATGTCGAGGGCGACGTGTTGTGCGACCGGATCAAGACGTCGGGCCAAGTCGACCTTTCGGGCGCCCGAGTCAATGGGGTCGTTCGCTTTTGGGGCGCACAGCTCAGCAATCCGAGGGGGAGGGCGCTGTACGGATACCACCTGGAGGTCGGTACGAGCGTGCACCTCAACAGCGGATTCACGGCGGAAGGGAGCATCGAGCTGGCCGGGGCCCGGGTCAATGGCCGGCTCACCCTGTGGGATGCGCGGATCACGGCTCCCGGCCGCGTCGCGCTCGCCCTGACGCACGTCCAGGCGGAAGAGGTGGATCTGCGGATGGCGCAGCGTCCCCAGGGCATCGTCGACCTCCGTCACGCGGTGCTGGGAATCATCCGCGACGAACGGGAGAGCTGGCCGGACGAGCTGAACCTCGACGGTCTTCGCTACGACCGGTTCGAGAACCCGCTGCCTCCTAGGCAGCGCATACGTTGGCTGCTCCGTGACGGGTCGGAATACGCGCCGCAGCCCTTCGAGCAACTGGCCTTCACTTACCGCTCGTTGGGGCACGAGGACGAGGCCCGCACGGTTTCACTGCTCAAGGAGCGCCTCCGCCGCGAGACCCTGCCATGGCATGCACGGATCTGGGGAGTCATCCAGGACGTCACCGTCGGCTACGGCTATCGCCCCATGCGCGCGACGCTCTGGCTGTTGGCCCTGCTGGTACTCGGCTCTGTCGTCTTCACCGTCCAGCGGCCCACCCGAGCCGACTCCGGTGGCACCGAGGTCTTCAATCCAGTGATCTTCACCCTCGACGTTCTGCTCCCCGTCATCGGCCTCGGACAAGGAGGGGCGTTCACTCCCACACCTGGCACTCAGTGGATCGGCTACCTGCTCACCGCCTCGGGGTGGATCCTCGCGACGACGATCGTCACCGGCGTCACACGCTCGCTCAACCGGCGCTGATCGAACGGCGCGGGGCCGCCCTCGCGGAGGGCGACCCCGTGCCATTCGGATCCGTTCAGTGCCGTTCGCCACCTACTCGATATTGATCCTGAAGGTGCTGGTCCTGTTGCGGATGTCCTCGGCGTTGCCGCTCATCCGCAGGTTGCGGAAGGTGGCTTCACCGACGGCTGGGCCCTGGCCGGGCTCCGGCAGTTCGTTCGCCCAGATGCCGAATCCGGACTTGGCGTCGAAGGCGTCTCCGCTCTTCTTGGAGTTGGTGATGGAGATGTCGGTGAAGATCGTGTCCTTCACCGGGAACTGGGGTTGGCCGCCGGAGTAGTTGGTCTGGAACATGACGCCTCCGTAGGTGGAGTCGTCGATGTCGACGTCGTTGACCCGGATGCCCTGGAAGACCTTGGAGGCGGAGAACGCCCAGATGGCGGGGAAGACCTGCGAGCCCCAGAAGTGGCCGCCCGTCCTTTCCAGGGAGACGTTCTCGATCGTCGTGGGTTCGGTCCCGAAGCCGTTCATCGGGTAGCCGAAGTCCAGCGAAGAGATGGTGATGCCGGAGTAGACCAGGGTGTCGGCGACGCGGATGTTGCGGAAGGTGTTGTTGTAGCCGCCGTAGACGGCGATGCCCGCCGCTCTCCAGGTGAGCGTCGATGTGAGGTTCTCGTAGAGGTTGTTCTTCTCGTCGGCGCCGCCGGCGTCGATCGCCGAGAAGAGAGCGAAGCTGTCGTCGCCCGTGGCGCGGGCGTCGTTGTTGACCACGTGGTTGTCCGTGGATCCGTTCGTCATGTTGATGCCGTCGGCGAACGTGTCCCGGATGCGGGTGTTCTTGATGGTCATGCTGTCGGTGTTGGCGCCCCAGTAGAGGCACACCATGTGCTCGACCCAGACGTCGTCGATGGTGATGTCGGAGACATTGGAGAAGTCGAACACCTTGCCCGGGCCGTCGATCCGGGACGTGTAGTTGCCGAAGTAGGCGAAGCCGCCGAAGGTCGAGCCCTTGGCGCCGGCCTCGGCCCGGAAGCCGACGTCGGTGTTCTCCTGCGAAGCGGGGGCGCGGAAGCGGGTGAACCACGGCCCGGCTCCGACGACCTTGACCGCCTTGCCGTACACCTGGAACTTGCTGGAGGTCTCGTAGTCGCCCGCGGGCAGGTAGACGCCGACGAGCTTGCCCGTCGTGTCCATACGGACCTTGTCGAGCGCGTTCTGCACGTCCTGGTGGGTGAAACCGGTCGGGACCGTGTACGCGGCCGGGTCCGGGTTCGGGGCTGCCGTGGCCTGCTCGGTGTTGACGAAGTCGATGGCGTAGGTGGAGCTGTTGGCGGCGTCCTTCTGGAGCCGGATCTTCGAACCGGCCTGAACGGTCTTGCCGAGCAGCAGGTTCGCCTCGTCGTAGATGTGGCGCGGGGCACCGGAGCCGGGCGAGTTTCCGGGAGCGGTCTCGTTGCCGTAGAGCCAGGCGTACTTCGAGGTCAGGTCGATCGCCTTGAGGAGCTGACCGTCGACGTAGACGTTGAGCGTTGTGTCGGTGCCGTCCGGGATCGAGAAGCGGGTCACCAGGCTGTTGGTCGCCGCGCGGGTGGTCCACTCCACGTACTGACCGGTCCCGGTGAGCGTCACCGCCTTGCGTCCGCTCGCCTCACCGGAGACGTCGCCGATGGTCCGGTTCGGGCCGACGACCTTGGCGCCGCCTCCGACTGTGCCGTCCTCGGCCTCGTACATGTCGTACGGCATGTCAGCGCCGCGACCGACGAACAGGGGCTGGGTGGTGGTGTTGTTGGCCCGCTTGACCGGGAGTTCGTTGGCGTCGTCCGCGATGACCGTCTTGACGGTGTACTTGCCGTTGACGGCCGTCCATGAACCGAGGCTGATGGGTGCGGCGGTCTGGCCCGCCGCGATGGCGCCGTTGTAGGAGCCGGTGAGCGTTTTGACGGTGGCGCCCTTGGAGTCCTGGATCGTCAGCGTGACGCCGTGGGCACCGGACGCCGAGGCCGTCGAACCCTGGTTCCTGATCGCGACGCTGAACTTGACGTCGTCACCGGCGGAGGCGCTGGTGGGAGTCCAGGAGACCGGTGCGGCGATCAGGTCGGAGCTGGAGACGGGCTTGACGACGAGAGCGTCGGAGCGGGTGAACGCGTTGTTCGCCTCGTTCTGCTCGATGACCTTGTTCGTCGGGTCCACTTCGGCGCCGACCGGGTAACTGCCCGCGTCACGGGTCCCGATGCTCGCGCTGACCGTCTTCGACTCACCGGCCGCGAGGGCCGGGACGTCCGCCGTGGCGGCCTTCGTGCCGCCGAGCGCGAAGTTCAGGTCGGTGGCCTTGGCCGCCTTGCTGCCGCTGTTGGTGACCGTCGCCGTGAGACTGATGGCGTCCGACTCGACGGGGGCAGCGGGCGTGTTCGTGATGCCGGTGACCTTGAGGTCCGGATTGGCGGCCGGGGTGCCGATCACCTGCAGCTCGGCGACCTGCGCGCCCGGAGCACCGGAGTTGGCGGTGAACTTGAGCTGGATGTCGGCGGCGGAACCGGAGACCGGGATGGTTACGGTGTTGCCGCTGCCGGGCGAGAAGGTGTAGTCCTTCGCCGCGGCGAGGCTGGCGAAGGCCGTGGCGTCCTGGTCACGGCCGAGCACCTGGATGTTCTGCGTGCGCGTCGACCAGGCGGCGTCCGGATTGAGCTCGACGACGACCTGGCTCAGATCGGCGTTGGCACCCAGCTTGGTGGTGACGGTGGCCGGGTACGCGCCGCCCGCACTCTCCCAATAGGTGCTGGTCAGACCGTCGTTCGCGTTGGTCGCGACGAACGTGAAGGTGGACGAGGTGGCTTCGATGGGCTTGCCCTGGGCGAGGTTGGAACCTGGACCGGTCGGTGAGCCGGGCCGGGTGACACTGTTGCTCGCCGTGGACACGTTCCCGGCTGCGTCCTTCGCCTTCACGTAGTAGGTGACCGTGGCCGCGGCCGACGGGGTGTCGGTGTACGTCGTGACGTCACCCGCCACGGACTTGACGAGCTGGTCGTTGGCGTAGACGTCGTAGCCGGTGACCTTGACGTTGTCGCTCGACGCCTGCCAGGTGAGCTTCACGTCGCTGCCGGACTGCGTGTAGGCGAGGTTGCCGGGCGACGTGGGGGCCTGGGTGTCTCCGCCCGATCCCTGGCGGGTGACGCTGTTGCTGTTGGAGGAGACGTTGCCCGCGGCGTCCTTGGCCCGCACGAAGTACGTGATGTCGCTGCCGGCCGGCTGCGTGTCGGTATAGGTCACGACGTTCCCGGCAACGCTCGCCCGCAGTTGGCCGTTGGCATAGATGTCGTACCCGGTGACGGCCGTGTCGTCGCTCGCCGCGTTCCAGGTCAGCTTGATCTGCCCGGTGGCCGGCTCCGTGTAGGCCAGGTTCGACGGCGCGGTGGGCGCCTGAGTGTCACCGCTCGCCGGTCCGTAGACCTCGAGCTCGGACAACTGCCCAGCGGGCCAGCCGGTGTTGGCGGTCAACAGCGCGCGCACGTATCGCGTCGTGGTGGCGTCGAAGCTGATGGTCGCCGACTGGTCGTTGCCGCTGTCGAAGGTGTACGCCTTCGAGGCCGTCAGGTCCGTGAAGTTCTGGTTGTCGGTCGAGCCCTGGATCTTCAGCGTCTGGCTGCGGCTCGGCCATCCGCTGGGCAGCCGCAGCGCCACCTGGTTGACCTTGACCGATGATCCGAGATCGACCTGGATCCACTGCGGGAACGCGTTGTTCTTGCTCTCCCAGTACGTGGCCCGGTTGCCGTCACCGGCGTTGGCCGCGCCGTACACGTCGGCGTGCCCGCTCTCGCTGAAGGTCTTGCCCTGGGCGAGGTTGGGGGTCGAGGCGGCGGTCGTCAGGACCTGCATCTCGGCGAGCTGGGCGGTGGAGGCGACCGAGTTCCTGGTGAAGTCGGCCCGTACGTACCGGGCGAGGGTCGCGGGGAAGGTGACTTTCACCGTGTTGCCATTTCCGGGGCTGAAGACGTACTGCGCCGACGACTTGAGCGTGGCGAAGCTCTTTCCGTCGGCACTGGCCTGGAGCGCCAGCGTCTGCTTGCGGGTCTGCCAGTCCCGGGGCAGACGCAGCACGACCTGACGAACGCGCTTGGTCCGCCCGAGGTCGGTCTGCACCCACTGGGCCGACTTCTTTCCGGCCTGCCAGTAGGTGTCCGCGTCACCGTCGGTGACATTGGCGGCCGTGTGCGCGCCACGGGCGCTGCCGGCCTTGGTCGCGGCGTCCGCGGCTGCGTTGGGGCCGCCGGCCGCGTGGGCGCCGATGGCGGGCACGCCCAGAACCATGACGGTGGAGGCGACCGCAGCGGCTGCTGCGCGCCGTCTCCAGGATCTCGGCTTGTGTCGAATCATGCGGGGTCACTCCCTGCGGAGGTTCGCGCGCCGGAGGGGGCGGCGAGGTCGGCTCGTTCCTGGGCAGAGCGGTGGCGCGGTACGACAGAGCGGCAGGAGCTGTCTGTACAGATCTACACGATCCTCAAGAGAGCATCGTGCGCAGCTTCTTTCATTGTTTCATCGCAATATTGCAGAGCAGTGCGAGCACGTCTACGGTCAGCACGCCACAAGTTTCACCATCAACACCCGCACCTCAAGAGGGAAGACATAACACGCGCAGCCCCCAGACCGATGAACCGGCGATGCGTGAGACCTCAAAGAGCAAAGGGAAGCCGACGGGACGCCGCCGGAGCACCGCTCCCCCGGATGCAATCTCCTTACTCCGCCCACCGAAAGCCTCTCGTCGCCCGTCAGGAGGCAAGCCTCGCCCGGCACGGGCATCACCGGGCCTCAACTCCCGCACACGCCAATCCAGGCCTTGCGCCATACAATGCAAGCGAACGCAAGTCACGCAATTTTTTGCGCCGTCTTCCATCGCTGCTGGGGTCGAGGTCATGCCGCGTTCGTCCGCGGCCGCTCGTGCGGTCGGTCGGTCGGTCGGTCGGTCGGTCGGTCGGTCGACTATGGGGTCACTCTGAGAAAGCAAGCCAAGAGTGCCTGGGCCGACGGGGTGTCCGCGTCGAAGAACTGCGTGGCCGGCGCGGGCGGCACGGTCGTTACGTGCATGCGGACCTCGTGGCACCTGAAACAGAATGAATGCGCGGTCTGCCCGCCTCGGCGAGGGCGTGTCGCGGGAAGCACCCGGCCGCGGGAGGGCCCGGGACACCGAGAGGTCGACTACTCCCTCTCCACGAAGCCGATGTCGCCGAGTTCGGTGGCCATCCGCAGGCGTCGATAGTGGCGAGCTGCTCGGGCGCGGTTTCCGCACGAGGGTTTACACCATTCCTGCCGACCATGGCTCTTGAGGAAGTAGCGCACGCAGCGGGGCGCGGTGCAAGCGCGCAACTGCTCGCGCTGCGGGCCGCTCAGGAAGTCGATCGCGGCGCGGGCCAGGGCAGCCACGAGTCGGATCCTTGGATCGTTCTGCGCCGACAGCAGACGGGCAGCGGGGGCGCCGTGCGGTGTCCAGTCCAACTGCGGGACCACCGTTTCACGTGCGGCCACCGTGTTGAGGTGAGCCAATGCCTGGTCGGACGGCATCAGTTGACGGGCGTCCGCCGAGCTGGCGGGAGCGGGACTGACGGCGCGGGCGAAGAGTGCCCGAACTGCCCGCCGCAGCTCGATGATCTCCGTCCTGAGGCTCTCGTCCGCTGCCAGTTCCCCGGCCGGGACGTGGCCGGCCAGCAGGTCTGCCTGCGCGTGAATCCAGCGGGTTGCTCCATGCGTTGTGGCGAGGTCGTCGATGACGCCGCCGTCCCCGTCATGGCGGATCGTGCTCGCCAGTTCCAGTGCCAGCCAGCGCTCCATCAGCCTCTCCTTGCCTGCCAGGTCACATACCCCTTGAGGACAACCCCCGCACAGCCTAAGGTCTCTAACGGAAAAACGAGAACTTCCGTTAGGCAGAGGTGGGACGACAACCCCGCCTCGCTGTGGACCGGCGGCCCGAACCTCCGCCGGAAGGGGACGGACAATGACGGTGCTGCTTGCCCAGATCAGTGACCTGCACTTGGACGGCAGCGAGAGGGCCGCCCAGCGCGCCGACCGCGTCATGGACTACTTGCGGGCCCTGCCACATCCGGTCGATGCCGTCCTGGTCACCGGAGACATCGCCGATAACGGGGAGGAAGCCGAATACGAGGAAGCGGCCCGGATTCTGACGGCTCCTTTCCCGGTGCTCGCCTGCCCCGGCAACCATGACGCGCGTCCGGCCTACCGCAAGGCCCTGCTCGGAGAGGCACCGGACCATGGGCCCGTCAACCGGATCCATCACATCGCCGGGACCGCCATCCTGATGTGCGACTCGACCATCCCCGGCCGGGACGAGGGGCGCCTCGACACGGAGACGCTCGACTGGATCGATGCCCAGCTCACCGGACTGCCGCGGGACACCCCGGCGTTGATCGCCTTCCACCAGCCGCCGGTAGAGCTCCACCACCCCCTACCCGACTCCGGAATGCTCGAACAGCCTGAGCAGCTGGCCGCCCTGCTGGAGGCACACCCGCAGGTGGTCGCCGTCCTGACCGGACACGCGCACACAGCCGCCGCCTCGACCTTCGCCGCCCGTCCCCTGATCGTGGGACCGGCCATCACCTGGACCCTGCGCATGCCTTGGGAGGGCGACCAACCAGCAGACCGAGACCAGCCGCCCGGCATTGCCTTCCACATCCTCGGCGACGACCGGCGCCTGACCACCCATTACCGCGTCGTGCTGTGATCCCACCCACCGCGCGGGAGCCATCGCGGTCCACCCCCACGGCGTCCTGAGGCTGTTCTCGACGGCGGCCGCTCCAAGCCCGCGAAGCGGTGACGGGCACCATCCCGAGGCCTTCGTTCGTCTCGATGCTGACCTTGAGTGCTGGAGGAGCAGCCGCCTGTGTCGGGCGGGATCAGCCGTTGCCGGCCTCCCGCGCCACCCGCTCCAATCGGCTCCGGTAGTCCTCCCACCATTCCTCATCGCCTGGCGGCACATTCTCCTTGCCCTTCAGCCACCCGACGGACCCGTCCATGAGCTCACGCAGGACATCGGCGTGGCCTGCGTGCCGGTGAGTGTCGGCGATCACGCGAATGACGACGTGATGCAGAGTCACCTCTCGTTGCTCCTCGGGCCACCACGGAACGTGGCCGATCGTGTCCAGTGCCAGGGTCTCGATCGTGCTGTTGGAGTGTTCCCATGCCTGCTGGTACAGCCCCACGGTCTGTTCACGCGACTCTTCCGCGGTGGCCCACATGTCCGCGTTGGATTCGGCGTCCTCCGTGTACCACCAGTGCGGAGGCTCCGCGTCGAAATACGGCCGCCCGAACGTGTCGCCGAAGTACGCCAACTCCACCCCCGTGACGTGTTTGACCAGCCCCAACAAGTTGGTGCCGGTCGGCGTGAAAGGTCGGCGGACGTCGTACTCGGAGAGCCCCTCCAGCTTCCACAGCAAGGCATCGCGAGCATCCTGCAGGTACCGGAGAAGGTCCGCTTTCGGGTTCGATTCGGCCATGCCCGGCAGTTTCCCACCCGCCACTGACACCTGCCCACTGTCAGCCACGCCCACCGGACCGCGGCGAGCATTTTCCGCGTGACTATCGATCAGATGACGGCTTCGGGCCTGGCAACAAAGGCTCACCGAGCCGTCAGCAAGTCGGCCGGTCAACCGGACAGCCGGACAGCCGGACAGCCGGACAGTCAGCTGAAAGCGTCGGTCATGCAGTCCACCCGGCAGTCGGCGGCCTCAAAACGCCGACGGAGGGCGGCGGCTGCCTCTTCGCGCTCCACGAAGAGGTGCCCATAGTGCTGACCCGCCACCCTGACCACGTCCTCGACCGTGACGATGGCCGGTTCGCCCCGCGCGGCCCGACGGCGGGCTTCGGCGATCGCCATGTCCGCAGAACGCAGCAGGTTTCTGGCACGGTCCCGAATCGCGGCCGCCCGGGCCCGCTTCGCCGAGAGGGGGCGCAGGACACGCCCCCGCCAGACGAAGCCGGCGGCGACGAGTACGAGACCGAGCGCTATGAACAGGAGTCCGCCGGGATCGTGAGGCATCTGTCCAGTCTTCACCAATCGTTTGGTGATCGTCGTGGCTGCGTCGGCGTGACGAACAAGCGAGGACGCCCGCGGACCCTCGCAGCGGGGGAGAGCCAAACTGGCCTCTGGCGCAGCGCTCCCCCACGTCGCTTCGGGACGAGCAGGTCCGTGTGTGACCTTCCGCGTCAGATGTCACCGACTATGGCCCCCGGGAGAACAGGAGGGGTGCGCAACGCGTGCTCGTGCGACCCCCGGCCAATCGTTTGGGCAAGGGCCGTCAGAGCGGGTCGAGGCGGCGCTTGAGCAGGCAGAACTCGTTGCCTTCTGGATCGGCGAGGACGTGCCAGGACGCCTCCGCGGGCTGACCGATGTCGACGAGTTCGGCCCCGGCGGCCAGGAGGCGCTCGAGCTCGGCGTCCTGATCGCGGTCGGTGGGGTTGACGTCGATGTGCAGCCGGGCGTGCCCGTTCTTCGGCTCGTCGTCGCGGATGAGGAAGATCGTCGGCTGCGGGCCGCCGAATCCTTCGCGCGGACCGATTTCGATGCAGCCCTCCGCTTCGCGATCGAGCTCAATGAAGTCCAGGACCTCGCACCAGAACCGCGCCAACACCTCGGGGTCGTGGCACTTGAGCACGAGCTCACTGATACGGCATGCCATTGACGCAACCTACTCTCAGCGGGGGTACTGCCGGGGTGGCCGCACACGGATCTCATGGGCTCCCTGCAGTGAGAACAGCTCGCGACCGTACCGGGCGAGGCGAGCGGAGGCGAATTGATTTCAGGTCCTCGCCTGGCCAAGTCGCCTGGAGAGGGCCGTAGATCACGCAACAGGGCAGCGGCCTACTTCATCTCCACCCCGATACAAGATCATGTACGGACCGGCCGAGAGGACCCGAGCACACCCGCCAACTACGCCTGGGAATACGGAAGTACGCGCTGCCTGCCCGTCCTCCAACCGCCATCTATGGCTGGGGGTCGCAGCTCGCACCCGGCGGCAGCAATCCGCTGAGCCGCGTTCCTCGATCCTTCTCGACGACTACGGCGGAGGCGGAGAGGAGTGTCGCGGCGGCGAGACTTCCCCAGAGTGCGAGCGAGCCGCGGGGTGCGAGGGCGGTGATGACCGCCGGGGACACGGCGAGGCCGAAGCCGGTGGAGAGCTCGAAGCGGGCGAGGACGCGTCCCATGGCATGGGCCGGGGCGAGGTCGGTGACGAGCGCCGTGGCACTGCCGGCGTAGATGATCTCGCCGATGGTGCAGACCACGGACACCGTGGCGACGGCCGGGGCTCCCCAGCCGTGGCCCAGAGAGGTGGCCGCGAGGAAGCCGAGGTAGGACGCGGTGAGGACCGCGCCGGCGAGAGCCAGCGCGGCGCGCCGGGTGAAACGGAACATCAGGACGGTGACCGGAACCTGCAGGGTGACCACCAGCACCGTGTTGGCCACGAAGATGGCTGCCGACCACACCGGGGATGCGTGCAGCTGTGTCACCAGGACCAGAGGGAGCGCGATTTCGGGGACGTTGAGGCAGAAGACGTAGACCACGTTGGCGGCCAGCAGCACACGCATCCGGGGTGCGGGCCCGTCGTCCGTGTCCTCGGCCGGGGCAACGGCCGGATCCGCGTGCAGGTGGACCGACCACGCCAGGGCCGCCGCAGTGAGATAGGCGAGCCCCGTGACGGCTGCCATCGCCTGCAATGCGGTGGTGCCGCCGGCAAGACATGCGGTGGCGACGAGCGCGCCCGCGCCCAGGCCGGCGTTGCGCAGGGCGCGGCCCGCTGCGAGAGCGGCGTCGCGTTCCCGACCGTGGGCGACCGTGGCGACGAGAGCAGCGTGGGCGGCCGGCCAGGCCTGGTTGCCGATGCCGAGGAAGAGCACAGCCGTCGCGAACAGCCAGACGTGCCCTGCCGGAGTGGCCAGCAGCAGCGCCACGCCGAGTACCCGCACGAGCATCGACGCCGCCACGACCGTGCTGCGTGCCCCCCGGTCCAGCCATCGGCCCACCGCGGGCATGCACACCAGACCCACCACGATGCCGACCGTCATGGCGATGCCGGTGGCCGGTGCGGACAGCCTCACCACCGTCAGCCCGTAGAGCAGCAGAAAGGGGCGCAGCAGGCCGGTGCCGAGGGCGTCCACGACGAGGGCGACGGCGTAGCGGGGGCCTCCGGAGGCACGGACGAGGGCGCGGGGCCGGATCTTGGCGGTGGTTGCCATGGCGCCAAGGTGCGTTCAACCGGCCTGCGGGCCACGTCGATTGACGGAGACCGTCAACCGACGTCGTCGTCGGTTCTCCGGTCAGTGATGATGAGGGGTGACCTTGAGGATCGACATCAGCGGCCTGCCGTCCGAGCAACTGCGGTTCGCCGCCTCCCCGCTGGCCGAACTGACCGCGATGCTGCACGTGCTGGCCGAACCCGGGCATCATTCGCAACTCGCCGACTGGGCCGGGGATGTGTGGGCCGGGCTTCGGCCGGAGCTGGCCGAGCGGTTGCGGGAGGCCGAGTTCCTCTGGCGTTCGTCACAGGCCGACTTCCTGCTCCCCGCCCGGCCTCGGCCGACCCTCGGCGAGGAGCTGGACGAGGTGGACCGGATCGACCACGAGACGTATGTGACGGCCGCGCTCGTCACCACGTGCGGCAGCAACCGGGTCCACTTCGGCGCGCCGTCGCCGCTCACCGACGCGACTGCGCGCGGACGGGCCCTGGACCTGGCCCAGGCCCGTGGCGCGCGGCAGGAGGCCTTCGCGGAACGGCTGCTCGCGGACCCGGCGGCGGTGCGGGCGCGGTTGCGCCACACTCTCGAACAGTGCGCCGAGGCGTTCTTCGACGCCGCCTGGACGAGCGTCGCCGTGCAGCTCGCCACCGACCTGCGCCTGAAGAACGACCTGCTGAGGCGCCTGGGCATCGGTGCGGCACTCGCGTCGGTCTCCGGCGCGGTCGCCCTGGCACCGGACGGCGACTGCATCATCGTGGACAAACTGCAGGACAAGGCGACCTCCGCCCACGGCACCGGGGTCACCTTCATACCCAGTGTCTTCGGCCGCCCGCACCTGGTGGCGGTCCACGCGCCCGGGTGGCAACCGGTGGTGCAGTACCCCGTGGCCGAGCCCGGTCCATCAGAGCCGGTTTCGCTGGAAACGGTCACGCTGCGGCTGGAGGCACTCGCCCATCCGGTACGGCTGCGGCTGCTGCGCACCCTGGCGCGCGGTCCGCACACCACCCGTGAGCTGGCCCACGCTTGGGATCTCTCACCCCCAGAGGTCTCCCGTCATCTCGCTGTCCTGCGCCGCGCGGGCCTGCTCACGACCCGGCGGCACGGTCGTTACGTCCGGTACGCCCTCAACGCGACCGATCTGACAGCGCTGGGCCCAGACCTGCTGGCGGCCGTGCTGCGCTGAGCGGCTCCGTCTGCCAGCGCACGGGTCCGCACAAGTCCCCATCTCCGCAAGGCCACCGGTGGCCTTGCGCGGAGCGGGCCCCGGCCTGGCGGCTTCTTCGCATACTGAGAGACAGGGTCGGAGGCCCGATCAGCGGCCCGGACACGACGACGGCGTGGCTGCAGCTTTTGGCGGGAGGCATGCCCACGGGGCGCACGATGTGGCGCATCGTCACGTCCTACTCGTCAGGGTCCCAGGCCAGGAGCAGGTCGAAGAGACGTCGGTCGCCGTCGAGCTTCAAGGAGTCCACCGGAATGCGGCCGTACAGGGCCAGAACCAGCTCGCCGGCCGTTCCCTGTATAGAGGCGTCGGCCGTGTCCGGGACCTCGCCGGCAGTGGTGGCGGGCGTCGTGCCAGGAGTGGAAAGAGGGGTGGTCCATGTGAGTATTTGCCACGCTGACTGTCTATCACCGTGCTCCGACAACGGGACAGCGATCTTCCCAGCCGCCGCGGCTGGCGCCGCGGCACACCTGACGCGCGCCCACGCGGATGACACGGTGTCCTCATTCCGGAACGATCAGTAGGCCGAGAACCGCCGCCGGAAATCCGCTCCAGCGCGGGCCACTTCCGCGTCGTACTCGCTCGCGTCGAAGTCGAACTCCGGCGGCCGGGTCTCCAAGTCGGGAGCCCGCCAGTCCGACCACTGGACGACGTTTCCGATGCGCTGCACGACCACGGAGAGAATGCCGCAGCAACCCCCGGTGCACTCCGGCTCGCCCAACTTCACCCGGCGCGGCTCACGTGTCGCCCGTAGGGTGCTGGGGAGTTCGAAGGGCAACGCTTCTACGGCGAGCGGTCCGCGGCCTCCAGCGCCAACCGCCATTTCCACAACTTCCTCGCCGTTGACCCAGAAGCGCAGCTGGGCGGGGAAGCGTGGTCCCGGTGGCAGCACCGCGATCTCCAACCGATCGACCATCAAGCCACCCTATGGCCCCGCCCACTGCACCGCCTGACAGTGATCCAAACGAAAACTCGGCTGTAGAGCCCGGGGCTCGGTGCCACAGAGCGGTGCCCGCTGCGCACAACTCCGAGTACGTTCTGCGGATGCGTAGATTCGCGGAGGCCGAGGACCTGTCGGAAATGCGTGCGCGACGCGCTGGGAGCCGCGTGCCGGATCGTCGGAGTGGACCGCTTGCGCGGCGGCAGCAAGAAGGGTGTGTACCGAATCCGGCTCAAGGGAGCCGAGACGGCGAGCGTGATCGTCTGCCGATGGGCGGACGGGGAGAACTTCTGGCCTGGCGCCGCCGAGGACGATAGAAAGGACCCCTTCGCGCCTGCCTCCGGATTGGTGCCGTTCCGGGCCGCGCGACACAGGCTGGAGGAGATCGGGGCACGCGTTCCGCACCTCCTGCTGGCCGATCACACCAAGCAGCGGTACGCGGCTGACATCGCTGTGGTCGAAGACATCCCCGGCGGCACGCTCGAAGCACTCTTCGGCCCTTGCCCGGCCCGGTCTCGACCTGCGACGCCTCGATCTCTACATGCTGGCCATGCGCCTTTCCCTGGTGGCCGGCCCCCTCCGGCTCCTCGACGGCGACTTCCCTGACCGGGAGTTCATGCAGGGCATCGCTGAACGCAATCTGCGAGAAGCACTGGCCCTGCTTCCTTGAGGTCCGGCCCTCCCACGGACTCACCGCCAGGCGCCCGGCTCACAGAGGGCCATCACCATGAGCACCTTCGCGCCCTGTTCCCCGAGGAGGGTTGGGCACCTCCCGCCGTTGGACGCGTCCAGCCGCCTCCGAATGCCTCAACAGCCGAACTCAGCAGCCCAGTTCACGAAAACAGGCGTACGTGCGAGTACGCGCTGCCGCTGCCCGGATCTGCGCGTGGATGTACCGATTGCAGTAAACCCGTCTGGGCATACTGCCCCCATGGGGGACCAGAGGACCCAGGCGCAGAAGGACGACGTCACCGTCGAGACGATGTACGTGGCCATTTCCGCCGTGATCCTTGCTGGGGCTGCTTTCCTGGTGGTGGCGAGTCCCGCGCTGCTGTTTGACGCGGTCCACGGTGATGCGCGACGCGGCGTGGTGATAGGCGCCAAGGGTGTCGGAGCAGCCGTGTTCCTGGCCAGGCTGATCACGGGCTTGTGGCGCTGGTGACACCCAATTCGCTGCGCGTGACCGTGTTCTTTGCAGGCGGGTGAAGAGCGGAAGCAGGCACCCTCCCCAGCCGGAAACCGCCAGCGTCGACTGCCGCAGCATCGGCTGTTTCGGCCGACAGCACCGGACACACGCCGTCGGCCCTCCGGAGCCTGCAGTCTCGTCCGGAAGACCCCTCGATGCGGAACATGAACAGACGAACAGACAAGACCGCGCCAACACCCTGGCCCGGGGTGGCAACACGCCTCCTGCCCGACGCCGCTTTGACCACACTGGGTCACCGGTGGAGCGAGAACGGGTGAGATACGCCGACGGGACACCCGGCGCGCACTCGGTCCGCGACGGGACACGCGGCGCACACACGGTCCGCCACTCCCCCGGCCAGTGGACGCAGATCACCGCGTGGCCCTCGGCGCCGGCCCCTGCCTCCTCCACCGTTGATGCCGGAATCAGCCGGGCTTAGCCGGCGTACAGCACCGGCAGTGCCGGAGGTCAGCCAATCGGCGACCTGCGCGGAGCGCCTCCGGCGGAGACGATGGCGATGGCGATGGCGCGAGCCCCGCGCAGTGTGCGTCGAGTCCGTACCCTGGCGACATGCGCATGCGCCCCACTCTGCACTGGACCCCCACCGAGGACCTGCCGCCGGGCACCACGGACCTTGAGCCGGTCACCGACGCGCTCAGCACCGGCGGCGTGCTGGTACTGAGCGGCGCGGGCATCTCCACGGAGTCGGGCATCCCCGACTACCGGGGCGAGGGCGGGAGCCTGAGCCGGCACACCCCGATGACCTACCAGGACTTCACCGCAAGCGCAGGGGCCCGGCGGCGGTACTGGGCGCGCAGCCACCTCGGCTGGCGAACCTTCGGCCGGGCCCGCCCCAACGACGGCCATCGGGCGGTGGCCGCGTTCGGGCGGCACGGCCTGCTCTCCGGGGTGATCACCCAGAACGTCGACGGTCTGCACCAGGCCGTCGGCAGCGAGGGCGTCGTGGAACTCCACGGAAGCCTGGACCGGGTCGTCTGCCTTTCCTGCGGCACCTCCAGCCCGCGCCGCGAACTCGCCCGGCGCCTGGAGGAGGCCAATCCGGGCTTCGAGCCGGTGACCGCCGCAATCAACCCGGACGGTGACGCCGATCTCACCGATGAACAGGTCGGGGACTTCCGCGTGGTGCCCTGCACCACATGCGACGGCATCCTCAAACCGGACGTCGTGTTCTTCGGCGAAACGGTTCCGCCGTCGCGGGTCGAGCACTGCCGCGGGCTGGTCAGTGAGGCGACCTCGCTGCTGGTCCTGGGCTCCTCACTGACGGTGATGTCCGGGCTCCGGTTCGTCCGCCAGGCCGCCCAGGCCGGGAAGCCGGTGCTGATCGTCAACCGGGATCCGACCCGGGGCGACCAGCACGCCCTCACCCGGGTCGCGCTCCCCCTGGGAGCAGCCCTCACCATCGTGGCCGAACGGATGGACATCTCCCTCGACGAAGCGGTGGCCTGAGAGCGCCTGACGCGATGGGGCGCGATGGGGCACGCCCCGCTACGCTCCCGCTGCCATGAGTCCAGAAGTGCTGCGAAGGCTTGCCCATGGCGATGAGGACTTGTCCGGCCCGATCATGGTCGGGGGCGGTCGGGCATGATGCCCTGGTGAGCATTATCGTCAAGTTCTTCGTGGCGCCGGATGACACGTCAGCGGCTTTGGCGCTTCAGGCTGGGCCGGGACGATCATTCGAGTCGCTCTCCTGCGGCAACTTCGATCCCGAAGAAGCCGTGCTCGAGTGGGAGTGCCTGCTTGTCGGCGGCAGCTTCGAGGAACTTGTCGAAGCCGGCGAGCCTCGAATCGTCGCCGGTCAGGATGATGACGGCTGCATTGTCTTCGCGCTCTCGCCGGGGCCGAGCGATCCAAAAACCGGCACCGGCAACCGCGAAGGTCCGCGCAGGGCCACTCCAGAGGACTACCGATGTGACCAAGGCCTAGCATGGATTTCACCAAAGTCCCCCGGGGCCATGACAGATGAGCACGGAAGGTTCGCGTGTCGAGGCGTCGATGAGGCTCCGCGTCAGGACAAGGCGAGGACGCAGAACTCGTGGCCCTCCGGGTCGGACAGGCAAGTCCACGGGACGTCGCCCTGGCCGAGGTCGAGGTCGGTGGCGCCGAGGGCCCGCAGCCGGGCCACCTCCGCCGCTTTGTCGTCACCGGGATACGGCAGCAGGTCGAGATGGACGCGGTCCGGCACGGTCTTCACGCCGGGCGTGCGGATGAACTCGAGGTACGGGCCGACACCCTTGGCGGAGCGCAACGCCGCATGATCGTCAGTCACGTCATGCAGGGTCCAGTCCATCGCCTCGTCCCAGAACCGGGCCATGGCCCGCGGATCCGCACAGTCGACCACCACTGCGGCGATCGGCCCGGTGTCCCGGTAGATCTCACGAGGCTCCAGGACGCAGAACTCGTTGCCCTCCGGGTCCGCGAGGACCGTCCACGGCACGTCGCCCTGGCCCACGTCGGCGGGCGTCGCACCGAGGGCCTGGAGACGCGCGACCAACTCCGCCTGATGGGCCACGGAGGTGGTGGCGAGATCGAGGTGAACACGGTTCTTTGTGGTCGTCTTGGGCTCCGCAACGGGAACGACGTCGACGCAGACGGCGACCGGGTCCGGCCAGACGAGGCCGCCGGCGGGTCCGACGTAGGTCGTCACGCCGGGGCTGTAGGCACTCCAGCCGAGCGCCTCCGCCCAGAACCGGCCGACCGCCAAGCCATCAACAGCCTTCATGTTCACCTGAACTGGTCGCAGTGCCATGCCGGCGATCCTATGCGCCCGCTCTGCAACGACATCCGCAGGTACCGTCGCAAAACAGAGATCAAGTCGCTCGCCGGCCGCGAGCCTCGGCGCCAACCGGAACTCTCAGCCCCACCAGGTGAACTGCTCGCTCGTCAGTTGACGTGCTTGCTGAGTCACAGTCAGCCCCATTACGACACGACGAGTTCAATCTCAGGTCAGGGTCGGGTGGTCGCGCCCAGAGCGAGGCCGAAGCGCGCCTTGGCTGCCGGGTGGTCCAGATCCTCGGGGTTGAAGAGGATGGACCCCGTTCCGGTGGGCCCGTCGGCCGAGCCGGGGATGACGCTGACCGCACCGGTGCCGAGGTACTTGCCCGGAACGCCGACCGTGAGGTCGGCGGTGCCGTCCGCGTTGTAGTCGCCTGCCGCCACGGCCGCGCCGAAGAGGTCGTTGCCCTCGCTCGCGCCGGTCACACCCGGCGTGGCCAGGGTGATGGTGCGCGCGTGCGCCGCATCCAGGCCGGCCCCCGTGCCCGGAACGACCGTCACCGCGCCCGCGTTGTTGAAGCCGTCCGGGTCAACGGCGCTGGTGTCGGAGGTGACCAGGTCGGCGTGGCCGTCGCCGTCGAGGTCGGCGAGCGCGGCGGCGCGGCCGGGCTGCGCCGGGCCGCCGTAGGCCACACCCCCGCCGAGGCCCGAGGCTGTGCCCGGGAACATCCGGAGCAGGAAGTCGTCCGGGCCGTCCGAGAATCCGGTGTCCACGACGATGTCGCCCTTGCCATCACCGGTGACGTCACCTGCGACGATGCTGTATCCCGCGAAGGGCAGCCCGGTCTTGCCCAGCGTCTTTCCCGTGAGGCCCTGAGCCGAACCGGCGAGGACGCCGAGGGTGCCCTCGTCCGCCGGGTCGTCGAAGTAGGCGACGGTGGCGAGGTCGGTGTACCCGTCGCCGTTCACATCGGCGGCCGCGATCTGCCCGGTGCCGGCGCCGCCGCCGGGCGGGGTGTAGGACCTCATGGCGGGCTTCGTCGTGTCGCGGAGCTTGGCAGCACCCTTCACCACCTGCACCTTCGTGCCGGCCGCGACCGCGATGTCGTCGCGGCCGTCGTGGTCGAAGTCGCCGACCGCGAGCTTGTCGCCGAAGGCCTGACGGGCCGTCGGGGTGGGTGCGTGGAACGCGATCGCGTCGCCGCTCACCCCTCCCTTCGCACCAAAGACGACCGTCACCGAGCCGGCGCCCTTGACGGAACCGATCGCCTCGCCGCCCGAGCCGATGACGAGGTCCGCGTACCCATCACCATCCACGTCTCCGACGGCCACGGCGGACCCGAACCGGTCGCCCGCCTCAGGGGTGCCGGGGATGCCCGCCGTGCGCTGGGTTATGCCCTTGTGACGAGTCGTCCGGACGCCCTGCGCGGTCCCGTACACCACCGAGACGTAGCCGGCCTTCGAGAACCCGGCGATTGTCCCCTCCGGCGAGCCGACCGCGAGGTCGCCGAAACCGTCACCGTCGAGATCACCGGCGCGGGCGGCTGCCGACCCGCTGCCGGGCGCCGCATGCGCGGGCATCAGGCCCAAGCCCCCGCCCGTTACCGCCAGCGCCATCGCACACGCCGCGAGGATCCGTCGCCGTCCCATACCGTTCACACTCCTGTGTCGTCTGTGTCGTCCTCGTGCAGTTACGCCGATACGCGGACGGTCCGCGCGGTATGCGCCGTACCGTCACCACAGCAGACCCACGGGACACATGAACGGTTGCCCTCGAAGGCATGGGAAGGCGTGATTGCCGGGCGCTGGGCGGGGAGTGTCGGAGGTCTCCGCTAGGGTGCGCGGATGATATTCGGACGTGGGCGGTTCGCGGCCGCCGTCGAGGACTTCGAAACGGCTGTACGGGCTCAGGACGCGGACGCGTCGGAGCGTGCCTTCGCGCGGCTGACGCGCGGTTTCGGTAAAGCCACGGACGCCGAGCTGTCGGCAGCCGCGCCTCGGCTCTCCGCCCTGCTCGGAGAGGTGCCGCCCGGTCCGCGAGCGGTGGTGGCCGTGATGACCGGGGCGTGCGTCGAGCGGGGCGCCGACCCGCTGACCTGCGCGCCGGCGGTGTTCGCGGGCGCCCTGGACGCCTTCGAGCAGGCTGCCGTCTTCTGCGAGGGGTGGGCGGCCGCGGACCGTGGTGAGTTGCCCGGTCACGAGGGCGAGGGCCTGGAGGAGGCCGACTTCGAGCGGATCGGCCTCGAGCCCGTCATGGCCTGGCAGGCGCTCCCGCAGTTCGAAATGGCCTGCGTGGCCATGCTCAACTCCCCGCGAGTGCGCCGCGAGGTCCCGGGTCGCGAGGAGTTGCGTGCCGCCGTCACCCGAGTCGCGGAACTGTCCGACGAGCCGTTCAAGTGCCTCGCCTACGCCCTCGCCGTCCTCGACGACGAACCGCTCGTCGCGCTCGACCGCGCGACCGGCAAAGGCTTCGCACTGCGCATCTCCGGCATCGGTGACAACTTCCAACTGCACACGCTCCTCGCCGATGCCCTGATCGGCCGGGGCCTTGCGGAGGGCCAGGCACCGTCGGCCGCTGCCGTCGCCTGCTGCCGCGACCGGGCCGGGATGGTGGCGACCACCGGCTCGTTCAACCTGGTCGGCGCCGACGGCGAGTGGATCTGGAACGAGGGGAATCCGGCGGACATCCCTGTCGTGGACGGCGTCCGTCTCGTGGTCCTCGATCCGCCTCCGTACCAGAGGGGCTGGGACGCCGGCCGCTTCTTCCCCGGCATGACCGGTGAACTCGTGTATGACCACGCACTCTCACCGGAGGAGTCGGCCGCCCTGCTCGCCCGAGTGGCCAAGTCCGTCCGCTGAGCCGAGATGCTGGTCCGGATTCTGACGGAGTGCCGAGGGGGCATAGGCCGCGAGACCGAATGCGGCGGCTGCCGACGACTGCGCCGCCGCTACGGGAGCAATCCCGAGGATTCCCTGGCCTTCGTCGTCGTCGCGGCAGCCCTGATCCGCTCCGCCGGCGCCGCCTTGCACGCGGAGGTGGCGAGGTGGCGAGGTCAGTCGGTCGCCGGGGTCAGCGGATCCGGTCGGGACAACGTGTCGGACAACGTCAGCCCGTCTCTCGCGGCAACGATCCGACGCACCCGCAGTTCGGCACGCGTCCGCGGACGGTATGTGGGCTCCTTGCCGCACCCGCACACCGATCGCCCTTCGTACCGCAGTCCTTCGCCCAGGACCGCCGCCACCACAGACCATCCACGGACATTCCGCCTGCGCGGCGGAGCGAAGTCATGACCAGCGCAAACGAGAGGCCGGGCGCAGTTCGGGCACAGGTGCTCCCGCCGCGGATCCGCATGCCGCTTGAAGCTGACACGGCATGAGACGCACGCGTAGTGCAGCTTGTAGTGGGTCAGGGCGTAGATGCACACCGGATCACCGTACGGAGCAGGCCCTCAGGCAGACCACCGGTTTCTCAAGGCCACCGGTCCGCCATCGGGAACGACGTCTCATCTGTCCAGGTATTCGATCAGCGCGGCTTCTTTACGAAGCAGACGTTCTCGTCTCTTCACGTTGTCATGCGCGGCATTCCGCCGCTCGTCCGCGCACAGTCCCTCGGCCTCGACCCAGCCCCGTGTGCCCGCCAGGTCATGCCCCCTGACACGCGCACCAGAAAGCGACGCAGGAGATGCAGGCCGAGCCACTCGGTGCGGACATGTCGGCGTCGCAGCGAAGGGAGTCGTCTGCGGTCACAGAGTGAGCAGTCGGACGAGCACCACCGCCGACGTGCCCGCCGTGAACAGCGACCCCAACACGGTGAACAGAATGTCGACCGCCGTGGTGTCCCAGCCCTGGATCGCGAACCGGCGGGGGTCTTCCGGATCGTATTGCACGGTGACCATGCTCCCCACGCCGAAGCCACCCCGGACGGAACCGCGGCCGAACCTCGATGCGTGCTCGCACGCACGGCCGTCCCGGGTCGTCCAGGCCGCGACCGGGTGGTGATACCTGGCCCCTTCTTCATCCCGCCTCACATCGTGGCGGACGATCCAACCCTTTGCGGTGACACCTGTGCGACGCAGCGCACTGGCACGGCGAAGTCCGTACACGCCGAAGCTGAGGAAGAGCACGCCGATCGTCAGCGGGATGAGCGAGAAGAGCCATTCACGTTCCATGTCTTCTGCGACGCGTGGGTCAGGGGTGCTGGTTGCGCGGGCGCGGCGGTGGCAGCCCGGCTGGCTGCCCCTCCGGCAGCTCGACGAGTCGAGGCCGGCGCCGCCTTCCGGCCGCCTTGGTATGTGCCGGACCGGTTGCGACACCAATGCACCTCCGCGGTTGACGACCGGGGTGGCCCCGGCGACCGTAGGAAGGTGGAGCCCCGCGGCGGCGGGCGGATCCCTGCGTCGGCGGCGGCCGTCCGTGGTGGGGTCGCGGGCGTGCAGGACACCGTGTGCCTGGCGCGCGGCGCCCCCGCGACCACCCGACACGACCTCCGCCCTAGCGCAAGGGATCAGAGCAGATGACTGAGGCCCGACCCGTCCGTCCCGGAGCAGACCAGCAGGACCGGCATTCCACCGCCGACCCGGCGGCGTACCCGCCACATCTCCCGGACGGCCGGCTCAGGGCTCTGCCCGGTCCGGTCCAGGACCTCCGGAGGGTCGGTATCTCCCCGAACCACTGGTATCCGGTGGCGACCTCCCGGAAGGTACGGCGCGGTCGGACCTTCGCGACCGCGTTCGCCGGCGAGCGGATCGCCTTGTACCGGGGGCGCAGCGGCACGGTCCACGCGTTGGAGGACCGCTGCGCCCACCGTCAGGTGCCGCTGAGCATGGGTGTGGTGGAGGGCGAGATCCTGCGATGCTGCTATCACGCCTGGGCCTATCGGGGTGACGGCCGCATCTCGCAGATCCCCTACCTGCCGAAGGGCTGTGAGCGGCCGCCGCGCGGTGTGCGCTCCTATCCGGTCCGAGAGGCCTACGGCCTGGTTTTCGTGTTTCCCGGGGACCCGGCTCTGGCCTCGGCGGCGCCGTTCCCGTTGCTGCCCGAGTACCGTTCAGCCGCCCACCGGACCATGACGTTCTCCCGGACCGTGCGGTGCCACTACTCGTTCATGCACGAGAACCTCCTCGACATGAATCACCAGTTCCTGCACCGGAGTGTGCTCGGCAGGATCCAACCCGAGCTGCTGGGGTACGAGACCGGCCCACGGCACGTCGAGGCCCGGTACCTCTTCGTTCCTGCCGGAGGCCGCAAGGACCGGGGCGCGGGCCTGCTGTCCGCGGAGGGGATCGGCGGGCAGGACAGGCCCGACGTCATCACCATCCGCACCGAGTACCCCTATCAGACCCTGCGGGATGTCCCTGAAGGCACCGACCTTCCGGTGTTCTCTCTCTGGGCCGCGTACGTACCGGAGGACGCGGAGCAGCGCGTCAACCACGCCTACGGCCTGCTCACGATCGCGAAGCCGTCGGTTCCCGGGGCGCTCCACCTCGCCTGGCCGCTCATCCGCCGCTTCACCGAGCGGGTCTTCGCCCAGGACCGGACGGCGGTCGAGGCCGAACAGCGTGCCTGGGACGAGCAGGGCGAAGATCACAACCACGAAGTCTTCCCGCTCATCCTCGACCTTCGCGACGTACTGCGCGGCAATGGAGTCCCGCTCAGCACGGACCAGGCGTCGGGCTGCGGGCCGTGCGGGCTCGCAGCCCCAGCCCACCACGCCGGCGTCACGGACCATGCCGGACCCGTGGGGTCCGCAGGCCCGGTGGCGGAAGGTGCCGCCGGGTCCGAGTAGTCCCACCGGTGCGTCGAAGGGCACCGTCGCGGCGCCCAGAACAGTGGCGGGCCCAGCGCGTCGGCAGATCCTGAGGGCGACGAACGGTCGGAGGGTCAGTCAGCTGTGGGGACGCGCGCCTCTTGTCCGGTTACGGGCGACGCCTTCGTGATCACATCGGAGCGTCCGTGGCCCCGTTCCATGAGACCGCCCGTGAAGGCGAGGCCGAGACCGGCCACGGCGAGCGCCGCGCCGACCAGGTTGGGCGCGGCCCATCCCCAGCCCGCCGAGATGACCAGGCCGCCGAGCCAGGCACCACCCGCGTTGGCCAGGTTGAAGGCGGAGTGGTTGGAGGCCGCCGCCATCGTCGGGGCGTCCTTCGCCTTGGCCATGAGGAGCATCTGGACCGGCGTGGTGATGAGGGAACCCATCGCACCGATGAACGTGATCGTCACCAGGGCGGGCACGGTGCTGTGGACCGTGAAGTAGAACGTCACCAGCCCTGCGGCGAGCAGCGCGAGCCCCCAGTACAGCGTGGGGCGCAGGGCGCGGTCCGTGAGCGGTCCGGCGATCAGGGTGCCGAGCGTCATGCCGACGCCGTAGAGCGCGAGGACCACGGTGGTCGAGGAGTCGGAGACGCCGGTCAGGTGCGTGAGCATGGGCACGAGGTAGCTGTAGACGGCGAAGAATCCGCCGAACCCTATGACGGCCGTGGCCAGCCCGATGGCGACCTGCTTGTTCCCCATGGCCCGCAGCTCGTGCCGGATGCCGGACTGCTGCCCGCGCGGCTGGTGCGGGACGAAGGCGGCCAGGGCCGCAAGAGCGATGAGGCCGATGACAGCGACCGTGCCGTAGGCGGACCGCCAGCCCAGCTGCTGTCCGAGGGCGGTACAGACCGGCACCCCGACGATGTTGGCGATGGTGAGGCCGAGGAACATCTTCGAGACGGCGCGTGCCGCGCGCTCCGGTGCGACCAGTCGTGAGGCGACGACGGCGCCCACGCCGAACAGCGCACCGTGCGGCAGGCCGGCCAGGAAGCGCGCGGCGAAAAGCGTGCCGAAGTCGGGAGCGAGCGCGGACGCGACGTTGCCGACCACGAACAGCCCGGTCAGGAGCAGCAGCAGGCGCTTGTGCGGGACGCGCGCGCCGATGCCCGTCAGCAGCGGTGCGCCGACGACGACACCGAGCGCGTAGGCCGAGACAACGTTGCCGGCGTGCGGCACGGACACACCGATTCCGTCGGCGATCTGAGGCAGCAGCCCCATGGTGGCGAACTCGGTCGTGCCGATACCGAACGCGACGACAGCCAGGGCCAGCAGAGCCAAAGGCATGGTGCAGGAGAACCTTTCGAAGACAGCGGGCCAGGGAGGAAGGAGCAGGCAGGATCGAGATCGTTGGCAGTTCTCGTGTCCGGTCGTGCCGAGCGCCATTGCCCGGAGCACCCCTGGAACAGGGCGAGCCCATCAGGAGTGCAGCAATGCCGAAGGGCCATCCATTCCAAGATCGACCTGCGGTTTGCCGCATCGGGCGGGGGCCCGGTCCCCCAGGCTGTGGCAGTCTGCCCCGGCCGGTGAGAAGGATAGCCGCTGCGGCTCCTGTGCCGTCCTCGGCAGCTGTAGCCGCAGCCGCATGGGTACCGACGGCTGCGTCCTTTCGCTCCGCGAAAGCAACGGTGCCGCGACGCTTCCAGACCGACTCGCCTGGGAGCCCAAGTGCCCCGGTGCCCCGACCGTCGGTCCATCGGTCCGTCCGTCGGTCCGTCCGTCCATCGGTTCGTCCGTCGGTCCGCATGAGTACGAGGTCGGGACATCCGCTCTCGCCGGACGGCACCGACGGACGTCGTCGAGCGGCACCGCCGTGACGTCGTCGAGCCGTGCCCGGTGTCGCGTCCCACCGTGACAGCGATTGGCACATCGATTGGCAGCGATGACAAGCACGCGACCGGGCCGACGCCGTCCGGCCCCACTACTGGCTGAGGGGAGCCGAAGGCGAAGGGCCCCGCAGCTCGTCTGCGGGGCCCTTCACTCGTGCCGAACCGGGACCGTCAAGCGGTCCGTCAGGCGGTCTTCTCGAGCTTGGCGACCTGCGCCTCCACGACAGCGGCCGGCACCTCGGGCACCTTTCCGCCCAGGATGTTCATCGCGTAGAAGACGACCAGGGTCGAGCCGCTGCGCACGACGGTGTAGGTCATCGGGATCTTGGTACCGTCGATGTCACTGGTCATCGTGTACGACACCGCCTCGTCACCGAGGTCAGGCGCCTCGAGAGCCTTGATGCCGGTGTACTGGTAGTCGGTGTGCTCGTAGGACTTGCACTTCTCGCTCTGGGTGCGCAGGTCGGCGACCACGTCCTTGGCGTCCGCTTCCTTGTGCGCGAGCAGACCCGTCCGCAGCACCATGGCGTCGGTCTGCTTCCGGCTGGTCACCGAACGGGACACACGGGCCGTGGCGTCAGGCTCGGTGCCGAGCAGGAACATATCGGCGATGGCCTGGCAGGTGGCGGGCTTCGCGGGCACACTCACCTCAGGGATCTCGTCGTCCGGCGTGTTGCGGACGCGGTAACCCTTCACGTCCGCCTCGGTGATCACAGCCTTCGCCAACTGCGCCTCGGTGAGCGGCTTCAGAGCATCCTGGGCGGCGGGCGACGCCGCCTTGGCCGCAGGCTTCTTCGACCCGCTGCTCTTGTCGTCGGTGTCCTGCCCGCCGCCGCACGCGGCCGTAGCGGCGAGCGCAGCCGTCACACCGATGCCGACCAGGACGCGCCCCAGAGCTGACTTCACGTTCGTTCCCACCTCATGTGTCCATGGGCGCGTCCACGATCCGAGCGCGCCGAGCCGACATCAAAGCCCACAACCTGCGGGCTTTGCCAGCGCATTGAGGTCGCTTGACGTAACGATCAGAGATCGACGATTTGGTTGTACGGCGATCAAGTGGCACTCGACACGGTCAGGCGTCTCAACTCGGCACGGTGGAACGGTGAGATCGCCCCGCCCACCTGGACCCACGTTACGAATCAACCCAACGGCGGTGATCGCTGCCGCCATCAACTCGCCCTGCCGCAAACGCTTCCGGCAACCGGGCGCGTCGCTGGGGCCGTTGGACGGATTCCATGGGCAAGACGCTCGTTGACGACGAGTCCGGGAACGGCCGGATCGACGCCGGTCGTGATCGCCCGGACAGCTCCACGTGCCCCGCCGCGGGCGCGTGTTGTCCGACCGCCAGGCCGTCCGTTGAGGAGCGGCGCGCATGTGCCACCACCGCTTACGCGTGCCCCTACCGCGCCCCATCGACCGGCCAACTGCCAAGCAGTCACGGTGATTGACGGGCAGCGCACATGAGAACGGCCCCCGGTCGATTCACCCGGTGAGGGGCGTACTCCTGCCTTGGGTGTGGGAAGCGTGCCTGTGCAATCAAGCGCGCGTGGTCTTCAGGACCTCGCTTTGGCCCGTCGGGAAGACCTCAGTCGGAGCATTCGCGGTTCGTGCGGCATGCTCCAACGCGCGATCGAGCTGCCAGACGACGGCGATCGACAGCGCAGCGGCGCAGATGTGCAGACCATCGCTGACCATCAGCTGCCTCAGGGCATCACGAGCCTGGCTCGCGCTGACCGCCTTCTTCAGATCGTCGAGAGCATCGCTGTACGCATTCGCCGCGACGAGGACGGACAGCCACCATGCCGTGAGCAGGGGATGTCCGCGACGGCGCCGTGCTTCCGGCCGGCCCGCAGCCCACAGGTCGTTGACGAACATCTTGGGTATGAAGAGCTGCGCCACCGGTATCACCCAGCCGAAGACCAGCCACGCCCTGCGTCGGCGCTGTCCTTCTCCCCAGAGCACATCGGCGAGGTCACGCATGTTGGCGAGCCAGATGCTGAACTGGAGCAGGGCCGCGAGGAACAGCCCCGTCCGCCACCCCATCAGGTTTCTGAAGTATGTGTCGACCTCGACGAACGGGTTGTCGGCGTACGGCCCTGGCGCCACCGGTCCCGCCAGCAGCTGGTACTTGTGCCACGCTGCCAGCCCGGCCGCGACAGCCACCAGCGCGAACGCGGCAAGCGTGCCGCAGGCGAACCGGGCCTGCCAGCTCGGCAGCCTCACAGCTCCAGCCATTTCACACCCCCTGGAAGCCGCCCGTTCGGACTTCCCGCAGGTCGGCAGCGGATCATATCTCCCGCTGAAGCCGATGCCACCCCGGCTCCTAAGCCTGGCGGCACCGGTTCCGTGACCAAGCACGCCCGTATGGGCTGCTCTGCTCCCCTTCTCGCGCCCCATGGATGACTCCGGTGTCCGAGGGCCCACCACTGCCGCGCACGACGCTGGGCCGCAGATTCGGTTTCCACCCGGGCTGGCACAGGGTCACCCAGAGCCAGTCGGTCGAGAAGCCATGAGGCGGTGACGAGTGGCCTCACGTGGGCGTATACCATCCACCGCCATGAAGCGTTCGATGATCGCGCTGGTCAGCGCGGGAGCAATGACACTCGCCATAGGCGGCTACGCCGTGGGTGCGACGCGACACGACGATGCATCGGAGCGGTCCACGACCTGCGAGCAGGCCAATCAAGAGTTCAAGACGCGGGCAGGCCAGCTCCGGATGCAGAAGCAACGGCCGCCCTACGACGACGAAGACCTCGACTCCGTGCAATTGGAGTTGAATGCCACCCAGGTGAAGATCCTCAGCATGATCGTGAGGCAGAATCCGACATGCTTCGATGCCGGGACGCGTGCGACAGCGGCGATGGTGCAGCAGCACCCGACGCAGGAGGACGCCGATGCGGCCGCGTGTGATCTCACCGCCACCGCCTCCCGCTCCGAAGTCTGCTTCTTCGCGGATTCGCAATAGGGGCGTGCCCGTCGCACGACCGATAGGAGAGGCCACGTCGTGGGCGAACGGCGCTCCGCTCCTGCGGTAATGGGTCAGCGTCCCCAGGTCGATCGTCGGCGAACGAGGTGGACCGTACGCTGCTCACCGGGCGGTGACGCGCCAGAAGTCCCGCATCAGCGGCGTGGGCATCGGGCTCACCATGGCGACCTGGGTGAGCAGGAGGGTGACCGTGCCGGTGGACGGGATGAGGTGGCCGGTCGTTCCGGTGCCGCCGGTCCAGCCGTAGCGGCCGGGCACGTTCCAGGGGGCGGTTGGGGTGATGTCGACCTGGGCGCCGTAGCCCCAGCCCTGGCCCTGGCCCTCAAGGAACAGCGCTCCGATGTCGCGCTGGGGTCGGGTGAGGTGGTTGGTGGTCATCCGCCGTACGGAGTCAGCGGAAAGCAGGACGCGGTCGCCCACTGTGCCGTCGGCGAGCAGCATCCGCGCGAAGGCCAGCCAGTCGTCAGCGGTGGAGACCAGCCCACCCGCGCCGGACGGGAACGCCGGCACACTGCTCCAGTTCCCGTCGGGGGCGTCGGCCCGCATGAGCCCGCGGCCGTCGGGGCCTGGCCGGTAGAAACTGGTGAAGCGGTCCCGCTTGCCCGCCGGGACCTCGAACGCGGTGTCCTTGATCCCGAGCGGCTCGAAGACACGCTCCTCGAGGAACTCCGGCAGCGGACGGCCCGTGACCCGGGAGATCAGCACTCCCTGGAGGTCGGAGCAGGTGTTGTAGAGCCAGGCCTCGCCCGGCTGGTACAGCAGCGGAACCCGGGCCAGGTCCGCCAGCCAGTCGTCCGGTGCCGGCAGGAGCCCCGGGTCCCGGCCGTCCGGCTGTACGGCGAACAACTCCTGAACCTGCGGCAGCGTGAAGTCGGAAGGGAAGCCCCAGCCCGCCCGGGAGTCTTCCGGCGACCACAGGCGTCGAGGGGGCGCTGCTCCCTGTGTGGGACGGCGCCGGCGCGTCATGCCGCGTGCGTGCATGAGAGCGCCGGCCGTCGCGTCGAGGAAGCGGCTCGCCCGCTCTACAGGGCGTGGTGCAACCAGCGTTGAAGGGCGTTGTTGACGTCTGCCGGCAGCGCGCTGATCTGGTCGATGACGGCACGGTCTTCGGGCATCGGGGGAATGCCGGCGGCGGTGAGTGCCGCGTGCAGGTCGAGACGCTGCTGGTCGCGTGGGTCGAGGGTGTAGCTGAGACGCTGGGCGGGGTCGGGCGGTGCCAGGAAATAGTCGACGTCGTCGCGGGGCTGGGTCTGAATCGGCCGGGCGCTGTCTCGGGGATGTGCGGCATAGGGGTCGACGAAGGCACAGGAACTGAGGTTCTCGTTGCTCCAGGGGGCCATCTCTGTCTCCTCACAAATGCGTTGCTGACTACTGATCCAGAGCCCCGCAAGGGCCGCTTCGGTTGCGGTCGCGGCCATATGTCACGCCGATGGCGTCATAGACGGCTGATCACCTCGTGTGACCAGCAGACGGCAGCCGGCGCCTCACGTCGGGTGCGCGCGCGTCTTTCAGGCACTGGCGGACGCGGACAAGGACGCGCTGCGAAGGGGTGCGCGCACCCCTGCCAGGGCGGCAAGCACCGTGTCGTTGGCCCTCCGATTGCCGACGGTGACCCGGAGTCCCTCGCCGGGGTAGTGGCGCGTCAGGACACCGGCGTCGGTGAGCGCCGCTGCGCCTTCATCGATCGGGTCGGGCGAGGCGAGCCAGACGGAATTGGCGTAGCCCGGACGTACAAGCCAGCCCAGGTCGACGAGTTCGTGCCGGAGCCGTTCGCGTTCGGTGACGATGGTGTCCACACGTAGACGGAGCTCGCTGCCGGCTCGCAGTGAGGCCTTCACCGCCGCGGTCGCCACCGCGTTGATCCCGAAGGGCAGCTGTTGCCGACGGATCCGTTCCACCAGCGCGGGAGCGCCCAGTCCGTAGCCGATCCGCAGGGCGGCGAGGCCGTAGGCCTTGGAGAAGGTGCGCAGGACCAGCACGTTGGGGTGCGCGGCCAGGAACGCGGGGGTGTCCGGCGGATGGGTGTCGCCGGCGAACTCCACGTACGCCTCGTCGAGGACCACGGTGACGTGTCGAGGGACCCGGTGCAGGAACGCCGACAGATCGTCGACGGCAACCCGGCTTCCGGTGGGGTTGTGCGGATTGCACACCACCACGACCCGGGTCCGGTGGTCGAGCGCGGCCAGCAGGGCGTCCAGATCCTGGTGTCCCTCCGGCGACAGGGCCACAGGAACGGGGTGTGCGCCGACCATGGTGGCCAGCAAGGGATACGCGTCGAAGGTGCGCCAGGCGTGGACCATCGTGTCGCCGGGCTCCGTCATCGCCTGAAGCAACTGCAGTGCCACCCCCACCGACCCGCTGCCCACCGCGACGCTGTCGGGGGCCACCCGGCACCAACCGGCGATCCGCTCAGTGAGTTCGTCGGGGTAGAACTGCGGGTATCGGTGAGCCTGTGCGACGGCCCGTTGCATCGCTCTGCGCACCGAGGGCAACGGGGGGTACGGGCTCTCGTTCAGGGCCAGTCGGTGCAGCACGGGAACGCCCATGGGTCACCCCTGCCCGCCGTGCCAGCGGACGGCGGCGGCACCGGCGAAGTCGCCTGCGTGAGCGAATCCCCCAACGACCACCAGGTCACCGTCCTTCACCTGACCGGAGCGGATCGCGCGGTCCAGGGTGATCGGGATCGCCGCTCCGAAGAGATTCCCGTACTGGTCGAAGGTGTTCAGGTGCCGTTCGGCGGGCAGTTCCAGCGCCTCGCGCCAGTTCCGCAGGAAGGTGCGGTTCGGCTGGTTGGTGACGAGGACGTCGATGTCGCCGGTCGCCACGCCGAGCCGCCGGCACAGGTCCGTGATCACCTCCGGGACGAGGCGGTTGCCGCGTGCCAGAACCTTGGCGACGCTGGCGTCGGTGAACCCGATCCGTAGCTGGGACTCCCCCGGCTCCCAGTACTTGCGGCCGTCGTCGACCGCCACGGTCATGTCCCCCGCGTACTCGCCGATGTGCCGGGTCTCCACGTCGAGGACGGGAGTGTGGGCCGATGTCGTCACGTATCCCACGCCGCAGCCGTCGCCCGGGATCGCCGCCTGGGCGAGCCTGCGCACCTCGGACTGGGTGAAACACTGGCCCGCGGCGCTCTGCGCATTGCAGATCAGAGCGGTCTTCGCATCGGTGGTGGTGAGGATCTGCCGAGCCAGCTTCAGCATGTACACGAAGGACGCGCAACCCGCGTTGGCCACATCGACGAGCCACTCCGGGTTCAAGCCCAGACGGCGTGCCACCTCGGTGCCGGCGCCGACGAACGGCAGGTCCGGCAGCTGGCTGTGCACCAACAGCACGTCCACACCCCGGATCTCGTCCCTGCCGTGCCGTTCGATCAAGGGCTCTACGGCGCGCTCGACCATGTCCGCGTTGGTCTCGTCCGCGGCCACATGATGCCGCGACGGCGGGACCTTGAACATGGGGTGGTTGCGGAGCTTGTCCTCCGCTCCGGGGTAGTCGGTGTAGAACTCCGCGGGGACCGGCTCTCCGGGAAGGTAGCTTGCGACATCGGTGAGGCTGACCGTGGTCACTGTGCGGCCACCGCCCTGGCCGGAGCCACGCTGACCGGCAGGCCGTTGCGGTGGCGGTGTTCCAGGATCGCCTTCAGGTTGTTCATCTCCACGGTGTGCCCTGCGTAGAAGAGGTCCCAGTAGTCGCCCACCCAGGGCCGGTCCGGGCGGGGAGCCAGGTCGGGGTGCGGGTTGCTGTCGTAGTAGGGATGGCGGCAGTTGGTCCAGGTGATCACCGATCCCGGCTTGTCGAGCACCGGGCGGGCCGGTACGACGCGCATGAGGTAGATCATCCACAGCTTGTCGGCCTGATCCCAGGAGCAGTGGTAGTCCACGGTCATGGCCTCGGGGTTGGCGACCACTTTGCAGTAGATCCTGGTGTCGTCCTCGAGCCGGTCGTGGCCGATCCACAGCCCGGATGTGCCGGAGGGAGCGAAGTCCCGCAGACTGCAGGTCCACTCCTCCAGGTGGTGACCTTGACTCAGGTAGTCGTAGGTCAGTTCCGGGGGACAGTCGACGTACTCATGGATGGTGCAGTACTGCCCGTAGACCTGATGGTGGGGGTAGACGGCGTGGGTGAGCTCCATGCAGTGGGCGGTCAGCTCGTCCCTTCCCGGGTTCTCGATCCGCATCAGACCCGGGATGTCAGCCAATGCGGACGACTCGTCGCTCATCTGAATACTCCTTGCTGTCGGCGTTCTCATGACTGCCGGTGGCATCGGCGAAGGACTGAAAGGGGAGGAACGGAGGGATCTCCTGTGGGTCGCAGTCCAGCGCTACGAAGGCCGGGCCACCGCCCGTGTTGCTGCGCAGCAGCGCGTTGCGCAACTGCGCAGCGTTCTCGGCTCCGGTGACGTCGAGGGACGGGAAGGCAGCGGCCACCCCGGCGGCGATGTCGGTCCGACCGAACAGGTCGTCGGTGCGGGTGCCGCCCTGGAGGAACTCCTCACGCAGCGCGCACATGGCGTGGGCGTTGTTGTTGAAGATGACGAAGGTCACGGGTGCGTCGTACTCCACGGCGGTGTGCACTTCCATCCCGTGCATGAAGAAGGCGCCATCGCCGGCGAGCACGTACGTGCGTCGCCCGGTGGCGAGCGCGGCGCCGATGCCGGCACCGAAGGTGTAGCCCATGCCCCCCATACCGACCGCCACCACGAAACGACCGTGGCGCGGTGCCGGGAGGAGATGGATCGCGCTGGCGCCTGCGTTGCCGGCGTCCACGAAAACGTGCGCGTCTTGGGGGAGTGCCGCCTCCACCGCGGCGACCGCCTCGGTGTAGGGGACGGTCCGCCCGTGGGCGGGCGGGGAGACCGGGCCCGGCATGAGGGTGGGGAGGGGACCGGAGTGCTGTGGGCAGGCATGTGGGCGTGCGGGGAGCCCGCCGGTCACCGCGCGCAGGGCGTCCCGCAGGTCCCCGCCCAGCGCGGCGCCCGCCACGAACGGCCGTTCGTGGCCCACAGACACGACTTCGGTGGCGGCCAGGGCCCGCTCCAGGCCACCGCGCGCCAGAAGCGGCAGCCGGGTGCCTACCAGCAGGCACACGTCGGCCCGCCGCAGACAGTCTTCGACGTTGGCATGGCCCATCACCCCGGCCACGCCGACGAACCGGGGATCATGGTTGTCGAAGACGTCCTTGGCGTCCGGCGTGACCGCCACCCACGCCCCGAGGCTCCGGGCCAGTTCCGCCAGTTCCGGACGCGCGTCCGCAGCGGCGACCTCCTCACCGGCGATGACGAGGACCCTGTCGGCCTCACGAAGGACGTTCGACACCTCGGCGAGTGCCGCGCCGTCGAGCCGTGCCGCCGATGTCGTCGGCGCGGACATCGGCATGCCCGGTGTCGGTGCCGAGCCGCGGCCGGGCAACCGGATCCGCGCCTGCTGCACATCCTTGGGCAGCAGCAGCACCGCCGGCCCGCGCGGAGCGGTCTGTGCCGCCGCCACCGCCCGCGGCAGCAGTTCCATGAGGGAGTCCGCGTCCTCGACCCGGGCGCAGAAACGGGAAATGGGCGTGAAGACCTTCCCGACGTCGAAGGAACCCCCCTTGCCGCTGGAGTCCTGGAACGCTCCGTGACCTTCCTGGCCGGTCGGCGGCTGGCCCACCAGAGCCAGTACGGGCACCTGGGAGGCGTAGGCTTCCGCCAGGCCCGGTACCAGGTTCATCGCACCGCCGCCCGAGGTTGCCGCAACAACGCCGAGGCGCCTGGTGGTTCGGGCGTATCCGTCGGCCATCGTGACAGCCGAGAACTCGTGCTTGGCCACGACACCACGAACAGTGCCGCCGCGGTGAACCGCGTCATACAAGTCCTCGATGTTCGCGCCGCCGACGCCGAACACATGGGTGACACCGGCCCTGGCGAGCTCCGCTGCCAGATGGTCGACCATGCGTACTGTCCCTGCCTCGGGTAAGTCCGAGGTGGTGGTCATACGGGGCTCCTGTCCGTCTCGTGGCGCCGGTCGATGAGGCCGGACGGCGTGACGACCTGAAAGCGGTGCCGGTACTCCCTCGGAGTGAGTCCCAGGCTTCGTCCGAAGCAGCGGAAGAAGGTCTCGGGAACGCCGAATCCGCAGCGGCCCGCTATTTGACCGATCGGCAGATCGGTCGTCTCCAGCAGCTCTCGCGCGCGGGCGATGCGCGTGCGTTCGACGAACTGGCCGGGGGTCGTGCCCACCTCGCGCCTGAAGACCCGGGCGAAGTTGCGCGGGCTCATGTTGGCCCGCATGGCCATCTCGGCCACGGGTAACGGGTTGTGCAGGTTGTCCAGAATCCACTCCTGTGCGGTCCGGATGGGTGGATGGTCGGCCAACTGGGCGTCAAGTACCGCACTGAACTGGGACTGCCCTCCATGCCGTTTGAGGAAGAGCACCAAGAAGCGGGCCGTCTCCAACGCGAGCGCCGCACCGTGATCGGCCTCCACCAGGGCAAGTGCCATGTCGATTCCAGTCGACACGCCCGCTGAGGTCACGAAGGGGCCGTCCCAGACGAAGATCGGCTCGGCTTCCACCGTCACGGCTGGATAGCGGCAGGCCATCGCCTCGCTGTACGCCCAGTGCGTGGTGGCGCGTCTGCCGTCCAGAAGGCCCGCCTCGGCCAGCAGAAAGGATCCGCCGCATACGGAGGCGACTCTGCGCGACCGGGCCGCCGCCCTGCCGATCCACGAGACCAGCGGCCGGTCCCCGAGCACCTCGCTGAGACTCCATCCGCCCGGGACGAGGAGGGTGTCGATGGATCCCTGACCCGCCTCCAGCGGCGAGGCCTCCACGACCACACCTGAACTCGTGCGCACCAGGGGCGCGTCGGCGGAGACCAGGTCGATCCGGTAGGGGGCGGCAGACGGGGCAAGGAGCCGGTTGGCGACATCGAACACTTCCATCGGTCCGGTGATGTCGAGTGCCATGGCACCCGCGTACACGACCACAACAACACGTCGCTCAGACACGGTCACAGCCTGTATCGGCTATCGCACTGGCTGCAATGACAGATTACTGACGTATCCGGCCACCAGGGGTCGCCGGATGCGTGAGAGGGGCTGCTGGCCAGGCAGTTTGCCCACGGCGGCCGACCACGACGGGTGAGGTAACTCACAGGTGGGCAGCTCGTCAGGACGTCACGCCGGTCTCGTCAGGACGTCACGCCGGTGAGCTGAGTTCGCCCAGGCGCGGCGCCGGCGTCAACGTGGCCATCGGGCTGCGGTCGGCGGCAGCCGTGCCTTGCTCTCCCCGGGGGATGCCCATGACATGGGCGAAGGACCTCGGCCGGCGGCCGAGGTCCTTCGTGGTTCGCGAGCCGGCCTCAGTGGCTGGTGAGTTCGCCGGTGAGTTTGCTGTGCAGGTCCGCGCTGGGATCGTTCAGACCGACGATCTCGACCGTCTTGCCACGCTGCTTGTATCTGGTCTCGATGGCGTCGAGGGCTGCTACCGAGGAGGCGTCCCAGATGTGGGCCGCGAGACCGGGTTGGTGATCCCCTCCGCGCGCTCCCAGGGCGGCTTCCGTCTCTGCGCGGAGGCCGACGTCACCCGCCTCATGGTCATCCGCCGGATGAAACCGCTCGGTTTCACCCTCGACCAGATGCGCGACCTCCTGGACTCCACCGACCGGCTCGACGCGGACGGGGAACTCGACGCGGACGAGCGGGAGTCGCTTCTCACCCGTGTGCGCGAATACGAGCGGGCCGCCACCGAGCAGGTCGACCGGCTCCGCGTCCAGCTGACCCGCGCCGAGGACTTCGCCTCCACCCTGCGCTCCCGCCTAAAGCACGCCTCTCCTTCCCGACGTTCCTGATCGTCGGGGCGGGGCGACGTACTGCCCCGGTCTTCGCCTCGTACGACACACCGAGTCGGTACGTTCCGGGGGCGCCCGCGGATCGACGCGCGCCGGTGCGGAGGAACGGTCGGCGACCGCTGCCGTCACGCCGGCTCGCGGACCGTTTCCACCGCCTCCCGCACATCCGGGTGCGGGTCGTCGGCGAGGCCGTCCAGCAACTCGGCGACTCCGGGCGTGGTCCAGCGGCCCACCGCCCACACCAGGTTCTCCCGCACGCCGGCGTAGGGATGGGCGGCGAGAGGCGCCAGTCGGGCCAGCGGGCCTCGCCGCCGCATGCCGAACCAGTGCAGCACGTCGCTCAGCACGTCAGGGTCACCCGGCTCACCCGCCGCCGCGACACGGGCGAGCAGCACCGCGACCGGTGGGGGCGGGCCGTCCAGCGGATGCGGCAGCCGCTCACGCAGGCGCCGCGATCCGTACTCGCCGCGCACCCGGCATCCGTAGCAGGTGCAGGGGCGCACTCCGTGCGCGTCCGGCCAGTACCGCCAGCCCGCCACCTGCGACACGGAACGGATCCGGTGCAGCTCGCGCGGCCTGATGGCCCGGGGCACGAACACCTCCCACCCGCGCGGGTCCTCACGAGCCGCGACGCGCCGCACCGCCTCGGCCGCGGTGACACACGCCTGGGCATCCCGGGCCCGGTCCGAGTAGTGCCCGACCAGCACGCTCTGGGAGTCGTCCAGCCGCACATGGACGGCGACCAGCCCACCCCGGGTGCCGCTCCGGGACAGTTCCCTCACCCACTGGTGGGTGAGCGTGTACGACGGCAGCACCGGAAAGCAGTAGACGCCGCGCGCACCGCCCTGCCCGGAACTGTCCGCGCGTATCCCGGACCGCCGGACGCGCGGCGCGTTCGCCGCAGACATCAAATGCACGAACATCGCCATGCCCGGAATGCTAAGTGCCTCCGCGGCGGCGCAGCACGCGAAATAGTCCGACGCAGGTGTTCACGATGCCCAGGAGCCCGGCGCGGCCCACACTCTCGCGTGGGGCGGACGGGGCGGGGTGGACGCTGTGTTCAGCGGCGAGGTGACGGGAGCAGCCGGCGTGCGAGCGGACCGACGCGGGAGCGCAACCAGCCGCGTCTGCGCAGCCAGGCGCGGGAGCGGCGGGTCCCGGCAAGTTCGGTGAGCAGGTCGTCGTAGGACCGGGCGATCGGGGCCGGGTCGAAGCGACGGGAGGCGGCGCGCGCGGCCTCGCCCATGCGGCGACGGGCGGGTTCGTCGTCGATGAGTTCGAGCAGGGCTGCGGCGAGCGCCTCGGAGTCGCCGACAGGGACGAGTCGGCCGTCGACACGGTCGTGGATGATTTCGGCCGGGCCGAGAGGGCAGTCGGTGCTGATCACGGGGACTCCGCAGCGCATGGCCTCGACCAGGGTCATGCCGAACGACTCCGCGTCGGAGGCGCTCGCCACGATCGATGCCTGGGCGAACTCGGCCTCTATGCGTGCGGTCGCGCCCATCAGAGTCGCCCGCCCCACCAGGCCGCGGTCGTCGATGAGGTCTTGGAGCCGCTCCTTGTCCGCGCCGGTGCCAAAGATGCGCAGGGACCAGTCCGGGCGCTCGGCGGCGACCTTGGCGAAGGCCTCTATGAGCAGGTCGAACCGTTTGGCGGGGACCAGGCGTCCGGCCGCGGCTATGACGTCGGCTCCGCCGACGGTGAGCGGCACGTCGGGTTCGGGCACGCTGTTGGCAATGGCCTGGATGTGCACACCGGGCAAACGCATCCTGGTGCGGTAGGCGATGGCGTCCGCTTCGGTGGTGGTGATCACGGCGTCCAAGGCGCGGTAGTGCCGGGCGAGTTGGCCGCGCAACCGTTTGCTGTGGGTGTCGTGCGTGAGGTGTTCCTGAGCGATGCGCAGCGCCTGGCGGGGTGCGAAACGCGCCAGGTAGACATTGATGCCCGGACGAGTGCCGATGATCACGTCGGCGTCGCAGGTGCGCAGATACTCCTCGGCCCGCAGGTCGGTGAGACGGCTGTACTGCCCGTGACGCTTCTCGGCGGAAGGGAACCCCTCGGCGGCATGACGCGACCGTGGGTCGGCCCTGTCGGCGGCGTCCTTACGCTGGTCGACCAGCGGTAACAGGGTCACCCGCTTGTCGATGGTGAACCGGGGTTTGGTGCGGTGGCGCAGCATCGAGACGATCGTCACCTCATGGCGGTCCGCGAGGGCCGACGCGAGATTGAGCGTGGTCCGGATGGTGCCGCCGATGCCGTAGACGTTGTGGATCAGGAAGACGATTTTCACTCAGTGGGGCTCCTTTCACTACGCGGTTGTAGACGGTCAACCATGGCTCATGGTTGCCCCATTTGCCGCAACTGCTGCTTTCCCTTCTCGCGCGGCTCGGCGCGTGGCCCCTCGCTCGGCGCAGCAAATCCCTCCTGGTACCGGGCTGTTGGCCGCAGGCTCGGCGGGACCGCGCATGGCCAAAACCTTTCGCCGGCCCCGCTCACGGCCACCACGGTGATCCGCTTCCCCGACCGCCCTCATCCATGGCTTCGCAGCACTCGCCAGTCCGTCCGCGGCTCAGCTCGATGCGGGTTGCGAGCAGTTGCCCGGGGATGCCGGGCAGGCAGTCCTCGGCTCCCCGTCGCGGCGCAGGGCGCGCCGCGGGCGACACCCCGCCCGACCTCCGTCGGCCCGGCCAACGCCCATGGCCGCGCGACCCGTTCACCTGGCCTTCCCGCTCGTACAACCCTTTGTCCACTCGAGGGGTCGTACGTCACCGAAGCCGCACCGGTGTCGGTTCACAGACAGGGAGCATGACCTTGCACGCACGTACTCTGGCCGTCGCCACGGCTGCCGTCCTCGCCGTCGCGGGGCTCGGAGCCCCCGCCGCCGTCGCGGCTCCCTCCGGACTGCCGGACGACTTCAACGGGGACGGCTACCGCGACCTGGTCATCGGCACCCCCAAGGCGAGCGGGGGCACGGTCACCGTCCTCCTCGGCTCGGCCTCCGGTGTCAGCCCCGCGCGCTCGGTGAACGTCACGCAGAACACGGCCGGTGTGCCGGGCGTGTCGGAGTCCGTGGACAGGTTCGGTGAGAACGTCACCAGCGGCGACGTCGACGGTGACGGCTACGCCGATCTGATAGTCGGCGCGCCCGGCGAGGAGGTCACGGGCAAGCCGCGCGGCTCGGTCACCATCGTGTGGGGCGGGGCGCACCCGTTCACGTCAGGTGGCACGGCGCTCACCGCCCCGACCGCCGAGGCCTCTGCGTTCGGCGAAGGCGTCTCCTTCGCCGACCTCGACGGCGACGGCACCGGCAACCTGGTCGTCGTGGGAGACGACACCTTCTGGTGGTACGCCGAGGGGAAGCCCTCCCAGGACGGCGCGCTGGCGCCGGAGGTCGCCTTCCTGCCCGGGAACGTCCGTCTCGACGGTGTCGTCGCCGGTCACTTCTCCAACACCGACGGCAGCGACTACGTGCTGCACGGCCGGACCCTGGACGCCACGGGCACCGTCTCCGGCACCTACGTCGGTCTCCTGCGCGGCGGTCCCGGGGACATCGGCCATCACTACTCGGTGCTGGCCGAAGGCATCGCCCCGGGAGGCGCCGAATGGGCGAAGGCCGTGGCGGGCGGGGACATCAACGGCGACGGATACGACGATCTGGTCACCGGCAACACCGCGGTCGCGCGGGGCGGCTCGTTCACCGTGCGGTACGGCAAGGCGTCCGGCCTGCCCGTCACGGGCAGGACCTATACCCAGGCCAGCGCGGGTGTGCCGGGCACCGACGAGACGTACGACAACTTCGGCGCGGCCGTGGCGGTGGGCGACGCGACCGGCGACGGCCGCGCGGACGTCGCGGTCGGCGCCCAGTACGAGACCGTGAACGGCAAGCGCAGCGTCGGCAACATTGTCTTCCTGAAGGGCGGTTCGGGCGGCCTGACCACGACCGGCGCCCAGTCCTTCCACCAGGCCACGCCGGGTGTGCCGGGCGCCGCCGAGGGAGGCGACCACTTCGGCTCCTCGCTGCGGCTGCGCGACATCAACGGCAACGGCAGGGCGGACCTGGCGATCGGCGCGTTCGGCGAGGACGTCCTGCCCGACGGATACGACGACGGGGCGGCGTGGGTCCTGCGCGGCACGACCGCGGGCCTGACGAGCACGTCCGCGACGGCCTTCAACGCGACGGACTTCGGCTACCCCGATGTCGACGGGCGCAGGTTCGCGGACGTCTTCGGCCGCTGACCCACCATCCAGGCACCCGGATAGCCCGGCCGTCCGGGCGTACGGGCGTACGGGCGTACGGGCGTACGGGCGTACGGGCGTACGGGCGTACGGGCGTACGGGCGTACGGGCGTACGGGCGTACGGGCAGCCGTTCCCGGACGGGCTCGGAGAACACCAACCGGGTGCCCCGCCCCCCGAGAAGCACCACAAGAACCACCCCCGAGAACCACCCCCGAGATGCAGCCGAGAACAGACGGAGCCCGAACACCGATGCGCAACAAGTTTCTTTCCGCGACGGCGATCTGCGCGGTGACCTTGCTGGGTCTGACCGCGCCCACCACATCCGCTGCCGCGGGGCCGGGCGGGACCACCGCGCCGCGAGGGGACTTCAACGGCGACGGCTACCCGGACCTGGCGGTGGGCGTGCCCTCCGCCCAGGTCGGGGCCGCGTCCAAGGCCGGGTACGTGCAGGTCCTGTGGGGCGGACCCGACGGCCCGGGCCGGCACGGGTCCGTGCGGGTCAGCCAGGCCACCGCCGGGGTGCCGGGCACCCCCGAGGCGGGCGACCTCTTCGGCTCCGCCGTCACCGCCGCGGACGTCGACGGCGACCGGTTCGCGGACCTGGTCGTGGGCGCCTCCAGCGAGTCCCTGTCCGACGATCCGCAAGCCGAACACGGCACCGTCACCGTGCTGCGGGGTTCCGCCACCGGGTTCGCCGCCGGCTACACGGTCGCGCGGGGCGACAGCGAGTTCTCCCGGATCGGGGCGGTGCTCGCCGCCGCGGACGTGACCGGCGACGGCCTCACAGACCTCGCCCTCGGCCGTAGCGGGGAGGAACACAGCAGCGTGGTCCTGCGTCCCGGCCCGCTCACCGCCGCGTCCGCGGACACCCTGACCGGAGATATAGCCGAGGCGGACTTCGGCCGTCGGCCCAGCCTCGCCACCGGTGACTTCGACGGAGACGGCGACGACGACCTGGCGCTCTCGATCTCCGCGACGGAGACCCGATTCACCCAGGTCTACCGCTGGCAGGAGGGCGCGCCGGTGCGTCTGTGGAGCACCACGGCTTCCGCCTCCTCCCTCGCCGCCGGTGACTTCGACGCGGACGGCACCGCGGATCTCGCGCTCGGTGCCTGCTACCCGAACTACGAGGCCGACGAGCCGGCCTGCGCGGACTACTCGACGGGCAGAGCCGAGGTGTTCAAGGGCGGACTGGTGCACATCGCGTACGGATCGAAGTCCGGAGGCTTCGGCGCCCGCACTCACGACATCCACCAGGACACCCCGGGCATCGCCGGTACCGCCGAGTCCGAGGACCGCCTCGGCATCTCTCTCGCCGCCGCCGACATCGACGGTGACGGCTACGCGGACCTCGCCGTCGGCGACCCGTACGAGGCGATCGGCACGCGGCAGGAGGCGGGCTCGGTGCTTCTCGTGCGCGGCTCCGGCACCGGCCTGCTGTCGTCGGGCGGGACGGCGATGAGCCTCGGCTTCAGCCAGAACACGGCCGGAGTCCAGGGCACCGCGGAAAAGGGTGACCACTTCGGCGCCTCGGTCGGGCTCCAGGACTACGACGCCGACGGCCACGCGGACCTCGTCACGGGGACTCCCGGCGAGAACGCGGCAACGGGTGGCGTCTGGCTGCTCCCGGGGACCCCGCAGGGGCCCACGGCGGCGGGTTCCGGAGCCCTGACGCCGAAGAGTCTGGGTCTGCCGTCGTCGACGAGTGACCTGGAGTACGGGCTGGTGCTGGGACGCGACTGAGATTCAGCGGTCGGTTCGGGCCCTCGCCGTTGCGGCCGTCGGCGCCACGGAAGGGCGGGGTGTGCCCCGCCCCGTGGCGCCGACCGCGGGAGCACGCTGCCCAGGTCACGCCACCGCTGTCTGTCCGCGGCGTCGCCCTGATCGTCGGTCCACGCTGTGCCACTGCGGGACGGCTCGTGACATCCTCTGGCCATGTTTTGAGTGATCAGGCAAGCAGTGCCGAACTCCGCCCACTGCGCTATGAGTTCGCCACGGTCCGGGGCAAACGCTACGACGACAACTGGCTGGTCGTCGGCGGCACGGTGGCGACCCCCGAGGGCACCTGGTCCTTCACTGATCCGTCTCTGCTGACCCACGAAGCCCGCCAGGTCGCAGACTGGCTGCGCGCCGTCGCCGCGGGGACGGTGACTGTGACCCGACCTGATGCCGAAGGCTATTTCTCTCCGGACACATGGTTCGACGAGCCGGTCCTGGCCTTCAGCCTCGCCGACCGAAGCGAGGTTGGGGCGGTGATTCGCCTTCACCTGTCGTGGAGGCGACACCCCCATGGCAGCAAGGTGAGGACAGGGTCGGTATCCACCAGTACTTCGTGGAGATACGCATGGACAGAGCTGCGCTGCTTCACGCGGCCGACCAGTGGGATCTCGCCCTGGCCGCCTTCCCGACCTGATCGACATCGGTCCCACCGGGCGCCGAAGGTGTCGGGCCTGGGCCGATCGACCCTGGGCGCGGCAAACGAAGCAACCAGCGAAGATCGCGCCGATCCCCTCCCGGGCGGTCCGGGTGCAGTTCATGCCTCGACCGCCCCGGCCGGCGCCGACTGCGCGCCGCGATCGGCACGCCAGTGGGCGGAACGTTCGATCATGATCCTCTGCTTCTCAAGGTGCTGTTCAAGTCGCTCGCGGCTGTCTTCCCCATGGCCCGTCAGGTCGGTTCGCTCGAACACTCGCAGGGATCGAAGGAGCGGCTGAAGGATCTCGACGAGCAGCACAGTCCGGTCGAGGATGCCGGAGACGGCGATGCTTCGGGCGGCCGATCGCAGGTTGGGAGCGCCGTACCCCGGCATCCGGAAGGTCGTCACCACGTCGTTCAGGGCGTGCATGGTGCGGTCCGGGTACCGGTCGAAAGCGGCGGCCAGCAGGTCACGGTAGAACACCATGTGGAGGTTCTCGTCCGCCGCGATCCTGGAGAGGAGCCGTTCGCACACCGGGTCGCCGCTGACTCTTCCGGTGTTGCGGTGCGCGACCCGGGTGGCCTGTTCCTGCACCATGACGTAGGCGATGCCGTGGATGACCGACCCGGGGTATTCGCGGGTGTAGCCGATGCTCATGTGCTGCATCCTGTGACGCTCCAGGGCCACCGGATCCACAGCACGCGTCACGTGCAAGTAGTCCCGCAGGACAGTACTGTGCCGGTCTTCCTCAGCTGTCCATCGATGGGCCCATGCGCCCCAGGCTCCTTCGCGGCCCAGCTCGGTGATCAATTCTGTGTGATAGCTCGGCAGGTTGTCTTCAGTGAGCAGACTCAGAACCAGGGCGGACCGTACGTGGGCGGGCAGTTCGGACTGATCGGGCGTCCAAGAGCGTCCCCGCAGCGGTCCGTCGAAGTCATCGCCGCGGCTCCATGGCACGTACTGATGGGGAAACCACTCCTGAGCCATGGAGAGGTGTCGATCAAGGTTGGCGGCGACGGTGGACTCCAGCTCCCGGAGTACGGACTCGTCGTCCTGCGGAAGGTCATCGGCGGGACGTTGCATGGATTCTCCTGGCTGGGAACGGCGTACGGGAGAGAAACGTGAGCCCGATCCGGCCCGGAATCGCCCGGTGGCATGTGAGCCATTCGGGCCGGTTCTGCGAGGAAGCGAGCCGAGGAACTACACATGGCGTCCCCCCGTCGGCGCGAGGGCGTCGGTTCGCCGGCGAGCGACAGCACCTCGGAGGATCTCTGTGGCCGCGCTGTCCCTGACCGTCTCGCAGCTCCCTCCGAAGACACTCAGGACCCGGACGTCCCGCAGCGTCGGGAGGAGACCACCCCCATCATCTGAGCCGATGAACGCGTCGGGTCCGATGAGCCGAGCACATCCGTTGACGATCCGCTGGGTGAGCCGGGCGTTCATGGTCTTGGCGAGGTCCGCGTCGAGACGGTCTCCTTGGCCGTTGTCGAAGCGCTCGACGGCGGCGTCCAGAAAGGCTTCCGCGGCCTCCACCTCGACGAGCCATCCCGCGAGTTCGGCGCGTGCCCGGTGTGAGACGGCCACCGCTGGTAGCGCGGCCGTACGTTCCACAGTGCATCGCGCGCACTCCAGCACACCGGCGGAGATCGCAAGCCGTTCCTCGACCAGGACCTGAGCCAGCTGCACCATGGCCAGACCCGGTCGTCCGAGCACGGCGTCCGCCGGCAGAGGGCAGCGTGTGAAACGGACACGGCCGGTGCGTGAACTGCGGAGCCCCGCGGTTTCCAGTTGGCGCACCTGAACACCCGGGAGATCGGCCGGCACCAGGAAGAACGTCATGCCCAGGGCGCCGGCCCTGTCATCCGTACGAGCCAGGACCAGCAGGCAGTCGGCGAGCGGCGCGTTGGTGATGAAGGTCTTCTCGCCGTCGAGAAGCCATCCTTCCTCGGTCGGGACCGCCCGAGTGGTCGTGCTGTTGACCAGGTCCGACCCTCCCGTGGGCTCGGTGATAGCCACAGCCGTGATCATGCTGCCGCTCAGAATGGGTCGCAGCCAGGTCCGCTTCTGTTCGCTGCTGCCCTGACCCAGCAGCAGGGGCACGGCGACGTGCGTCTGCACGCACAGGCTCGCGCAGACCCCACCCGCGGCGTAGCGACTGACGGCACGGATGAAGGCGACGCCGTGCGCGAGTCCCAGGCCCAGACCACCGTCGCGTACCGGAACGGGAACACCGAACACCCCGGCGCGGCCGGCTACGGCGAACAGCCGACGGGTAGCCCCGCCGTTCGTCTCCCATTCCGTCAGGTGCGGTGCGATGTGGCGGCTCACCAGAGTGCGCGCAGAGGCGCAGAAGGCAGCCATGGAGTCGGTACGGAGCGAGGGGATGGTCATTCGGCGACCGTTTCGGCGGTGACGGGGAAGGGCAGTCCGGCGGCCCGGTCCAGGTGATTCCGACCGCCCAGGAGCACGGGAATGAAGACGGAGTCCTGGTAGGCCCGGGCGATCCACTTCTCTTCGAGGAAGCCGTAACCACCATGGAGTTGGCAGGAGGCCTCCACAGCTTGTGGGGCTGCGAGGGCCACATACGCTGCCGCGCGCGTCGCGGCGTCGTGGAAGGAGCATGCGGGGGGTGTCGCTTGCTCTCGCGCCGTCCGCGGTCGCCGCTGGGCCGACGCCGTCTGTGGCGGGGCGTCGACCCGCCTGAGGTAGGCGTCGCACATCCGCACCTGCGCCGTGGCCTCAACCACGGTGTGGCGCACTACTTGCTTGTCCACGAGATGAGCGCCCCCGAACGGTCGTCGGGCCACGTGATCGATGGCCGCCGCGACAGCGTCCGCGGCCAGGTCGGTGGCCAGGCGCGCCAGCCTCAGCCGGGTCGTGGCGATTGCCTCGTACAGCGCGTGGAGGTCGCTGGGGCTCGGGTGGAGGGCGGCAGCGTCCAGGACGGACACCGAGTCCACTCGCACAGATCCGAACGACGCCCCGGGAAGCGGGGAGGGATGGTGCTCAGTCTTTACGAGTCCAGGGGCGTCGGCGGGCAGGAGAACGAGGAGCGTCTCGCCTTCCCCACCGATGGCTTCCAACAGCATGCTGTCTGCGTGCGGCAGTCCGAGGACGTGGTCGGCACGTCCGTCGGCGCGCCATCCGTCGGGCACTCTCCGGACACGGATGTCACATCGAGTGCCCAGCAGACCGCGGCTGGTGGAATACCGGAGTGCTGTGCACATCCGGGCGTGGCCGTCCGGAGAGGTGTGCGGCAGGAGACGCGCGAGTTTCGACGTCAGCGCTTCGGTCACGGCTTGGGCCGCCTGCTCGCCCAGGCGCCGCCCGGGCGGCTTGGCACGGCCGGGGCTGAGGGGCAAGCTCCTTCGGTCCGGTCCGCGCGTGCCGTCCGGGGCGGCCTGGGTGGTCAGCATCCCGGCCGCCGGCGGCTGGCGTCGAACATCTCCGCAAGTCCCACGTCCAGCGGTACCGCCGCGGTGAAGCCGAGTTCGCGAGCCGCCTTGTCCGCGGAACAGGTCCATGCCGCGCAACGCCCTTCCGCCGCCTTGTCCCGGTTGGCGGCCGGGAACGCATGAGGGCCTCGCAGCCGGGCGACCGTCTCCAACAGCCAGGCCACACCGTGTACGGCCCGGGGAGGAACAGGGACCACCACGGGCGACCTGCGGCCCATGGCGCGGGCAACAGCGGCGCACAGGCTGTCCCAGGAATGTTCCGCCCGGTCGGAGATCGTGTACACGCCGGCGGCGGGATCGTCTCGGGACAGCGTCCCGCCTCGTTCCATCACGGCCTCCAGCGCGGCACACACGTCGTCGACATGGACGAGGGAGTACCGGCAGGTGACGCTGACCGGGCGGGGCGCGACACCCGCCCGGACCATCGCCGCCAGAGCGGGAACGAAGGCCGGGTCGCCCGGACCGTAGACGATCGGCGGGCGCACGACGACGGTGCCCAGGTCCGGTGCCAGCTCCCGGAGGGCCTGCTCCCCTGCGAGCTTGCTCCGGCCGTATCGGGACACGGGATCCGGAGGGTCTTCCTCTCTCCGGGGTCTGCCCGGCACCGACGGACCGGCGGCGGCGAGCGAGGAGCAGAGGATCATTCGGGGCGGTGAGGGGAGCGCGGCAAGGTGCTCACCGAGCCGTCGGGTACCCGCTGCGTTGACCCGGTCGAAGCCATCCGCGTGGGGTGCCTTGACCACGCCCGCCACATGCAGCACGCACTCCACGCCGGTGACCGCCTCGGCCAGGCCTGTCCCGTCTGTCAGGTCTCCCTGCACCAGGCGGACGCTCCGTGGGAGGGCGCCGAGGTACGACGTGGAGCGCACGATCACTGTCACCTCGTGGTCGCGCGCCACGAGACGGTGAGTGAGCCGGCGGCCGATGAACCCCGTGGCGCCGGTGACCAGAACACGCATGAACCGTCCTCGAAGGTCTCGGAGGGCTGGCTAGCCCGAACTGTGCCGCAACTCGCGTCGGTAGATCCGGTACGTCTTGGTGCGGTGGCAGCCGACGGCCCGCAGTGATCGAAGTGCCGGCTTGTTGTCCTCCAGGACCCAGGAGATCTCGACGGTCTCGTAGCCCAGGCGGCGTACGGACCGCTCCGTCTCCGCCAGCAGCACGGGCAGCACTCCTGAGTTCCGGTACTCCTCGACGACGCCCAGCGCCATCAGCCGGCCGCGCCGGACCCTCCGGGACGCGCGCACCATCCGGGCGAGGCCGGTGGGCACCCCCCACCGGTGCAGACGCCCGCCGGCGGCCCGGAGGGCCGGGGCCAGGTCGGGGAGGGTGAGGGCGAAGCCCACCGGTCGGCCCGCGACCTCGGCGATGAGAGCCAGTTCGGGGCGCAGCACCGGACGCAACTGGACGGCCAGGTGCTGGAACTCACGGTCCGTCATGGGAACGAAGCCCCAGTTGTGCCGCCAGGCACGGTGGTACAGGTCGCGGATCTGCCGCATTTCCGCGTCGAAGTCGAGGACGTCGACGGTTCGGACGGTGATGTCGCCGTTCCGTGCCGCCGCGGCGGCGACGCGCCCGAGGGCCCGGGGCTGCTTCGGCACGCATTCCCACTCCCAGGCGTGAAGGTCCTGGACCGCCGTGAACCCGCAGCTCTCGATCAGCCTGGGGGTGGACGGCGGGTTCCACGGCATGAGCAGAGCCGCCGGCAGATCGAACCCGTCAACGAGTGCCCCGCACTCGTAGTTCGTCGAGAAGTTCACCGGTCCGACCATCGAGGTCATGTTCCGCTCACTGAGCCAGGAGCCGGCGGCCTGGAAGAGACCGCGGGCGACCTCCGGATCGTCGATACAGGCGAAGAGGCCGAAGAAACCGTCGCGGGTTCCGTGATGCTGGTTGAAGCGGGGATTGTGCACTGCGGCGATGCGTCCCACCACCTTGCCGCCCCGGCGCGCGAGGTACAGCCCGATGTCACCGAACGACAGAAACGGGTTCCGCGTGGCGGACAACAGCCGGTACTGGTCCCGACGCAGCGGTGGAACCCAGCAGGTGTCGGCACGGCGCCATGCGTACTCGCAGTCGACGAAGGCCTTTCGCTGCGCCCGGCCGCACACGGGAGACACCGTCAGAATGTCCACGAAACTGGACAATAGCACCCATGGATCTGGCTAAATGGGACCTCAGTCCGGGCGCTCCCTGTGCCGGTCGCCCGCGCGCACCCCTCACCGCCGAGCGTGAAGAGGTCACACCATGGCCGACATCGTCAGCGTCCCTCATCCCACCTTGATCGACGCGGTGTACGCCCACGCCCGGGACGGGGTCACCGGCGAGGTGTGCGCGGCCGGCCTCGGTACGCAGGGCGGCGAGGGGATCAACTACCCGACTTTCTGGTACCGGGCCGTGGAGTGCGCCGCCAGGCTGCGACAGCGGGGGGTACGCACCGGCGACCGTGTCGCGCTGGTCATGCGGACCTCGCTCGAGACCATGATCGCCACCGTGGGAGTCCAGGCCGCCGGGGGCGTGCTGGTGCCGCTGCGCGCCGTCACGCGTGTGCGGCCCGGCAGCCAGCACGCCCACCGGGCCCGCGACGCCATGACGTTGGGCAGGGCGCACTGGTGCCTTGCTCCGGCGGAGGGCACGGACTCGTACGCCGAGTTGGCCCGTGACGCGGAACTGTCCGCCATCGTCCTGCCCACGGGCGAGTTCGCCTCCCGGGCCGGCCCGTCCGTCCCCGCGACTGTGCCCCCTCCCCCGGTGGTGCTCGATCCGCATGACGCCGCGCTGCTGCAGTTCAGCTCCGGCAGCACCTCCACGCCCAAGGGCATCCTGCTCACGCATCGCAACCTCGCGGTGAATCTCACGGCGTTGAACAACCGGGTGGGGTACCACCAGGGGCGCGGCGTGTTCTGGCTGCCCCTGTCGCACGACATGGGCCTGATCGGCTGCTTCGCCGGCAGTCTGTACTCAGGGTCGTCGGTCCGGGCGCTGCCTCCGGAGTCCTTCGTACGGGACCCGATGTGCTGGATCACGGAACTGTCCCGCTTCCGCGCCACCCATACCGCGGGCCCGCCGTTCGGCTACGAACTGGCCGGGCGCAGAGCAAGGGAGAGAACCACCCGCCCGTCCACCATGGACCTGTCCGCTCTCGAGGTGGCCCTCATCGGCGCGGAACGGATCAGCCCTGCCCTGTGCGCGGACTTCGAACGGGCGCTGGCCCCACTGGGACTCAAGCCCCATGTGCTGCTCCCCGCCTACGGCCTCGCCGAGAATTGCGTCGCGGTGGCCGCCCGCAGGCCGCTGACACCCACCACCGTACGGGTCTTCGATCGCCACGCACTGGGAGAAGGCCGACTGGTCGCCGCTCCCACCCCGGACCACACAGCGGGCGTCAATCCGGCCGACGCCCAGTCATTGGTGGGCCACGGCACCGCCGTTCTGGGCACACGGGTACGTATCACGGCGCTGGACGGTGAGCGGCGGGCACTTCCGGACGGCTGTGTGGGCGAGATCCAGGTCGGCGGAGAGTCCGCCACGGCCCGGATGGTGACGGACGGCCGATGGGAGCCCGCCCATCCCGACGGCTTCGTCCCCACCGGCGACCTCGGGGCGTACATCGACGGCGAGCTCTTCGTCGTCGGCAGGCTGAAGGAGACCTTCAAGCACGCCGGCATGTTGTACGCACCCGGCGACCTGGAGACCGTCGCTCTGGCTGCGTGCCCTCCCTCGGTATCCGCCGTGGTGGCCGTTCCGGTCGCACCGGACGACGAAGCCGCCGAGAGCATCGTACTGTTCGTCGAAGTCGGAAGCACTGCGGTCTCCGCCCTGGGGAGCGCGGCCGTCGGCGAGGACGCCTCGCACATCACCGACACGGTACGCCTGGCCGTACTGAGGGATTTCCACATCCCGGTCCGTGATGTCTTCGTCGTGGCCCGAGGCATGCTGCCGCGCACCGCGAGCGGCAAGGTGCGGCGCACCCGACTCGCCGCCGCCTACGTAGCGCGCGGCGCCGCCGGAGTGCCCGGCAGGCGCCAGATGGCGGAGCCCCGCGATGCCGCGATGCCGCAGCCTCCACCCACCCCGTGATCGCCGTGCGTAACATGACGATCACTCAGAAGTGCTGGCGCATCCGCCGCGTGGGGCTCGCACTTCTCTCGCTCCGGGCCGCTGCCGTTCGGCCGATCGTGACCGCGAAACGCACAGGGAGACCAGCCGTGACGGATGTGCAGCATCTCTCCACCACCCCACCACTCTCACCTGTGGCGGAGGCCGATCCGGAAGTCCTGGGCGAAGCGATCAGAAGTGTCCTCGCGGCCAAGATCCGAGTGGCCCCCGACCGGCTGCCCGACAGCCTCACTCTCGAAGACCTGGGGCTGGACTCGTTGCTCCTGGCCGAGTCGCTGGTCGCGCTGGAGTCGCGGTTCGACGTCGTCATCGATCCGCTCCGCTTCGCGGAGCGGATGACTCCGGGCCTGCCGCTCGGCGATCTGATCGCCGAACTGGCGGCACAGATCGGAGCGGCGCGTTGACCACCACGGACATGGACTTCGGCCCCGCCCTCAACGGTGTGCTCGAGACCGTGGACCGATGGCAGGAACAGGGGCACTACCCGTTGTTCCCGGTCATCTCCGAGCCGCTGGGCACCCGCGCCCGACTGGCCGACGGTCGCGTGGTCACGGTGTTCGGCTCGTGCGACTATCTGGGGCTCAGCAGGCATCCCACCGTCGTCGGCGGCGCCGTCGACGCCATCGATCGGTTCGGCACGCACTGCTACGGGACACAGCCCGTCGGCGGCTACACCGAGCTTCACCGGAGCCTGGAACACTCCCTTGCGGAGTTCTTCGGCAGACCGGCCGCGGCGCTGTTCCCCACCGGTATGCAGGCCAACATCGGCGTGCTGACAACGCTTGCCGGACCTGGTGACGCGGTGCTCTCCGACCAGCTCAACCACGGATCGATCACCATAGGCGGCCGTCTCTCCGGAGCACGGCTGCTGACCTTTCGTCACAACGATCTGGACGACCTGGCGGCCAAGCTCGCCGAGGCCGCCGACGCGCGTCGCCGGATCATCGTCGTCGACGGGCTCTTCAGCGCTGACGGCGACTTCGCCCCACTGGCCGGCATCGCAGACCTCGCCGACCGCCACAAAGCCCTGCTGATCGTCGACGAGGCGCACGCCGCCGGAACGGTGGGAGCAAGGGGCCGGGGCGCTGCCGAACTCCTTGGGGTGCTGGACCGAGTCGACGTCATCACCGGGACCATGAGCAAGGCGTTCGCGAGCACGGGGGGATTCGCCTGCGGCAGCGACCGGGCGATGCGCCTCGTGCGCCACTCGGCCGGGGCCTATCTGCTCTCGCTCGGTCTGGCTCCGGCCACGGTGGGCGCCTCCCTCGCGGCGGTGCAGGTGGCCACGGCAGAAGGGGTGCCCCGGCGGGCCCGGAACGCGGCCAATGCGAAGGCCCTTCGCGAACGCCTCCAGCAGGCCGGTGTGAACATCGGGGCCTCCGCCGCGCACGTGGTGCTCGTCCATATCGGGCGGGTCGACGACACGGCGCGCATCGCCACGCGCCTGCTCGAGAACGGCCTCCTGGTGAACCCGTTGTTCCCGCCCGCCGTACCGATCGGAGGAGCGCGTCTACGGATCGGCGTGACCAGCGCCCACAGCGAGGACGAGGTCGCCGCCGCGGCGGACACCCTGGTGAGCGCGCTGGCAACCTGACGGGGCCCTCTCGTTCCGAGGTGGCGGGCTTCTCCGCGAGGCAAGGGCGAAGGGACGGTGCCCCCGGGCAGCACGTCACGGCGTCGTCAGGAGAACCACGGCGTTCTGACCGCCGAAGCCGAAGGCGTTGACGACCGCTGTCGTCAACGACGCGCCACGCGGTCGCCCTGTCGGGATATCAAGCTCACGGCCCGCCTCCTGCCGCGTCAGATTGGCTGTGGGAGGTACGGCCTGGTGTTCCATCGCGAGCACGGTGAGCGCGGTCGCGATGGCACCGGCCGCACCCATGGCGTGCCCGACGATGCTCTTGGCCGCCGTGACCACGGGGGGCGTGCCGAAGACACGGTGCAGCACATCGGCCTCCACGGCATCGCCCAGCTGGGTGCCGGTGCCGTGAGCACTGACGTGATCCACGTCGGCGGGCGCGCAGCCGGCGTCCACCAGTGCGCCGCGCAGCGCCTGTTCCGCGCCACGCCCACCCGGATGAGGCGCGATCGGATGGTACGCATCAGCCGAGGCGCCGTACCCACGCACCACCGCCCGTACCCGTGCACCGCGTGCGCGGGCATGCTCGGCCGCCTCCAGGACAAGGACGGCAGCCCCTTCACCCAGCACCAGGCCGTCCCGATCGACATCGAAGGGCCGCGAGGCCGACTCGGGGCACGAGTGCTCCCGCGAGAGCGCCTTCATCTGGGTGAAGCACGCCGCGTTCATCGGTGCCCGCGGCGACTCGCTGCCACCAGTGATGACAATGTCGCAGGTACCCGCTCGGATCAGGTCACGCGCCACCCCGATGGCCGTCATGCTGGAGGCACAGGCGCTGGTGGTCACGAAATTCGGGCCGCGCGCACCGAGATCGATGGCCACCTCACCGGCCAGCAGGCTGGGAATGCTGCGGGGAAGCGCGAGGGGTGACACGGCGCCCGGTCGACCCTCGCCGAGCCGCGAGAACTCCTGCTCGTACGTCTGCAGACTGTTGCTGCTCACACCGAGCACCACGCCGACGCGTTCCGCGGACCAGCCGCCCGGGGTGAGCCCGGCATCGCTCACCGCCCGGCGGGCGGCCGCGAGCCCCAGGTGCGCAAATCTGTCCAGGCGTCGGCTCATCCGGACGCCCAGTTCCGCCGTGGCGTCGAACCCGCTCACTTGGCAGGAGAAGTCGACGGGCAAGCCGGAAAGAGCCGGGTCACGGGCTGCCAGCGAACGGCCGGCGCACATGGTGTCCCAAACGGTCTGGGGACTGTCGCCTGCGGGGGTCACGAGTCCGAGCCCGGTCACCGCCACGTGTCGATCATTCAACCCGCGATCCCTCGAACTGATCGTTGCGTGCGACGCGAGGCAGGGCATGGTCCCCGCTCAGCACCGGTCCGGCGGGGGGATTGGCGCTGCGGTCGCCGATCTGCTTGACCGCGTCGGCGATTTCGCTGAGGGTCGCGGTCGGACCGATCTCCGCAAGGTCGTCGGGGATCTGGATTCCGGTCTCGCTCTCGAGGACGACCACGAGTTCCATCAAGGCGAGGGAGTCCATTCCCAGTTCGTCGAAAGTAGTGTCCGGGCGGAGCCTGTCGGCGCCAATGTCGAAGTGATACGCGACCAGTTCGCTGAGGAATCGGTAGGAGATATCCCGCATGGCAGTGTTCTCTTTCGCCGGTAGAGTGCGCTGTTCTGAGGAATTGACGTCAGGACGAGCTTTCTGGGCGGGCGCCGCCCTTGCAGGAATATCAGATGCACCAAGCTGCATGTGGAACGATGCCGCGTGCCATTCGGATGGTGCTCACCGCGACACTCCAAAGACGCCGCGTCGAGTCGCTGCAGCCGCCTACTCAGCAGAACTGCAGTTGCGGCATGAGCACTCACTTTCAGCCGCTACCGGGCTCCATCGCCGTCACCTTGTCCGGTGAGTCGGCGGTCCTTCCTCGTCGGCGCCGTGCCGCGGCCATGCTCACCTGAGCTGTGTACCCCATCAGCACCACTGTCACCGCCATGACGCAGTCGGCCCAGAAATGATTGGCCGTCACCACGACCACCACCAGGGTGACCACGGCATGCATCACCGCCAGCCATCGCCAGCGGCTTCTCGTGATCCGGGCGGCGACGGCTGCGACCAGGACACACCAAGCGACATGCATCGAAGGCATCGCGGCAAACTCGTTCACCACGAGCCCGGCGACGGGTCGGCCGAAGATCGACTGGCCGTGCTCCGCCGCGACGTCCACGAAGCCGTCCTGCCGCAGTATCCGCGGCGGCGCCACGGGAATGAACTGCATCAGCAGACAGGCCGCGGTCACCAGAGCCACCGTGCCCCGCACCCGGCGGAAGTGCTCTCGATGCCGGAAGAAGACCCAGAGGAGCAAGCCGGCCATCGTCGCGACATGCATCACGGCGTAGTACGAGTTGGCTGCCATGAGCAGACTCGCGTGCGGCAGTGCCATGCGCTGCCATGCCACCTCGTCGGGCAGCCCGAAGTCGGCTTCGGCGTGGTGAATCCAGACCGCGCGCTCCAGCGCACGGTCCGCGCTCGTCATCGACTGGTGACCCGCCAACTGCCACAGGATGAAGAGGGCCAGCGGCACCGCCACCTCGCGCAGGACCGCAACTCCCGGCGGCCGCCCGACCCACCGCCTTGCCCTCATGTCCGCACCTCGGAGGATCGAAGCCTGATCTGAGGTGACGATAGATCGTCAGGACGATCCAGGTGGCGCACCACGGCTGCCGACGCCGCTGTTCGGGCGAGCCGACACCGTCGGCGGCGTCCCGCTGCGGATCGGCAGGGCGGTGGCCGACCTGGACCCGCCGCCCGGCCCGGCTCAGCCGCCGGACACCACTGTCCGGCACACATCCCGACGAGGCCGGACCCCTGGGCCGGGCCGGCTGGGCTGGAGTGCTCACGCGACCGGAAGCTCCCGACAGTGTCGTTGGGTGAGGCGCATCGCGGCGCGGTCCCGCTGTTGTGGGGTGATGGGTCTACGAGGTGCGCTCCAGAAGGAGGACCACGCCCTGACCGCCTGCGGCGACGACGCTGATCAGGGCGGTGCTGAGGTCGTCGTGGCACAGCGTGGCGAGGGCGGTTGCGGTCAGTCGTGCTCCGGCCGCGCCGTAGGGCTCGCCCAGGGCGATCGAGCCGCCGTGCGGGTTCACTCGCTCGGGTTCCAGTCCGAGCTCGGCGCAGTAGGCCAGGATCTGGGCGGCGAAGGGTTCGTTGCCGGCGACGATGCCGACGTTGCCGGACACCGCCGGGTGAACCTGCGCACGGCTCTCCGCGTTCGAAGCGGGTTGCCGCGCTTGTACGCGAACTCGGCTCCCAGCAAGGGCTGTTCAAGCTCCTGGCAATGATCGTCTCGGATGACGGCAGTCCGTTGACGCCTCCGGGTCACCCGTGCTTGCATCACCGCATGCCGCGCCAGTCGCTGACCTGCCGTCGCTGCGTCGATCTCGTACGGGTCGCAGCCGCGCTCTGTCGCGCCGCCACCCGCTGATCACCCGTCAGGCCGGGCGCTGAACATCACGCACCTCGCGCCGAGTTCCTGGCCTCGCCCCATCCCGCTGCCGGCCTACCCCGGCCAGGCGAGCGTTGCCCTGCTGGGCGCGGCTGAACATCACGCCGTACGCCGCTGGAGCTGGGCGCACCCGAACTGCCACCGAGAACGATCACAGGAGGACACGTCATGCGCGCGATCGGATTCGAGGAGAACGGCGGGCCCGAGGTCCTGCGCACCGTGGAGGTGCCGACGCCCGACGCCGGTCCCGGAGAAGTGCTGGTCCGGGTGGCCTACGCCGGAGTGAACTATGCCGAAGTGCAGCATCGCCTCGGCGACTTCGGCCCGCCGGACCCCCTGGACATCCCCGGTATGGAAGCCTCCGGGCATATCGCCGCACTGGGTGAGGACGTCAGCGGGCTCGCCGTCGGGGACCCTGTCGCCGTGTACCTGCCCGACGGTGGTGGCTACGCCGAGTACGCCATCGCCCCGGCCCGCTTCACCTTTCCGCTGCGGACCCCACTCGGCGAGACCGACCTGCAGACCGCCGGCGGGGCCGCACTCGTCCTTCCCACCGCCTACGGCGTCCTCGCCGCAGCGGCCCGGCTCCGCACCGGCGACAGCGTCCTGATCCATGCGGCGGCCGGAGGCGTGGGCTCCGTCGCCGCCCAGATGGCCCGTGCGCTCGGCGCGGACACCGTGTACGGCACCGTCGGCAGCGCCGACAAGGCCGAGTACGCCAAACGATTCGGATACGACGCGGTCTTCCCGCGGGAGGACTTCCCCGGCGCGGTGCGCGAAGCGACCGGCGGGCGAGGCGTGGACGTGGTCCTCGACCCCGTGGGCGGCCCCACGCGCCTCGCCAGTCTGGACCTGCTGGCCCCCTTCGGCCGTGTCGCGTTCTACGGCGAAGCCGCACGCCACCCCGACCTGAACCTGCCGCTCCTCCCCCTGTGGAAGAACAACCGCGCGCTGACCGGCTACAACATCGGTGACGTCGCCCGACGCGCCCCCGGCCTCCTGCGAGCCCATGCTCTGGCAGCCCTGGAACTCGTCGCCTCGGGAAGCGTGCACATCGACGTCACCGACATCCTTCCGCTCGCCGACGCGGCCCGGGCACACGAGCTGATGCAGGCGGGTCGCAACGTGGGAAAGACCTTGCTGGCCGTATGAAGCGAGGAGCAGCGAGGAACAGCGAGGAACAACGGCCAAGACCGACAGGGCCGTTCACGCGCCCGCCGGGAGTCAGGTGCCCGTCGTGAGCGGCCGGGAGGGATCCTGGGACCATTCCTCCAGCGAACCGTCGTACAGGGTGATGTCCTGACGGCCGAGGAGCGTGAGGGCGAGCGCGGTGCCGGCGGCTGAGATGCCACCGCCGCAGTAGAGGATCACCGGCGACCCGTCGTCCTTGAGGACCGTGCCGACGCGTTCGGCGAGTTCGGCGGCGGGCAGGTAACGGCCCGTGCCGTCGAGGAGGCCACGCCCCGGCAGGCTGAGACTGCCGGGGATGTGGCCGCGTCGGCTGTAGCGAGTGGGGGCGGAGCCGTCGAATCCGCCGGGCGGCAACGCGCACACCAGCGTGCCGGGACGCTCTCCGCGGCTGACGGCCTCCACCGTCTCGATGCCAGTCCACATGCCGGGACGGGCTACGGGGGTGAGGGGACCCGAGACCGGTGCGGCACTCGTCTCGCCGCCGCCCGACTCGTCACAGCGGGCGATCGGGTGTCCGGCCGCCTCCCACGCCTGCCATCCACCGTCCAGTACCGCCACCGGTACGGAGATCGACCGCAGCATCCACCACAGCCGGGCCGCCCAGATACCTCCGCCGCTGTCATAGGCGACGACCTCCGAGCCGTCGCGGACACCGAGCCGCCCGAGTGCGGCGGCCAGCGTCTCCGGTGCCGGGACCGCGAAGTGGTACGGCGCTCCCTGCTCCGACAGTTCGCCCGTGAGGTCCGCGTGGCGCGAGCCCGGGATGTTGCGCTCGGCCCATGTGGCGCGACCGCTGCCGGACCGGTGGTCACCGTCGTGGCGGGGCGACGGCAGCAGCGCCGTGGCGTCGAGGACGATCAGCCGGGGGTCGCCGAGGCGGGCCGCGAGCCACACGTCGTCGACCAGGGGCCCGGGGAGCAGGGGATCGGTCATGGCGGGGATGCTAACCCGGTGGCGCTCGCCGGGGACGCGCCTGATCTGCGAGGTCTCGTTCACCAGGCGTGCTCGTCCCACATCGTGGGATTCGTTTGCACAGCATCGGCTGCCCGGGGTTATGGTTTCGGCCATCTACGCGGGAGCCCCTACCCGGTTGGGCTGAGAGGGCGTCTGGGAGCGGTGCCGGCATCTGCCGGTCCGGTCCCCATGGGAACGCCGACCGCATCACTTGAGCCACAGTGCCCGCGTAGGAGTACCGCATGTCTTCAGCAGTCGAGCAGCAGTGTCCCCCGGCGTCCGCCGTGGCGGCCCGCTCCTGTTGTTGACCCGTCCGGTCTCTCCCCTCTCCTTCCTCTTCTCACCAGGCATCCGGGCCACGGGCCCGCGCGCCTGAGTGCCGTCCGCCTTCGGCCTTCCGCCGTCTGCCGTCCATGGAGCCGTCTGCCCATGCCGCACGTCCGAGTCATGCTCGACTACTTCCACCCCTGGCCGAATTCCGCCGGTCTGTACGTCGCCCGGGAGCGCGGTTGGTACCGCGAGGCGGGCCTGGACGTGGAACTCACCGTCCAGGATCCGGGACGCGGCGACACCCTGGAGTACCTCGCCCGGGGTGAGGTGGAGTTCGGCCTCTTCCCGCCGAACAGGCTGCTGGCCCGCCGCGCCGCGCCCGGCCGGCCGCTGCTCGCCGTGGCCGCCGTCAACCACCGCGCCCTGGAGGCGATCCAGACCACCCGCTCCACCGGCATCACCCGCCCGCGCGACCTGGCCGGACGCCGCCTCGCCTACAACCCCACCCCGCGCGGACGCGCCATGGTCCGGCACCTGGTCGCGGCGGACGGCGGCGATCCCGACGCCGTGATCACCGTCGACGCGGGCTATCGCGAGCTGACCGTGGACGACATAGCCTCCGGGGAGGCCGACGCCGCCTTCGGCACGTACTGGTCCTGGGACGCCCTGCGGGGTGACCTGCCCGAAGAGCAGCGCCTGACCTGGCCGGTCGACGAGATCGGCGCCCCTCGCTACCACAGCTACCTCCTCGGCACGAGTGAGAGCCTCGCTAGCGACCGCCCCGACCTGGTACGCGCCTTCCTGGCCGCCACCGCCCGTGGCTACGCCTCCGCGGCGGCCGACCAGAGCGGCGCCCGCGCCCTTCTGGAACGCGTGATCCCCTACTTCTCGCGCCCCCTGATCGCCCGTTCCCTCGGCCTGGTCGCACCGACCTGGACCGACGCCGACGGGAACTGGGGTGTCATAGACGAGACCCGCATGGGCCCCTACGCCGACTGGCTCGCACGGCACAAGGCCGTCCCGCACGCCCGCGACTGGCGGTCGTCGTACACGAACGACCTGCTGGCCACCGCCCTGGCGGGCGCCGAATGACCTGCCAGGCAAGGGAACTGACGCGACGCATGGCCATCGACCTCATGCGGGTCGACAGCGCGCTGTGTCGGGCGTGACGAGCACTTTCCCACGCCCCCAGCACCGTCGCGCCCATCCGAGGAAACCCCATGAGATCCCGTACGACCATCCTGCTCTCCGTGGCCACCGCCGCCGCCCTGGCCACGACGGGTTGCGCCGCGCAGGACTCCACGTCCGCCGCCGCGAAGAACGGCACCACCCAGGTCACCCTCGCCCTGGACTGGACGCCCAACACCAACCACACCGGCATCTACGTCGCCCAGCAGAAGGGCTGGTTCAAGGACGCCGGAATCGACCTGAAGATCGTGCCGTACGGCTCGACCGCGCCGGAGACGCTGATCGCCGGCCACAAGGCGGACTTCGGGATCTCGTACCAGGAGGGCGTCACCACCGCGCGCGCCGCGGGCCAGGACATCACCTCCGTGTACGCCGTCACGCAGAAGACGAACGTCACGGTCTCCGTGCGCGCCGGCCGCGACGACATCACGTCCCCCAAGGACCTGGACGGCAAGACGTACGCGGGCTTCGGCGCGCCCTATGAGAAGGCCCTGCTGCGGAAGGTCATCCAGGAGGACGGCGGTAAGGGCGCGTTCCGGCAGATCACGCTCAACACCTCGGCGTACGCGGCCCTCTACGCGGGCAAGGCGGACTTCGCGATGCCCATGCCCACCTGGGAGGGCCTGGAGGCGAAGCTCACGGGCAAGCCCCTCAAGGACTTCCAGCTCGCCGACTACGGCTTCCCGGCCATCTACTCGACCCTCATCGCCTCCTCCGGGCAGTACCTGAAGCAGAACCCCGAGGTCGCCAAGAAGTTCCTGGCCGTGGTCGACAAGGGGTACGAGTACGCCGCCGACCACCCCGACCAGGCCGGCGACCTCCTCATAGCGGCCAACAGGAGCACGCTCACCAACACCGAACTGGTCAAGAGGAGCGAGGCGTTGCTCGCCAAGGAGTACTACCGGGCCGCAGACGGCACGATCGGCACCCAGACGGCGAAGCGCTGGCAGGACTTCGCCGACTTCGAGTTCACGTCCGGACTGCTGGTGGACAAGAACGGCAAGAAGCTCACCAAGGCGCCGGACGCCTCGACGTTCTTCACCGACGCCTACCTCCCGGACACCAAGTGAGGACGGCCCTGCGCGCGGTCTGGCCGCCGCTGCTCGTTCTCGCCGTGCTCGTGACCGGCTGGCAGGTGTACGTGACCGCCGCCGCCGTCGACCCGACGGTGCTGCCCAGCCCCGGCCGCGTCCTGGCGCAAGGGTGGGCGAACCGTGGCGACCTGTGGGACCAGACGCTGCCCACTCTCCAGGAGACCCTGCTCGGCTTCACGCTGTCCTTCACCGCCGCCTGGCTGGTGGCCGTGGTGCTGGACTTCTCGGCCGTGGCCCGCCGGGGCCTCTATCCGCTCCTGGTGGCCTCGCAGACCATCCCGATCGTGGCCGTCGCGCCGCTGCTCATCATCTGGTTCGGCTTCGGTCTGCTGCCGAAGATGCTGGTGGTGACCCTGACGACGTTCTTCCCGCTCGCGGCGAACCTGGCGGCGGGCTTCGCCGCCACCGACCGCGACGCGATGCGGCTGCTGCGCTCGCTGGGCACGGGCCGGGTGCGCGCCTTCCGGCTGGTCCGGGTACCGAGCGCGCTGCCCCACTTCTTCACCGGACTGCGGGTGAGCATCACGTACGCCGTGGTGGGCGCGGTCTTCGCGGAGTACGCGGGCGCCGAGAAGGGCCTCGGGATCTACATGCAGGCGCAGAAGAGCGCGTTCCGCACGGACCTGGTGTTCGCGGCGGTCGCGGTGACGGCCGCGCTGAGCATCGCCCTGTTCGGGGCGACCTATCTGCTGCAACGACTCGTCCTCCCCTGGGAGCGGGCGCTGGTGAAGGAGGGCCGGTCATGAGCCTCGAAGTGCGGGGCGCGGGAAAGACGTTCGGGTCGCTCGCGGTGCTGCGCGACCTCGACCTGACCGTGGAGCCGGGTGAGTTCGCGGCCGTCATCGGCCCGAGCGGCAGCGGCAAGAGCACCCTGTTCAACCTGATCTCCGGTCTGGACAGGCCTACTTCGGGCGAGATCCTGGTCGAGGGCGCCCCCGCGTCCGTAGCCTCGGGCAAGGTCGCCTACATGCCCCAGAAGGACCTGCTGTTCCCCTGGCGCACGGTGCTCGACAACACGGCGCTGGGACTCGAGGCCCAGGGAGTGCGAAAGAAGGAGGCGCGGCGCAGGGCCGGCGAACTCTTCGACGCCTTCGGCCTCGACGGCTTCCAGTCCGCCTACCCCTTCCAGCTCAGCGGCGGTATGCGGCAGCGCGCGGCCCTGCTGCGCACCGTCGTCCTGGAGCGGCCCGTGCTGCTGCTCGACGAGCCGTTCGGCGCGCTCGACTCGCTCACCCGCACCGAGATGCAGCTGTGGCTGGCCGACATGTGGCAGCGCTACCGCTGGACGGTCGTCCTGGTCACACACGACATTCGCGAGGCGGTTCTGCTCGCCGACACGGTGCATGTCCTTTCGCCCCGCCCGGCCACGGTCGTGGAGCGCATCGAGGTGCCGCGTTCGGGCCCGCGCGGTCTCGACGCCCTCTCCGAGCCGCAGTTCGCGGCGACCGAGCGGCGGCTGCTGGACTCCCTCAGCGGCCGCGTGAGCCGAGTGAAGGAGGTGACGGCCGGATGAGCGCGCTCCTGGCCCATGGCATGGGTACGGAACCGGTGGCCCCGGACTGGCCTCCGCTCACCGAGGCGGAGGTCGAGGCCGTCGTCGGTCCCGTACGGATACTTTGGCGCAGCCCGCGCCCGTTGTCGGCGGCCGCACTTGTCGAGCGGGGCGGGCGCCGGCTCTTCGTGAAACGGCACCACAGCGACGTACGCACCGTGGAAGGTCTGGCCGAGGAGCACGCCTTCCTGCGGTATCTGCGGGACCGGGGTGCGCCGGTCGTGGAGGTGCTGGGGGTCGAGGCGCGCGGGCCGTGGGTGTACGAGGTCCATACGGCCGGAACGGGGACGGATCTCTACCGGGACGCGCTGTCGTGGTCGCCGTTCGCGTCCGTCGCCCATGCCCGGGCCGCCGGTGTCGCACTCGCCCAACTCCATCTGGCGGCGGAGGGGTTCGGTGCCCCGAGAAGGCGCCCGCAGCCCCTCGTCTCCTCCTTCGGCATCTTCGCGGCGGTCGATCCCGAGGCGGCGCTGGAGGCGTACGCGGCCGAACGGCCCGCGCTGGAGGCGGCGTTGGCGGGACGTCCCTGGCGGGAGGACCTGCGCACGGTGCATCTTCCCTTCCACGAGCGTCTGCTGCCTCACCTCGGCCGCCTCGCACCGCTGTGGACGCACAACGACTGGCATGCCTCGAATCTGCTCTGGGACCAGGCGACCGGCGCCGTCTCGACCGTGCTCGACTTCGGCCTGAGTGACCGCACGACCGCCGTTCACGACCTCGCGACCGCCATCGAGCGCAACACCGTCCAGTGGCTCGACCCGTCCCGCCCCGTCCGCCCGGACGACGTGGACGCGCTCCTCGACGGGTACACCTCGGTCCGCGCGCTGAGCTCCGCCGAGTCGGCCGCCCTGCCCGAGCTGCTGCCGCTCGTGCACGCCGAGTTCGCCCTGTCCGAACTGGGCTACTTCCACGGCATCACCGGATCGCTGGCCAACGCCGATCTGGCCTACCGGTATCTGGTGGACCACACCCGGTGGTTCACGACCGGCGACGGGCTCCGGCTCCTCGATCGGGTGCGGTCGCGGGTGAGTCGTTCCTAGGGTGATGCGCCGGAGATCCTGAGGGCTGGTTCTCAGGCCTTCAGGTTCAGGGCGGACCAGAGCTCCCGCTCCACGTCCGTCAGCGGGATGTGGGCCGCGGGACACTCCGGGTGTCCGGACGGCGGACGACCGCCCGGCTCCGGCGTCCGCCGGAAGTCCCCACAGGCAGGCGCCGACCGCGAGCAGGCCCGGCGTCCACCGGGCGAACTCGTCGGCCCATCGGCGTGCGCGCATCACCGTGCGCTCACCGCAGCGGGGCCGTCGGCCAGAGCGGTTCGGCCGCGCGGTGCTCGGACTCGCGCAGGACGCGCAGCACATTGCGGCCGGTCAGCGCCTCCAGGTCGGCCCGGGACCAGCCGCGGTCGGCGAGTTCGCTCAGCAGCACCGGGTAACCGGAGACGTCGGCGAGGCCCGTGGGCTGGTGGTCGACACCGTCGTAGTCACCGCCGAGGCCGATGTGGTCCCTGCCCGCCACCTCGCGGGCGTGCTCGACGTGATCGGCGACCTGGGCCACCGTCACCTCGGGGCGGGGGTGTTCCTCGGTCCAGCGCCGCAGCCGTTCGTCGGCGGATGCGGCGAAGGCCGCCGCGTGCTCTTCGGCGACCAGGGCCGGGTCCTCGCCCGGTCGTGGTGCGCGCGGCCAGGTCCAGGCCTGGGCCGCCAGCCCGAGACGCTCTCGCTCGGCCTGCAACTCCGCTGACCAATCGGCGACTTCGGCGGAGATGAAGTACGGCACGAAGGTGAGCTGGATGACACCGCCGTTGTCCCGCAACAGTTCCAGAACCGGGTCGCTTACGTTGCGCGGGTGGTCGTTGAGGGCGCGTACGGACGAGTGGCTGAACAGCACCGGCGAGGTGGAGGCCGCGAGGGCCGCCCGCTGGGTGGACTCGGCGACGTGGGAGAGGTCCACGAGCAGGCCGGTGCGGTTGAGTTCGGCGACGATCGCGCGGCCTGTGTCGTTCAGGCCGCCGACGCCCGGCTCGTCGGTGGCCGAGTCCGCCCAGGAGGTGTTGTCGTTGTGGGTGAGGGTCACATAGCGGACGCCGAGTCGGGCGTACGAGCGGAGGACGCCGGGTGACTCGGCGAGGCTGTGACCGCCCTCGACGCCCAGCAGGGAGGCGATCCGCCTCTCGGCGACCGCGTGCTCGACTTCGGCCGCGGTGTAGGCGATCCGCAGCGTGTCCGGATAGCGGGCGACGAGCCGGTAGACGGCGTCGATCTGCTCCAACGTGGCTACCACGGCCTCGGGTTCGGGCAGTTCCGAGGAGACGTACACCGACCAGAACTGCGCTCCGACCCCTCCCGCCCGCAGCCGGGGGAGGTCGGTGTGGAGGTCCGGGCGGCCGTCGGCGAGCCCCTCGACGCTGTTGCCGGAGCGGGCGCGCAGCGCCACGGGCAGGTCGTTGTGGCCGTCGAACACGGGGGTACTGCTCAGCACCTGCTCGACCACGTCCACCACGGTGTCGGTCATACGTTTGCCACTCCTTCGTCGAGGGCGTCAGGGGCGTCGATGGTCAGATCCCGGCGGCGGGCCTGCCGAACCGGATCGGGGACGGGCAGCGCGGCGACCAGTCGCCGGGTGTAGTCGTCCTGTGGGCTGCCCAGGACCTGGGCGGTGGAACCGGACGCGGCGATCCGGCCGCGGTGCAGGACGACGACACGGTCGGCGACCTGCTCGACCACCGCGAGGTCATGGCTGATGAAGAGCGCCGCGAAGCCCAGCTCCCGCTGCAGTTCGGTGAAGAGGTCGAGCACCTTCGCCTGGACGGACACGTCGAGCGCCGAGGTGGGTTCGTCCGCGATGAGCAGCGGGGGCCTCAGGGCGAGCGCACGGGCCAGGGCGGCGCGCTGACGCTGGCCGCCGCTGAGCTCGTGGGGGTAGCGGCCGGCATAGCCCCGGGGCAGGTGGACTGACTCCAGCAGCGCCTCGGCCTCGGTGCGGATCGCCGTGGCCCCCAGTTGGCGCCGGTGAACGGCCAGCGGTTCCGCGATGCTGTCGCCGATGGTCAGCAGCGGATTGAAGCTGGCCGCGGGGTCCTGGAAGACGTAGCCGATGTGGCCGGCCCGACCGCGCGTGCGCCTTCGAGCCGTCAACGGCTCGCCGAACACCGCGAGTTCACCGTCTGTCGCGTCCGTCAGTCCGGCGACGACCCGGCCGATGGTGGTCTTGCCGCTGCCGCTCTCCCCCACCAGTCCGAGCACCTCACCCGGCCGGATCTCGAAGCTCACGCCGTCGACCGCCCGGAAACCCTTCCTCCCCAGTCGCCCTGGATAGTCCACGACCAGCCCGGCAGCTCTGACGACCGGCGGCTCGTCGTCCCCAGCGGGGGCCGGCGTACGGCCTCCCTCGCCGAAGACCGGTACGGCGGCCAGCAGTTTGCGGGTGTAGGAGTGCCGGGGCGCCGCGAACAACGTGCGGACCGGGGCCTGTTCCACCACCTTGCCCTCGCTCATCACCGCCACCCGGTCCGCGAGGTCGGCGACCACACCCATGTTGTGGGTGATGAGCAGGACGGCGGTGCCGTAGTCGGTGCGGCAGCGGTGCAGGAGTTCCAGGATCTCCGCCTGGACGGTGACGTCCAGGGCCGTGGTGGGTTCGTCGGCCACGATGAGCCGGGTGCCCAGCGCGAGGGCCATGGCGATGACGGCGCGCTGCTTCTGGCCGCCGGACAGCTGGTGGGGGTAGTGGTCCACGCGGGTGGCCGGGTCCGGGATTCCGACCTTCTCGAGCCATTCGACGGCGAGGGCCCTGCGTTCGGCCTTGCCGCCGCCGTGCCCGTGGGCGCGCAGGCCCTCGGTGAGCTGCCAGCCGATGGTGAAGACCGGGTTCAGCGCGGTGGACGGCTCCTGGAACACCATGGCGGCGTGTGTGCCTCGCAGTGCGCGCAGCCGGGCAGGGGACGCGGTGAGCACGTCCTCTGCCGGGCCTACGGTGCCGTCGCCGAGCAGTACCCGGCCGCGGGCGGTCGCGGTGGCGGGCAGCAGCCCGAGGACCGACTTGGCGGTCACGGTCTTGCCGCTGCCGCTCTCGCCGACCAGGGCGAGCACCTCCCCTGGAGTGACGGACAGGCTCACCCCCTTCACCGCGGGGGCCGGACCGGCGTCCGTGGCGAAGGTGACATGCAGGTCCTCGATGCGCAGCAGGTCAGGCATGGTCCGCGCCTCCGTCCGTTCCGGTGGCGGTCGCGGTCGAGTCGCCGCGCCGCCGGAGCCGCGGGTCGGCCAGGTCGGTGAGGCTCTCGCCGAGCAGGGTGGTGCCGAGCACGGTGAGCACGATGGCCAGGCCCGGCGGTATCGCGGTCCACCACAGGCCTGAAGTGACGTCGGCGACCGATCGGTTGAGGTCGTAGCCCCACTCGGCGGCCGAGTTGGGCTCGATGCCGAAGCCGAGGAAGCCGAGCCCGGCGAGGGTGAGGATGGCCTCGGAGGCGTTGATGGTGAAGATCAGCGGGAGGGTGCGGACCGAGTTGCGCAGCACGTGCCGGAACATGATCCGCCAGGTCCCGGTGCCGATGACTCGGGCCGCGTCCACGAACGGCTCCGCCTTCACCCGGATCACCTCGGCCCGTACGACGCGGAAGTACTGCGGTACGAAGGCCACGGCGACCGAGCAGGCCGCCGCGCCGAGGCCTCCGACGAGACTCGACTGTCCGCCGCTGATCACGATGGACATGACGATGGCGAGCAGCAGTGGCGGGAACGCGTAGAGCGCGTCGGCCAGCCCCACCAGCAACCGGTCCAGGCGTCCGCCGAGATAGCCGGAGGCCAGGCCCAGCACGGTGCCGGGGACCACGGAGAGCAGCAGCGAGGCGAGGATGATCTCCAGCGCGGTCCGGGCGCCCCACACTGTGCGGGACAGCACGTCGTACCCCGCGATGGTGGTGCCCAGCGGATGGGCCCCGCTGGGGGATTGCTGCGACCCGAACAGTCCTCCGCCGTCCTGGAGTTGTGAGTATCCGTACGGGGCGAGCAGGGGGCCGAGGAGCGCGGTGAGGAGGAACAGCGCGGTGAGTACGGCGCCGGTGAGCAGCATGGCGCGCTGCACCGCGCCGCCGGTGAGCAGCCGTGCGCGCAGGCGGTCCGGCAGCAGGGTCGGCCGTCGCACGAGGAGTTGGGCCACGGCTCAGTACCTCACTCGGGGATCGATCAGCGCCGCGACGACATCGACGAGGAAGTTCGTCACCGCAACGACCACGGCGAACAGGGCCACGATTCCCTGTACCGCGGGGAAGTCACGCACCGTCAGGTAGTGGGCGAGTTCGTAGCCGAGGCCCTTCCACTCGAAGGTGGTCTCCGTCAGCACCGCTCCGCCGAGCAGCCCGGCGACCTGGAGTCCCAGGACGGTGACGACGGGAATCAGGGCGGGTCGGGTGGCGTGCCGGGTGACCAGGCGGAAGGGCGCCACGCCTCGGGAACGGGCAGCCTCGACGTAGTCGGCGCCGAGGGTGCCGATCAGGTTCGTGCGCACCAGCCGCAGGAGGATGCCGGCGACGAGCAGGCCCAGCGCCAGGGCGGGGAGCACGGCGTGCTTCAGGACGTCCGTGACAGCCGGTATGTCGCCGCTGCGGAGAGCGTCGACGAGGTAGAGCCCTGTCGTGCTGGTCTGGTTCTGGAGGAAGAGCTGGACGTCGGTGCTCGCCCGGCCGGACGCCGGCAGCCAGCCGAGCTGGATCGCGAAGACGAGCTTCAGCAGCAGTCCCACGAAGAACACGGGGGTGGCATAGGTGAGGACGGCGAAGAGCCGCAGCGCCGCGTCGGGTGCGCGGTCCCGGTGGGAGGCCGCCACCATGCCGAGGGGGACGCCCACGACGAGCGCCACGGTGAGGGCGTAGAAGGCGAGTTCGACGGTGGCGGCGCCGTACGTGCCCAGCACGTGTGTCACGGGCTGGTTGTCGGTGACGGTGCGGCCGAAGTCGCCGGTCGCCAGGGATTTCAGGTAGTCCAGGTACTGGGTGAGCAACGGCCGGTCGTAGCCCGCCTGGTGCAGCTTGGCCTGGAGCTGGTCCGGGGTGAGCCGGTCGCCGAAGGCGGCGCTGATCGGGTCACCGGTCGCGCGCATCAGGAAGAAGACGAGGCTGACCAGGATGAACATGGTGGGGATGATGAGGAGGAAGCGGACCACGAGGTAGCGGGCGAGTCCGTACCCCCCGGCGCCGTCGGCCGGGATACCGACGGCGCCGGGGGTGTCCTGGGTGAGGGCGCTCACTTCTTCGCGAGCCCGGCCCAGCGGAAGGTGTACGCGCTGTTCAGCTCGTCGGGCACACCGCTGATGTCGGTACGGGTGACGATCGCGGTGGACCCCTGGAGCAGCGGCAGCAGTGGCACCGACGCGGCGGCCTTGTCCTGTGCCCGCTTGAGCAGTTCGGCTCGCTCGGCGGTGTCGCTCTCCGACTCCTCCTTCTTGATCAGCTCGCGTACGGCGGGGTCGGAGTAGTCGTTGGCGACCCAGCTGTTGGCCGAGTAGAAGGGCGCGAGGTAGTTGTCCGCGTCGAGGTAGTCGGCGTACCAGCCCAGCTGATAGAGCGGGTAGAGGTGCTTGATGCGGTCCTTGCCGTACTGGGTCCACTCGGTGGACTGGAGGTTCACCTTGAACAGTCCGGTGGCTTCGAGCTGCGTCTTGATCAGCGCGTACTCGTCGGCCGAGGACGAGCCGTAGTGGTCACTGTTGTACTGCAGGTTGAGGGTGATGGGGGTGCTCACCTTGGCCGCCTTCAGCCGTGCGGCGGCCGCGGCCTTGTCGGGGCCGCCCTTCTTGTCGCCGTAGAGCGACTTGAAGGAGTCGGTTGCGCCGGTGAGTCCGTCGGGTACGGAGCTGTACAGCGGCTGGTAGCTGTTCTTGTAGACCTGCTGGGCGAGTTGGGCCCGGTCGACGGAGTCGGCGACGGCCCGGCGTACGGCCAGCGCCTTGGCCTTGTCGGCGTTCTTGGTCTTGGTGCCGTACGGCTGGGTGGTGAAGTCGAAGACGATGTAGCGGATGCCGTTGCCGGAGCCGGTGTGGACCTTGACGTCCTTCTTCTTGGCCAGGTCGTCGAGGTCGGCTGTGGTGAGGGTGCGGTAGACGGCGTCGACGGTGCCCTGTTGGACGTCGAGTTTCAGGTTGCTGGCGTCGGTGTAGTACTTGAGCTGGACGTTCTTGGTCTTGGGGGTGCCCAACTGGCCGCCGTAGGCGCTGTTGGCGGTGAAGGAGACCAGCGAGTTCTTGTCGTAACTCGTGACGCCGTACGGGCCGTTCCAGGGCTTGGCCGCGACGATGGCCTTGTCGTCGAGGATCTTGTCCGCGGGGAAGACCTGCTCGTCGACGACGAGGCCGGCCGCGGTGGACAACACCTGCGGGAACAGCGTGTCGTTGGCGGACTTGAGGGTGAAGACGGCGGTGGTGGGTGTCGGGGCGGCGACGGAGTCGAGGTTGTACAGGAGCGACGACGGGCCGTTCTCGTCGGCGATCTTCAGATTGCGGTCGAAGCTGAACTTGACGTCGGACGAGGTCAGTCGGTGACCGTTGCTGAATTTCAGCCCCTTCTTGAGGGTGACCGTGTACTCCTTGGGACCCGTGAGCTTGATTCCGGTGGCCAGGTCCGGGGAAACCTCCGTGGCACCGTTCTTCACGCTGAGCAGGGTCGCGTAGACCTCGGTCTCGATGGTGCCGGAGCCCGCGTCCCAGGCGCCCGCCGGGTCGAGGCTGGTCACCTGGTCCGTCGTACCGACGGTGATCGTCGCACCGCCGGAACCGGAACCACTGGAATCCTTGGTGCTCGTGCAGCCCGTCAGGGCGACCAGGAACGCCGTCCCGAGTGACAGGGCTCCAAGGCCGGGGCGGACGGATCGGATCGGTCTCGGGCTGTTGTGCTGAGCCATGGCAGGTCTCTGCTTCCGCATGGGTGGGGACGCGTGGGAGCCGCGGCAGCCGGACGGGTCGGCAGGAGGCCGACCAGGCGTGCGTGCGCGGTCGCGTGAAACGTCAAGGATGAAAAGGGAGTTGCCTGAACGTCGTCGAGTCGGCCGACGAGTCGATCAGCCGCGACAGAGACAGCTGCAGACCATCAGCAGGTCGACATGACGTCGGGAGCACAGCACGAGGGCACTTGCCACGCCGTCCTCCTGGGGTGTCGCCGGCTCACGGGCCGGTCGGATCGCACTTGCAGAACTGGAATATCCGCCGAGCCTTCACCTGGGGCACCCCGCTGCGTCGAGGGTTGCCGTCCGGCCAGCCAGGGCTTGATCACCGGAACTCGTAGCTCGCGCTCACCGTAGATCGACAATTCTCTCGGCGTCAAGAGTTCGCCGTGCCGGAATGACATGGACGGGCACGGCAGTTGCACGGAGAACATCAAGTGCAGCCGGAGGGAGTGGACATGACCGTCCAAGACATCGACCGGGTGAGTTTCGTCCAGGAGTGGGAGGAGTGGCACCGGGGGAAGGAGGCGGTACTCGCCGGCCCCCACGGGTTTCTCGCGATCACCAGCCTCCACTGGCTGAGTGCGCTGCCGACCCGGTTCGAGGACGCCCCGGGAGCCTGGTCGAGCACCGCCGACGGGGTGGTGGTCGAGCTGGAGGCGGAGGACGAACTGACCGTCGACGGGCAAGTGGTGCGCGGGCGACACGACTTCGGCGTCATCGCCGAACGGGACAGCGTGTATGTCGGCTCGGGTGACGCGGTGATCGAGGTCGCCAAGCGCGGAGGGCACGACATTCTGCGGCCCCGCCATCCCGGCAACGCGCTGCGCGCCGCCTTCACCCGCACCCCGGCCTACGCCCCTGATCCCCGCTGGGTCCGCGCCGGGCGGTTCCTGCCCTTCGACGCGCCGCGCGCGGTCACCGTCGGTGCGGCCGTCGAAGGGCTGGAGCATGTCTACGACTCCCCCGGCCAGGTCGAGTTCGAGCTGGACGGAGTGCCGCGGCACCTCACCGCGTTCAACGGCAACGCTCCTGGCAGCCTGATGGTGCTGTTCACGGACAAGACCTCCGGCGTGACCACCTACGCGGCGAACCGTGCCCTGCAGATCGCCGCACCTGGCAGTGAGGGCAGGGTGACGCTCGACTTCAACCGCGCCGCGAACCTGCCCTGCGCCTACACGGATCTGGCGACCTGCCCGCTGCCGCCGGCCGAGAACCGGCTGCCGGTCGCGATCGAGGCGGGCGACAGGCTCCCCCTGGAGCGTGGCGGACAGCCCTGACGGGACTCCGCGAGACCCCCGTGTCCGGGTCGCCGCGCGGCCCGGACGCCACCGCCGTGGCGACGATCGCCCCGCCGCCCACCGCGCAGGACGGGTGCGGCGGTGGTCCGGATGCCGTGGCCGGGACGGCGACCGGGGCGACGGCCGGGCGGGGCCGCCCGAGCCGCCTTCCTCCAAGTCACGCTGGTGAACCGTCACCATCTGTGGTTATCTGACTCCATGACCGTGCTTGTGACCCGCCGCCACGTTGACTACGGGCGTGTCACCACCATGTGTTGTTCCGCCGTGAGCTGACGCCGCGCTCCGGCATCTGAACCCTCTCTTCATCACCGCACCGCACCGTCCTCCGCCCTGCTCCTTCGCGGTCCGGACGGCAGTCCCGCGGTCGCTTCACGCACCCCCGCACGCCCCGCGCAAGGGAGAACCATGAGCCAGCCCATCGACTCCGTCACCGCCGGCCACACCCCCGAGGACGAACCGGCCGGGCCCGACACCTCGGCCTGGTCGTTCGAGACCAAGCAGATCCACGCCGGTGCAGCGCCGGACCCGACGACCGGGGCGCGGGCGGTGCCGATCTACCAGACCGCCTCGTTCGTCTTCCGCGACACCCAGCACGCCGCCGACCTGTTCTCGCTCGCCGAGCCGGGCAACATCTACACCCGGATCCACAACCCGACGCAGGACGTCTTCGAGCAGCGGATCGCCGCGCTCGAAGGCGGGGTCGCCGCGGTGGCCCTGGCCTCCGGGCAGGCCGCGGAGACCCTCGCCATCCTGACGCTGGCGAGTGCGGGCGACCACATCGTCTCCAGCACGTCCCTGTACGGCGGCACGTACAACCTGTTCCGCCACACGCTGCCGAAGTTCGGCATCGAGGTCTCCTTCGTCGACGACCCGGACGACTTCGAGGCCTGGCGAGCGGCGATCCGGCCGAACACGAAGGCCCTGTTCGCCGAGACACTCGGCAATCCGCGCGGCAACGTCCTCGACGTACGGGCGGTGGCCGACGTCGCACACGAGGCGGGTGTCCCGCTGATCGTGGACAACACCGTGCCGACCCCGTATCTGCTGCGGCCCATCGAGCACGGCGCCGACATCGTCGTCCACTCCGCGACCAAGTTCCTCGGCGGCCACGGCACCACGATCGCCGGTGTCGTCGTCGACGGCGGCACCTTCGACTTCGGCGCGCACGCCGACCGCTTCCCCGACTTCAGTGAGCCGGACCCGAGCTACCACGGCCTGCAGTACTGGCCCGCGCTCGGTCCGGGCGCCTTCGCGATCAAACTGCGGGTGCAGCTGCTGCGCGACATCGGTCCGGCGCTCTCCCCGCACTCGGCGTTCCTGCTCCTGCAGGGCGTGGAGACGCTCAGCCTGCGGATCGAGCGGCACTCGGCCAACGCCCAGGCCCTGGCCGAATGGCTGGAGCAGCGCGACGAGGTGGCCGCCGTCCACTATCCGGGCCTGGAGTCCAACCGGTGGTACGAGGCAGGGCAGCGGTATCTGCCGCGTGGCTCCGGCGCGGTCCTTGCCTTCGAACTGCGGGACGGGGTCGAAGCCGGGAAGCGGTTCGTCGACGCCGTCGAGCTGTTCAGCCATCTCGCCAACATCGGCGACGTGCGCAGCCTCATCATCCATCCGGCGTCCACCACTCACAGCCAGTTGGACGACGCGCAGTTGACGGCGACCGGCACGTCGCCCGGCCTGGTACGGCTGTCGGTCGGCATCGAGAACCTCGCCGATCTCAAGGCGGACCTGGAGGCAGGCTTCCGCGCGGCCAAGGGCGCGTCCTGAACACCGTACTGACGCCTTCCGCGGTCCCTCTCCCGCCGGCCTCCGGGGCCTGGCGGGAGGGGGACCCCCCGGGTCGCCGCCAGTGGCACGTACGGGAGAAGCCCCTGGCGCTGGAAGCGGGAGGTGAACTGCCCGACGTGCGGCTCGCGTTCGAAACCTGGGGGCGGCTCGCGCCGGACCGCTCCAACGGCGTACTGGTGCTCCACGCGCTCACCGGCGACAGCCATGCCGCCGGAGCGGCCCAGCCCGGTCACCCCACCCCCGGCTGGTGGGACGGGCTCATCGGGCCCGGTCTGGCACTGGACACGGACCGCTGGTTCGTCGTCGTCCCCAATGTGCTGGGCGGCTGCCAGGGCAGCACCGGACCGTCCTCGACGCGTCCCGACGGACGGCACTGGGGTGGAGCCTTCCCCTCACTGACCCAGCGCGACCAGGTCGCTGCGGAAGCCGGCCTGGCCGATGCACTCGGCATCGGCCGCTGGGCCCTGGTGGTCGGCGGCTCCATGGGCGGGATGCGCGCCCTGGAATGGGCTGTCTCGTATCCGGAGCGCACGCGCGCTCTGCTTCTGCTGGCCACCACGGGGGCGGCAAGCGCGGAGCAGATCGCCTGGGCCAACATCCAGCTCCATGCCATCCGCGGCGACCCGCACTGGCGCGGCGGCGACTACCACGACTCGGGCCGGGGTCCGCACGCTGGGCTCGGCCTGGCCCGCCGCATCGCCCACGTCACCTACCGCAGCGAGCCGGAGTTGCAGGTCCGCTTCGGTCGCGCGCCCCAGGGGACGGAGGATCCCTGGAACGGCGGGCGGTACCGGGTCGAGTCCTATCTCGACCACCACGCGGACAAGTTGGTCCGACGCTTCGACGCGGCCAGCTATGTGGTGCTGGCAGACGCGATGAACACCCATGACATCGGTCGCGGTCGTGGCGGCACCCGCGCCGCCCTGCGCCGCGTGACCGCCAGGACACTTGTCGCAGGCGTGAGCTCGGACCGCCTGTATCCCCTCACTCAGCAGGCGGAGTTGGCCGCCGGGATCCGGACGGCAGATGACCTGCGGGTGATCGAATCCCCCTATGGTCACGACGGCTTCCTCATCGAAGCCGACCAGGTCGCCGCGCTCGTATGCGAACTCGTGGGCTAGCGGCGGGTGTTCAGGCCCGCCGCCGTGACCTCCCGGGATGACGGTCGTCCATTGAAGTGTCCGGATCCCACGTACACGGCGGTCCCACCCTCGGGTCGGACATGGCCACTTGAACGACCGTCAGCTCGGCTACGGGCGGGGTGGTCGGGTGACGGACGTCATCCATGCACCGCCGCGAGGTCCTGTGTGCCACGCGCCGCTCGCTCGGCGTCGCGCTTGGCGACCTCCTCGCGGACGATCGGGATCACGTACCGGCCGAAGTCGATCGCGTCGCCCAGCAGGTCGTAGCCGCGGGCGGAGAGGATGTCGACGCCGAGGTCGTAGTAGTCCAGCAGCGCCTGGGCGACCGTCTCCGGGGTTCCGACCAGGGCGTTGGAGTTGCCCGCGCCACCGGTCGCGGCGGCGGTCGGGGTCCACAGGGCTCGGTCGTAGCGCTCCCCCGCCTCGGCGATGGCGATCAGCCGCTGCGAGCCGGAGTTCTGCGGCTGAGCGTGGCCGCTGTGGCGCTTGGTGACCGGATCGCCCTTCTCCTTGCGGGTCTTGATCGCGCCGACCGTGCGGTGGGCCTTCTCCCAGGCCAGTTCCTCGGTCGGGGCGATGATCGGGCGGAACGCCGCCTGGATGCGGGGCACGTCGGTGCGACCGGCAGCCTTCGCGGCGGCCTTCACCGCTTCGATCTGCTCGGCGGTCTTCTCCAGGGGCTCGCCCCACAGGCAGTAGATGTCAGCCTCGGCGCCCCCGGCGGCGTACGCGGCAGGAGACGAGCCGCCGAACGACACGTTCGGACGGGGATGCTGGGCCGGAAAGACGTCGCTGACGAAGTCCTGGAAGCGGTAGTGCTCCCCCTCGTGGTCGAAGGGCTCGTGCGTGGTCCAGATCTTCTTGACGATCCGGATGTACTCGCGGGTGCGGGCGTAGCGTTCGTCCTTGGTGAGGGTGTCGCCCTCGCGGCCCTGTTCGTGGTCGTTGCCGCCGGTGATGAAGTGCACGGCCAGCCGGCCCTCGCTGATCTGGTCGAGGGTGGCGAACGTCTTCGCGGCGAAGGTCGGGTACGAGACGTTGGGCCGGTGGGCGAGCAGGATCTGGAGGCGCTCCAGCCTGCTCGCGATGTAGGCGGCGGCCGGCGCGGGATCCGGAGATCCGGAACCGTAGGCGAACAGCACCCGGTCCCAGCCGTGGTCCTCGTGCGCACGGGCGAGCCGGAGCGTGTACTCCTTGTCGAAGGCTGCGCCGGAGCGCGGGGTGGTTTCGGAGCCGTCGTTGGTGGCTGCGATGCCAAGGAACTCCACTGGCATGGGAGATGACCTTTCCTCAAGTCCTGTGGGGCCGTGCCGTGGGCAGCACGTGGGCGCGGCGGAGCGGCCCTCGGTGCGGCGGGGTGTGACGGCGCTTCAGGGCGCTGGATCCACGTGGGTGAGCAGGTGTGACGATGCCGGGGTGGGGTGGGGACCTCGGTCGCCGCAAGGAAGCAGGTAGCGCTGTCCCGCCTCGCAAAACCGTCCGTGCACGGAGTCGACGTGAGTTCAGTGCACGGGATACGACGGTCACGCGAAGAGAGAACTCGGCACGCTACGGGGACACCGAGGGAGGGCGGAACCGTTCAGACGGCCCGCTGCCGCGTCAGCCGCAACACGCCGCGGACCACACCCGACCGAAGTCGATGTAGTCGCGGGTGACCAGGTGCTGCTCGGCGTTCATGCGATCAATTCAGCAGTACACCTCGCTTTCCCGTCAACTACGGCCCGGATGCTGGACCGGCCTTCAGCAGTACCTGCGGGCGGTCGACGGTGAACCGGCGGGCCCGCCCGCGGTGTTGCGTTCCCTACATTTCCTATCGATTTACTAGGAAAGCATTGACCGCCCGTCCGGCGGGTGCGCAGGATGATGCACATGGCCCCCACGCAGCAACGACTCGTTCGTCGTCGGCATGTCGACTTTGGTCACGTCGTCAGCGCCGCCTGCTGTCGCGTGTAGGGCACGCGCCACACACCGCGCGTGCCACCCCGCTCCCTCTCATCCCAGGTGATCCGGCGCACCACCCCCTGCGCCCGACGACCGACGAACTTCTGAAGGGCGACCGCCATGACCACGGCACTCCCGGCCCAGACCACTTCCTCGGATCCAGCACTCCCCGGCACGCGCCGTCTGCGCCTCGTGGACGACGCGGCGCCGAGCGGCACCGAGGAGCACGGCTCCCCACGCCTCGTGGGATACCTCTTGCTCGTCCCCGAGGGGACCGACCCCACCCAGCTCTTCGCCAAGGACGTGACACGGCCGGAGATCCGACCGCTCGCCTACACCGACTCACCTCCCGTGCGGCAGGTGGACGACGGTGCCCTCCGCATCGATACGGCGCGCCATGTCGCGGAACTGGACGGACGTGAACTCGACCTGACGTACATGGAGTTCGAGGTGCTGGCCCATCTCGTCCTGCACCCCCGTCAGGTGCACTCGCGCGAGCAGTTGATGGCCGGCGTCTGGGGCTACGACCACATCGGCGACGGCCGCACCGTGGATGTCCACATCGCGCGGCTGCGCCGCAAGCTGGGCGAGGCCCACCGGCGCCGGATCGTCACGGTACGGCGCGTGGGCTACAGGTACGTGCCCGACCAGGACGAGAGCCCCGACACCGCGCCCTGCCAACGAACTTGAGGAGACCATCACCATGGGCGTTGCCACCGCGCCGTCCGGACCCGCAGCGGAATCCGACCGGACAGGACCCGGCCGCGCACACTGGCTGCGCGCGGCCCGCGAATCGGCGGACGACCTGTCCATGGACGCCGTGGCCAGGGAGCAGGCAGGCAAGACCCCCTTCGACGAGGTGTCCCGACTGCGCGAGGCGGGACTGCTGACGCTCCTCGTACCGGCCGGGGCCGGGGGAGGTGGCGCGGACTGGCCCACGGCGTACGCCGTCGTCCGGGAGATCGCAGCAGCCGACGGCGCGATCGGTCAACTGCTGGCCTCTCACTACTTCCTGTCGTGGAGCGCCCTGTTCTTCGGCGGGTCCGCCCCCGCCGCTCGGGTCGTGCGGCGATCCATGAAGGAACCCTGGTGTTGGGGTGGTGGATTCGCCCGTCAGGAACCGCCTCTGACGCTGGCCAGGAAGGCCGGTGGCTATGTGCTGGACGGTCGGCAGAGCTATGCCACGGGCGTCCTGGTCGCCGACCGTCTCGCCGTACGGGCCGAGAGGGCCGACACCGGCGAACCCTTCGCCGTCGTCGTCGATCCCGCTCATCACGGTGTGCGGATCGAGGGCGACACCGACACGTTCGGCCAGCGGCTCGCGGCCGGCGGCAGCGTGGAGTTCGACGCCGTGCCGGTCGCCGCCGACAACGTACTGGGCTCCCTGTCCGCGGACGAGGACGTCCTGTCGCCCCGGACAGCTCTCACATCGCCGGTCGGGCGCCTCCTCTCCGTCCAGCTCCTTCTCGGCATGGCCGAGGGAGTGCTCGCCGAAGCCCGTGAGTACAGCAGGGCGGGCCACGCGCTCTGGCATCCCACCTGGCCGGTCGGCTCCCCCCAGGACCCGCAGGTGCTGACCGTCTACGGAGAACTCACCGTCCTAGCCCGCTCCGCCTCCGCACTCACCGAGCAGGCGGTGGCAGCCGTGCAGAGCGGGCTGGCACGGGGCGAAGACCTCACCTACGACGAGTACGCGGAAGTCTCGGTCCTCGTAACCATGGCCGAAGCCGCCGCTTCCCGGGCCGCACAGGAGTCCACCGCCCGCGCCCTCGATATCGTCGGCCCCCGCTCAGCGTCCTCGCGACTGGGCTTCGACCGTTTCTGGCGCAATGCGCGGACCCACACCCTTTACGAGCCCGTCGCCCACCGGCTCCGTGACGTCGGGGACTACTTCCTCAACGGTGCGCACCCTCCGTTCGTCCCGCCTCTCTGACCGACAGGACATGGAGCGCCGGGCAGGGGTCCGGGCGACCGGGCGGGGGCGGAACCCTTGCCCCCGCCCGGCTGCCCGCCCGCGATGGAGACCGACCGAACCGTACGGGATAATGCGCACATGCGGATTTCAGCCAGGGCGGACTACGCGGTACGTGCCGCGCTGCAGCTCGCCGCGTCACGGGATGACGGGCCCTTGAAGGCCGAGGCGATCTCCGACGCCCAGGACATCCCCCACAAATTCCTCGAGGGCATCCTGAACGACATGCGCCGGGGTGGTCTCGTGCTCAGCCAGCGCGGCGGCAACGGCGGCTACCGGCTGGCCAAACCCGCCGAGTCCATCAGCATCGCCGATGTCATACGCACCGTGGACGGACCGCTCGTCTCAGTGCGCGGGGTCCGCCCCCCGGACCTTTCCTACACCGGTCCGGCCCAGTCGCTGCTTCCCCTGTGGATCGCGCTGCGGTCCAACGTGCGCGAGATCCTCGAGGGCGTGTCGCTCGCCGACGTCGCATCGGCCCAACTACCCGCCGATGTTTCCGCGTTGACCGACACGCCGGACGCCTGGGCGAACCCCTGACCCGTCGGGACACTCGCGGCTGGTCTCACCGTGCGAGACAGCCACGTCCGACATGCGATGAGCAGGCGGCCTGTGTCGGTCACAGGGACACAGAGGCTCCTTCCCCGTGGAACTGGTTGCCCGGCACCGCCAGCCCGTAGTGCTCGCGGAGGGTCGCGCCTTCGTACTCCTCACGGAACAGGCCCTTGCCGCGCAGGATCGGCAGGACGTGCTCGATGAAGCTTTCCAGGCCGGAGGGCAGGGCCGGCGCCATGATGTTGAACCCGTCCGCCGCACCGCCCTCGAACCAGCTGACGATCGTGTCCGCCACCTGTTCGGGCGTGCCGATGAACTCGAAGTGCCCCCGGCCGCCGCCGAGCCGCGAAATGATCCCGCGGACCGTCAGCTTCTCGCGTACGGCGAGTTCGATGATCAGGTCGGAGCGGCTCTGCGAACCCTCCAGCTTCGGTCTCGCGAGGATGAAGTCCGGCAGTGGCTGGTCGAGTTCGAACACCGACGGCTCGGTCTCGAAGACCGCGGCCAGCTGACGCAGCCCGTACTCCGGGACGCGGAGGTCGTCGAACCGCTTCGCCAGCGCCCGTGCCTCCGCCTCGGTCGACCCGATGTACGGGACGATGCCCGGCAGCACGATCACGCCGTCCGGGTCACGCCCCGCGGCGCTGGTCCTGGCCTTGATGTCGGCGTAGAAGTCGGCCGCGCGCTCGTACGTCTGGTGGGCGGTGAAGATCGCCTCGGCGTGCCGCGCCGCGAAGTCCTTGCCGTCCTCGGAGGAGCCGGCCTGCACGAGCAGGGGGTGACCCTGCGGCGGGCGCGCGACGTTGAGCGGGCCGGCCACCGAGAAGCGCGTGCCCCGGTGGTCGAGCCTGTGCAGCCGCGAGGGGTCGGCGTAGCGCCCCGTGGACTTGTCGGCGACGACCGCCTCGGACTCCCAGCTGTCCCACAACGCCTTGGCTATGTGCAGGAACTCGTCGGCCCGGGCGTACCGCCCGGCGTGGTCGGGACGGTCGACGAGGCCGAAGTTGGCCGCCTCGTCGGCGCCCGCCGAGGTGACGATGTTCCACCCGGCCCGGCCGCCGCTGACGTGGTCGACCGAGGCGAGGCGACGGGCGAGGTTGTAGGGCTCGTTGTACGTCGACGACACGGTCGCGATGAGTCCGATCCTGCTGGTCGCCTGTGACAGGGCGGTCAGCAGGGTGAGCGGCTCGAGCTGGCCCGGCGGCCGGAACTCGCCCGTGCCGGCGATGGCCGGGCCGTCCGCGAGGAACAGCGAGTCGAACTTGGCGCTCTCCGCCAGCCGAGCCAGCTCGATCCAGTGCCGCAGGTCGAAGTCCGCCCGGGGGTTGCTGTGCGGGAGCCGCCACGCCGCCTCGTGGTGACCGGCCTCCATGAGGAAGGCGTTGAGATGGAGCCGGCGTCGTCTCTGATCGCTCACTGCTGCTCTCCAGTCCGTTCGTGGTGTACCGGCTCAGCCGACCGACAGCTTCGAACTGTCGTATCCGGCCGGGAGCAGGTTGTCGGTGATCGACGAGACGTCGACCTCCTTGGTGATCTGGCCCGCTTCGCGGAAGGAGTCGGCGAGCTTCTGCTCCGCCGCGATGTCCGCCTTCCCCACCGGAGTGACCCGGAACTGGAAGGCGGCCAGAGTCGCCTTGGCATCGGCCAGGGGGATGCCCTGCTCCTTGGAGAGCGCCTGCGCGTGCTGGTCGGGGTGCTTGACCGCCCAGGCGAACTCGCGGGACAGCCTCTTCAGGACGTCGGTGAGAGCCGCCCGCTTCGTGCGGTCCTTCAGCGACGTGTCACTGGCGACGTAGTAGCTGCTCGTCTGGTCGATCGGCGGAAGACCCTTGGCCAGGATCCGCGCGCCGTTCTTGACCGCGATCGCCGACTGCGGGTTCCAGATCGACCAGGCGTCCACCTTGCCGGTGTTGAACGCCGTGGCTCCGGCCGCCGGGTCGAGAAAGACCAGCTTCACGTCCTTGAGGCTGAGGCCCACGCTTTTGATCGCGTTCAGGGCCAGACCGTGCGCCGAACTGCCCTGCGGTACAGCGATCCTCTTGCCCTTGAGGTCGTTGAGCGTCTTCAGCTTCGAGCCCTTCGGCACGATGATGTTCTCCAGCGCCTGGTCGGGCCTGAGAGAGCGGTTGACGGCGACGATCTTGAAGCCGTACTCCTTCGCGGCGCCCGTGATCGGCGGGACGTCGCCGACGCTGCCCAGGTCGATGTCGCCCGACGCGGCCGCCTGTACGAGCGGCGGGCCGTAGGTGAAGCGGGCGAACTTCACCTTGTAGGGCGCGTTGTCGAACACGCCGGTGATCTTCGCCAGCTCCTGGCTGCCGTCACCGCCGTTGTCACCGATGGTGAAGGTGTACTTCTTCCACTCGGGATGGCTGCCGGAGCCTGATGCGCTGGAGCCGCTCAGAGGCGCGGCGGCCTCCGACGTCGACGCGCAGCCGACGAGGCCGCTCCCCAGGGCGAGCAGGCCGACGGCGGCGACGATCCGGGAGGTGCTTCTGGACATGAGTTCTCACGTGCTTTCTGTGCTGTGGTGGGAGAGGTCGGTGGATGTGGCGGATGAAGTCAGTTCTGGTTGGCCAGGCCGAGGTCCTCCAGGAGCGCGGAGCGCAGTTCCTCTCGCGCGATGCTCGCCTCGCGGTCCGCGGCCGACAGCTCCACGAGGTGCGAGGTGCCGATGCGTCCGTTGCTCATGACGACGACGCGGTCGGCCAGCGCGATCGCCTCGTCGACGTCGTGGGTGACCAGCAGCATGGCCGCGTGGTGCTTGCTCCGCAGCTCCCGCACCAGGTCGTGCATGCGCAGCCGCGTGATCGCGTCGAGCGCCGCGAACGGTTCGTCGAGCAGCACGAGTTCGGGCTCCGAGACCAGCGCCCGCGCCAGCGACACCCGCTGGGCCTCGCCGCCGGAGAGCTCCTTGGGCCACGCCTTCTCGCGGCCCGCGAGTCCGACCTCGGTGAGCACGTCGAGGGCCCGCTGGTCGGCGTCCGGTCCGCGCAGGCCGAGGGTGACGTTGCGCAGCACCCGCTGCCACGGCAGCAGGCGGTCGCCCTGGAACACGATCGCGCGTTTCGCCGGGACCTCCACCCGCCCGCCGTCGGGCCGGTCCAGCCCGGCGAGCAGCCTCAGGAGGGTGCTCTTCCCGCAGCCGGAGGGGCCCAGCAGGACCACGAGCTCCTCGTCGGCGATGGTGAGGTCCAGGTGGTCGAGGACGACCCGGTCCCCGAACCGGCGGACGACCTGCTCGATGACGGCGCCCGCCTGCTGGTGGGTCCGGGTGCCGTTCGGAACAACCGTGGTACTCATGCCGCCTCATAACTGGGGCGCCACCGCAGCAGCACCCGCTCGAGAACCCGGACGAACTGGTCGGCGATCAGACCGAGGAGCGAGTAGATCACCAGCCCGACGAACACCTGGCCGGTCTGCAGGTAGGTCTGCCCTTGAGTGATGAGGAACCCGAGCCCCTTGTCGGCGTTGACCGTCTCGGCGGCGACGAGACCCAGAAGGCTGTACGCGAGAGAGAACCGGAGTCCGACCAGGAACCCCGGCAGGGCTCCGGGCACCAGTACCCGCGTCACGAGGCGCCAGGTGCCCGCGCCCGTCGTGCGTGCCATCTCGATCAGCCGCTGGTCGACACCCCGGATCGCGGCGAACAGGTTGAGATACATCGGGACGCCTGCGCCGAACGAGATCAGCAGCACCTTCGTGAGCTCGTCGATGCCGAACCACACGATCATGAGTGGCAGCACCGCGAGGAGCGGGATCGTGTTCAGGATCTGCACGAGGCCGTTGAACAGATACTCGCCGCTGCGCAGCAGCCCGCCGAGCACTCCGCTGACGATGCCCACCGTCAGACCGAGCGCGAGACCGATGCCGGCCCGTTGCAGTGAGATGGCCAAGTCCGGCCCGAGAACGCCCTGTTGCCATAGATCGACGGCGGACTTGACGATGGAGGTCGGTGCCGGGGCATAGGTCTTCTTCACGGCTCCGGTCCTGGCCAGGATCTCCCAGGCGATGAGGATCACGGCCGGAGTCGTGTAGATCCCGAGCGGCCAGCGCAGCCGCTCACGGAGTGTGCGGAGCAGGGTCGGACGGCGGGCGTCGCGCGGCAGGAAGACCTCGCGCTCCGGCGCGGTCGTCGGTTCGGCGGCCGTGGGCCCGACGACCGGCCTCTTGAGGCTGACCTCGGTCATCGGGCCGCCACCTCCAGCACCTTGCTGTAGTGCGAGGCGTCACCGACGAGTTGCTCGCTCGGGCGGCCGTCGACACCGACCGGCACGTCTCCCGCGACCGTCACACGGTTGAGGCGGCGCGGGTGGTCGTCGTAGTTGTCCACGCCGTAGTGCTGGGTGATCCTGTTGTCGAAGATCAACAACTGGTCGGGGGACCAGGCCCAGCGCAGGATGTTCTCCGGACGGGTCACGTACGACTGGAAGATGCGCAGCAGGTCCGCCGACTCACCGCTCGACAGGCCGACGATCCGTTTGGCGAACCCGCCGATGAAGAGCCCGCGTTCACCCGTGAGCGGATGCACCCGTACGAGCGGATGCTCTGTCTCGTACGGTGTCGAGACGAAGACCCGGTCGTACTCCTCGCGCGGCGCCGACGTGGCCGAAGGGCGCGCGTAGTCGTACTGGTTGGTGTGCACGACGCGCAGCACGTCCGCGAGGGCGCGGAGCGGGTCGGGCAGGTCGCGGTAGGCCGCGGCCGCGTTCGCGACGAGCGTCTCGCCCCCGTACGGCGTGTTCACGATGGACCGGAGCGTGGTGAGCTGCGGCGGGTTGACCACGAAGGTGACGTCGGTGTGCCATTCGTTGGCCTTGGACGTCTCGCTGTCCACGGCGAGCACGTTCGTCGTGCCGTCGGCGGCCGGAACGTTCGGGTGAGCGGTGGTGAGTTCACCGAACCACCCGGCCACGCGCTCCTGCCCGACGTTGTCGAGGCGGACCCGGTCGAACACGATCGCCTTGTGCTCGTCGATGGCTTGTCGGAGTGTCGCGATCGTCGGGGGGGCGGGCGGCGCGGTGAGGTCGACGCCCTCGACGACCGCGCCGATGCGGCCCGTGAGTTTGCGGATGGTCGGAGGCATGAGGAGGTCCCTCTCGAGGAATCGGGCGCACCGTCGGTGCCGAACGTCGGAATGAACGGGTGATGGCGGCGAGGAACGGTGACCGAGCCGGTGCGGGGTCCGGTCGCGATGCCACGGCCCCGACGACTGCGCGGGGTGTAATGGACGCAGGCCGAGCCGTGTGGCGGCGGTCGTGATGTCACGCCGGTCGGCGCGCACCTGTCCGGGGGTGGCGTGTCGAAGTCCCGCCGGGCCCGCGCCACTTGCGCGACGTGCCCCTGGCCCCGCTGGTGCGGGGGCATCCCCTCACCGGCCTCGCGCCGCGCTGCGTCTTCCGACGGAGGGAGAGCTGGAGCGGAGAGAGGAGCGGGGGAAGCAGGCAGTCATGCGGTGGATACCGCGGTCCCTGGGAGGACAGACCGGGGCGGAGGCTTCGCACCCGCCCCTTCCGGTGCTACGCCATCGGCGCGCACCGGCCGTTGCCGAGGACCGCTTCGCGGATCAGCGACACGCCTTGGGGGTCAACGACAACAGAACGCGCTGGAGACGTGCGCCAGGTCGATGTGGCGCCTCCGAGTCAAATCCACGCGCGGGGTCATGGGACGTGAGTTGAGCAGACACCACGCCGTCGGTCAACAAGTTCCGGCCAGGTCTCACATTGCGGAAACATGGAACTGCCGGCCGTGGAGAGAGCAGTGCCGTGGGCTGTGCCATGTGGCGGCCGGGACCCTGGGCCGGCATGGCGAGGTCGGGACCGGATTCGCCGCGGAACGCACCCCGCGGCGTCCGGCACCCCTCCCCCGGCCCGGCAGTCGCTGGCACATGTATCGCCGTCCGTCGGAAAACACCAGGTCAGGGTGGCATTCGGCCATGCGTCAGGTGGCGCAACAATTCAGCAACACGCCTATCCCTATCGGATGGATAGGGTTCGACCCGTGCTTCCCACCGACCGCATCCGAGACCACGCCGGCCAGGGGGCGACCACCGTCGCCGCCCACCGGGCGCGGCGTCGACTGCGCGCCGACCGGGCCCGGCAGCTGGCTGATCTCCTACGCCGTCTGCTCCTCACGGGCGGCTTCCCCACGGGCACACTGCCTCACGAGTCGACCCTCGCCGACGACTACCGGGCCTCCCGCAACACCGTCCGCCAGGCCCTTGACCTTCTACGGGCCGAAGGCCTCGTCGAACGCCAGCCCGGCGTCGGCACCGTGGTCGTCGCCCGGAAGTATCCCCACGGCCTCGACCGCCTGATGGGCCTCGCCGAAACCCTCCGTGAACACGGCCGGGTCACCAACGAGGTCCGCACGGTGGGCCCCACCCCGGCTCCCGCCCCCGTCGCCGAGCGCCTGCACGTCCCGCCCGGCACCGACGTCCTCTACATCGAGCGCCTGCGCCGCCTGGGTGGTCTCCCTCTTTCCCTCGACCTCACCTACATCCCCCTGGACGTCGGCACCGCCCTGCTCGGCGCCGACCTCGAGAACACCGACGTCTTCCGCCTCCTGGAGACCATCACCGGCCGGCCCCTCGGTCACGCCGAGATCACCCTGGAGGCGGTCACGGCGGACGCCCACTCCGCCGCCGTCCTCGAAGCCCCGCGCGGCGCGGCCGTCCTCATGCTGGAACGGCTCACGCACCTCGCCGACGGCCGCCCGGTCGACCTGGAGTTCATCCGATTCCGCGGCGACCGCATCACGATGAGCGGCCTTCTGCACCGGTCGCTCTGACACCGTCCCTTTCCTCCGTACGACCTTCCCGGAGACAGCCATGCCCTTGGCACCCCAGCGGGCCGACGTGCCCGTGACCATCGACCAGTCGAAGTGCATCGACGGCTGCACGCTCTGCGTGGACATGTGCCCGCTGGACTCCCTCGCCATCGACGACGGCAGCGGCAAGGCGTACATGCACGTCGACGAGTGCTGGTACTGCGGCCCGTGCGCGGCCCGCTGTCCCACCGGAGCCGTCACGGTCAACATGCCCTACCTGCTCCGGTGAAAGGCACAGAACTCCCATGAAATTCAAAGCAGTTGTCGCAAGCTCTCTCCTTCTCCTCCCCCTGACGGCCTGCGGCGGCAGCGCCACGGCGGGAGGCGAGGGCTCCACCGTCACCGTCACCGTCGGCTACCAGTCCAAGACCATCAACACGGTCACGGCAGGCACCCTCCTCCGCTCGCTCGGCTACTTCGAGAAGGACCTCAACGCCCTCCACGACGGCCACACCTACAAGGTCGACTGGCAGGACTACGCCACCGGTGCCCCCATCACCGCCCAGATGACCGCCGGGAAGATCGACATCGGCTCGATGGGTGACTTCCCGCTGCTCATCAACGCGGCCCGGGGCAAGCAGCTCGGCCGCCCCACCCATCTCGTCTCGGTCACCGGATACAACCTCCGCGGTGGCCTCAACACCATCGTCACCGCCCCCGACTCCCAGCTCCGTTCCCTCGCGGACCTGAAGGGCAAGAAGGTCTCGACGAGCATCGGTTCGGCTGCCGACGGCACACTCATACGCGCCCTGCAACGCTCCGGCATCGACCCGGACAAGGACATCGAGAAGCTCAACCAGCAGCCGGCTGTGGGGGCTTCCGCCCTCTCCGGGGGCAGTGCGGACGCGCTGTCGCAGTTCGTCGCCTGGCCGGGTCTGCTCGCCTACCAGGGCAAGGCCAAGGCCCTTTACGACGGCGCCCAGTTGAACCTGCCGACCTTCCACGGTGTCACCGCCCGCGCGGACTTCGCCAAGGAGAGGCCCGCCGTCCTGGAAGCCTTCCTCAAGGCTCAGGCGGAGGCCACGGACTATCTCAACGCCCACCCCGTCCCCGCCGCCGAGAAGGTCGCCGAGGCCACCGGCCTGCCCGCCGAGGTCGTCTACCTCTACAACGGCGCCCACGGCATCTCCACCTTCGCCCCGGCGATCAAGCCGCAGCTCGTCTCCGCTCTGAAGCGGGACGTGGCGATCCTCAGGTCGGCGAAGCTCACCGGCGACGTGGACGTGGACGCCTTCGTCGACGACCAGTACGTCAGGAAGGCTCTCGGTGCCGCCTACGCCAAGGGCCTCGCCGCGACGCCCGCACCGGTCGCGGGCGAGGTGTGGCTCAAGGACGCCGAGCGGACCCGTACCTTCAAGTCCCCCACAGCGCTGCTGCGTTACGTCGCCCAGCACAAGGACGCGATCCGCGCCGCCTACGTTCCCGACGCCACCACCGGCACCCTGTGGTTCGCCGACAAGGCGGTCTGGGCGGCCGACGGGGACCGGCTCCTCCCCTTCGTCGCACCGGCGACCGCGAAGGCGTACGTGGCCGGGCACGGCGGCGCCCGCGTCATCACATACGCCGACGCGCTGCGGCGGGCCTCATGACCCGGGACGCGCACCGGACCGGCCGGTTCACACCCCGGTATCCGCGGCGGGCCGGCCGGTTCGCACTGCGCCTTGGTTCACTGGCGGCCGCCCTCGGCATCTGGCAGCTGCTGACCAGCCGGAACGTCGACCTGTGGCTGCGCTTCTCGCAGTTCCCCACGGTCGCCGACGTGGCCCGCACCTTCACCGACCGCCTGTCCGGCCCCGACTACTGGACGGACCTCACCGACAGCCTTACGCGCATCCTCACCGGCTTCCTGCTCGCCGCCGTCCTGGGCGTGGCCACGGGCGTACTCGTCGCCCGCTCCCGCCTCGCCGAGGACTTGCTCGGCCCGCTGCTGGAAGTGATCCGGCCCATCCCGGCCATCGCCCTCGTCCCCGTGGCGATCCTCCTCCTGCCCTCCAACGAACAGGGCATCGTCTTCATCACCTTCACCGCCGCCTTCTTCCCCGTCCTGGTCTCCACCCGGCACGCCGTCCGCGCGCTGACCCCGGTGTGGGAAGAGGGGGTGCGCACCATGGGCGGCGGCCGCCTGCGGATCCTCGGCTCGGTCGTCCTGCCGGGCGCGCTGCCCGGCATCTTCGGCGGCCTGTCGGTCGGCCTCGGCGTCTCGTGGATCTGCGTCATCTCAGCCGAGATGATCTCCGGCCAGTACGGCGTCGGCTACCGCACCTGGCAGGACTACACGATCGTCAACTATCCGGGGGTGTTCGTCGGGATGGTCACGATCGGAGTCCTCGGCTGGATCACCTCCACGGCCGTGGAGCTCCTGGGCCGTCGCCTGACCCACTGGCTGCCGCGTACGTCGTACGTGCCCGGGGCGCGGGTCCCGCGACGGGTTCACGGTACCGCCACCCCCGTACCGGTGGCGTCCAGGACCGAGGAGGACGTGCCCCATGACCAGCTTGTCTGACGTCCGTTCACCGTCGCGCCCCGGGGCGGGGCTCGCACTGCGCCATGCCACCCTCGGCCGCCCGGGCGCGCCCGTGCTGGACGGGGTGGACCTCGACGTGGCTCCCGGCGAGATCCTCACCGTCGTGGGCCCGTCCGGCTGCGGCAAGTCGACGCTGCTGCGCACGCTGGCCGGGCTGCTGTCTCCGCTCGCCGGAGAGGTGACCCAGGACACCCGCCGGCTGACGGGCCCCTCCGCCGACCGCGCCCTGATCTTCCAGGAGGACGCTCTCCTTCCTTGGCGCACCCTGCGCGCGAACGTCGAACTGCCGCTCGCCATCCAGGGGTTGCCGCGTACAGACCGCCGCGCCCAGGCCGAGTCCTGGCTCACCCGGGTCGGACTCGCCGAACAGTCCCGGCAGTTGCCGCACCGCGTCTCCGGAGGCCAGCGCCAACGCGCGCAACTGGCCCGCGCCCTGGCGCCGGCGCCGCGCGCCGTCCTCATGGACGAGCCCTTCGGCGCCCTCGACGCCCAGACCCGCGCCGGTATGCAGGATCTTCTGGTGGAGGTGCTGCGGGGCACGGGCGCGACCGTCGTGTTCGTCACCCATGACGTCGACGAGGCCCTGTTCCTCGGCGACCGGGTGGCGCTGCTCGGCTCCGGCCGGCTCGCCGCGCTACGAGCCGTGCCTCGGCCGCGCGACCGCACGGCGCACGACGACCCGGCACGCGTGACGCTGCGACGCGAAGTCCTCTCCTCGCTCGGTACCTGAAAGGCACACCGGTGACCACTCCCGTGAACACCCCCCTGCAGATCCCCGCCCTCGGCGACGCCGAGGAGCTGAGCTGCGACGTCCTCGTCATCGGGGGCGGCACCGCCGGCACCATGGCGGCGCTGACCGCCGCGGAGCACGGCGCGAACGTGATCCTGCTGGAGAAGGCCCACGTCCGCCACTCCGGCGCCCTCGCCATGGGCATGGACGGCGTCAACAACGCCGTCGTCCCGGGCCGCGCCGAACCCGACGACTACGTCGCCGAGATCACCCGCGCCAACGACGGCATCGTCGACCAGTCCACCGTCCGCCAGACCGCGACCCGCGGCTTCGCCATGGTGCAGCGCCTCGAGTCGTACGGGGTGAAGTTCGAGAAGGACGAGCACGGCGAGTACGCGGTCCGCCAGGTGCACCGCTCCGGCTCCTACGTGCTGCCCATGCCGGAGGGCAAGGACGTCAAGAAGGTTCTCTACCGGCAGCTGCGACGGCGCGAGATGCGGGAGCGGATCCGCATCGAGAACCGGGTGATGCCGGTCCGCGTGCTGACGGTGCGGGGGCAGGCAGTGGGCGCGGCGGGATTCAACACCCGTACGGGGCAGTTCGTCACCGTCCGCGCGGGCGCCGTGATCCTGGCGACCGGCGCCTGCGGCCGCCTCGGCCTGCCCGCCTCCGGTTACCTGTACGGCACGTACGAGAACCCGACCAACGCGGGCGACGGCTACGCCATGGCGTACCACGCGGGTGCCGAACTCACCGGTATCGAGTGCTTCCAGATCAACCCGCTGATCAAGGACTACAACGGCCCGGCCTGCGCCTACGTGGCGAACCCCTTCGGCGGCTACCAGGTCAACCGGCACGGCGAACGCTTCGTCGACTCCGACTACTGGTCCGGTCAGATGATGGCCGAGTTCGCGGCGGAGGTGGCGTCCGACCGCGGCCCGGTGTACCTGAAGCTGAGCCACCTCCCGGAGGAGTCGGTCGCGGCCCTGGAGTCGATCCTGCACTCGACCGAGCGTCCGACCCGGGGCACCTTTCACTCCGGCCGCGGCCACGACTACCGCACCCACGACATCGAGATGCACATCTCCGAAATCGGTCTGTGCGGCGGCCATTCGGCCTCGGGAGTACGGGTGGACGACCACGCCCGTACGACCGTGCCGCGTCTGTACGCCGCGGGAGACCTGGCCTGTGTCCCGCACAACTACATGATCGGCGCGTTCGTGTTCGGCGACCTGGCGGGCGCGGACGCGGCCCGGTACACGGCGTACGAGGGGGAACTGCCGTCCGGCCAACTGCGCGAGGCTCACGAACTGGTCTACCGCCCCCTGCGCAACCCGGACGGCCCGCCGCAGACCCAGGTCGAGTACAAACTGCGCCGCTTCGTGAACGACTATGTGGCCCCGCCGAAGTCCGGCGCCCGCCTCTCCCTCGCCCTGGAGGCGTTCGAGCGGATGCGCGACGACATCGCGGAGATGGGCGCCCGCACCCCCCACGAGCTGATGCGCTGCGCCGAGGTCACCTTCATCCGCGACTGCGCGGAGATGGCCGCGCGCGCGTCGCTGGCACGCACGGAGTCCCGCTGGGGCCTCTACCACGACCGCCTCGACCACCCTCAGCGCGACGACACCTCCTGGTTCCACCACCTCGACCTGTACAAGTCGCCGTCCGGAACCATGGAGTTCACCACCCGTCCGGTGGCTCCGTATCTGGTTCCGGTCGACGGCTTCACCCCGGTCGGCGGCCCCTCCCGCCATCTGGGCGAGGTCCACCCGGAGCAGGTGGCGACGGCCGGCGCCCGGGAAGCGGCACCGGTGACGATGCAGCAGGGGGCCGCACCGGGCAGCGCGACCGTCCACCGCGGTACCGCCACGGACGCGCCGACCACACCGCGCCTCCTCGAACTCCTCTCGCTCGCGGAGGAGGAAGCTGAACTGTCCTCCGTCGCCCCCTACTTGAGCGATGCCGATCCCATCGTCCGCCGGACGGCCGTCACGGTCCTGACCGAGACCGTGCCGCCCGGCACCGGACCCGCCCTCGCCACGGCACTCGTCGACGCCGACGCCGGTGTGCGTGAGGCCGCGGCCGGCTCCTTGCGTGAACTCGTCGAGACGCTGCCGCCCGAACCGGCGCTGCGCGACGGCCTCGCCGCCGCCTTGTCCGGAGCCGACCCCGTCGTGCGGGCCGCCGCGCTGGACGTCCTGCGCGCCCTGCGTCTCGGTGACGCCGCACTGTTCCGGGACTCCCTGTCGGACTCGAGCGTCGCCGTCCGCATCGCGGCCGTGCGTGCGCTCGTGTCGGTCGACGCCACCGCGGAGGTGGCCCGCGCGGCCGGGGATCCGTCCCGCGAGGTCCGCGTCACGATCGCCAAGGCACTGGGCACCACCGTCGCGAACCAGATCGCCGACACCACATCGACGGGCCCCGGCCCCGGCGCGGCTCACTCGGCCCTGTCCGAGCTGATCGACGATCCCGACGCCCTGGTGCGTGCGGCCGCCTACGAGGCACTGGGCACCACAGGCTGCCCGGCGCCGCTGGACGCGCTTGCCGTGGCCGCCCTGTCCGACGAGGCCTGGCAGGTCCGGGTCGGCTCCGCCACAGCCCTGTCGGGCGCGGACCCCGGCCTGGCCGTCCCTGCCCTGGCCAAGGCTCTCGCCGACCCGAACGCCGACGTTCGCAAGGCCGCCGTACTGGCGTTGACCCGGCACCGTGCCGCCGAGGACGCCCGCGCGGCCCTGGCCACGGCGACGGCCGACCCGGACGCGGATGTCCGGGCGTACGCGGCGCGAGCGCTGTGACCGCGGGGAGTCAGTCGGCGGGAACTCCGCGCGGGCGGATCAGCCCGCTCTCGTAGGCCAGGATGGCCGCCTGCACCCGGTCTCGCAGTCGGCTGAAGTCAGGGCGGGCGCCGCACGCGCTCACCCGGCGACTTCCAGCCGGTCGGACGCCTTGCCGGCGGCTTCTCTGTCGCCAAATGAGACAACAACTACGGTATCCCCGAGGGCTGTTCGGCCTGGAGTTACCATCACGGGACCGGCACCCGATCCGGCACAGTGAGGCCCCGATGGCGACACCACGCGTGAACGCGCTCTCCATGCCCGGCATGCGGCGCTGTACCGGCGCGCGGTGTCGCGGCTGATCGCTGTCCGCCGCTGCCGCGCGCCGCCTCCGCTTCCTTCTCCGCGGGCCGATCCGCCCCGTCCGGTGTCCGTGTCGCTATCCGGACTTCCCGTCCAGTCTCTGGAGTTGCTCTGATGACCCTGTTGACCACCTGGTCCGATTCCGGTCCCGAGACCCTGATCCGCCGCACCTCGGACCCTGCCGAGATCGCGGAATCGCTCAAGCCGCTCGGCGTGCGTTACGAGCGGTGGCCGATCCACGAGGACGTGCCGTTCGACGCCGGCAGCGAGACCGTGTTCGCCGCCTACGGCCCGGAGATCGACAGGCTGAGCGCCGAGGAGGGCTTCACCACGGTCGACGTCCTCGGCCTGCACCCGAGCGACGACCCCGAGTACCCGGCGAAGGCGAAGACCGCGCGCGAGAAGTTCCTGCGCGAGCACACGCACGACGACGATGACGAGGTCCGCTTCTTCGTCTCCGGCTCCGGCATCTTCTACCTGCACGTCAACGGCGAGGTGCACGCGGTCCTCTGCGAGAGGGGCGACCTCCTGGGCGTGCCGCGCGGCACCACGCACTGGTTCGACATGGGCACGAAGCCGTCGTTCACCGCGATCCGCTTCTTCCACGAGGAGGACGGCTGGATCGGCAATTTCACGGGCTCGACCATCTCCTCCCGCTTCCCGGACTACGACACGATCGCGGTCCGGTACGAGGCGGACAGGTCCGCGGCGTGAGCCTGCCGGCTCCGGCCCTCCGCTTCGACGCGGCCGCCGTGGTGCTCGACATCGAAGGCACCACGAGCGCCACGGGCTTCGTCGTGGACGTGCTGTACCCGTACTCGCGTTCCCGCTTCGCGGCACTGCTCTCCGAGCGGGGCGGTGATCCGGAGGTGGCACGGGCGGTCGCGCAGGTGCGCGAGCTGACCGGCGACCCGCACGCCGACGCGGCCGCCGTCGTGAAGACGCTGGGTGCCTGGCTCGACGAGGACCGCAAGGCGACCCCGCTCAAGACCCTCCAGGGCCTCATCTGGTCGGCGGGCTTCGCACACGGCGACCTCGTCGCGCACTTCTATGACGACGTCGTACCGGCCCTGCGCGCCTGGCACGCGGCGGGCCTGCGACTGTACGTCTACTCGTCCGGTTCGGTGGCGGCCCAGCGGGCGTGGTTCTCCTCGACCCCCGAGGGCGATCTGCTGCCCCTGGTCTTCGGCCTCTACGACACCGAGAACGCCGGCCCCAAGCAGGAACCGGAGTCGTACCGCCGTATCGCTCGGTCTACAGGTCTCGCGCCCGAGCGGCTTCTGTTCCTCTCCGACCGGCCCGGCGAGCTGGACGCGGCCCGCTCGGCGGGCTGGCTCACCGTCGGGATCCGGCGTCCCGGAGAGCCGTACTTCGAGCAGGGCGTCGGCAACCACGCGCAGGCGGGAACGTTCGAGGAGATCAGCGTCAGCACAGCCGGGAGCAGCACATGACCGCCGACATCACCGCGTTCGACCTCGATGAGGCGGGGGCGGTCCTCGCCGCGGAGTCCGCCCGGTTCGCCTCCTTCGGATGGATGCGCGGCACGTCCGGCAACCTGTCCGTGGTGCTCTCCCGGAACCCGCTGCGGCTCGCGGTCACCGCGAGCGGCCACGACAAGGGCGAACTGACGCCCGCGGACGTCGTGTTGGTCGACGGAGAGGGCGCCCCGGTCGGCGCGGGCAGGCCATCGGCCGAGGCCGAACTGCACGCGCGGGTCGCCGCGTTGACAGGTTCGGGCGCGGTGGTCCACGTGCACACCGTGGCCTCGGTGGCGATGGGGTACCGGCAGCCGGGCGGGATCGTCTTCAAAGACCTGGAGATGCTCAAGGGCGTCGGCCAGCCGGCCCATGACGTCGAGGTGACGCTGCCGGTCATCCGCAACAGCCAGGACATGAAGGTGCTCGGGGACCGGCTGGAGGCGGCGCGGGATCCACGGATGCCGGCTGTGGTCGTGGCCGGGCACGGGCTGTACGCGTGGGGCGCCGATCCGCGGCAGGCCCGGCACCACACGGAAGTCGTCGAGTGGCTGCTGGAGTTGGAGCTGACGCAGCGCTGAGCATGTGAAGGCCACGACTCCCCCGTGACCCAGATGGCTCTCATGCCCCCATCGCCTTCATCGCCCTCACGGCCCTCACGGTCTTCATGACGGTCCGTCGGCCGACCCCGTGGCCGTCGGTGCTCAGCACAGCCGGCCCCCCTCCACCACTGCAGCTTCTTTGCGCCCACATGACGCTCCGTTGCGTGTCGTGCACGCGCCATGGCAGGGATATGACAAAACTCGTTTTCCCTTGTTCCCCCGGTCCGCGGTGTTCAACGGTGGAGAGACCGCAGGCGCTGACTCCGGCCTCCGGTGATGTGTGAAGCGATGTCCCATCGAGCGCGCCCGCACAGCGCGCCACCGATCGAGAAGGAACCCTCGCGATGACACTGATCCATACCACCGGGCGGCGGATCGCCGCGGCGATCGCGACGACCGTCACCGCCGCAGCCCTGGGAGCGGGAACCGCGTTACCGGCACACGCGGCCTCGGCCGAAGGCCGGGTGCTGCACGCCGGGTCGGCCACGGCCGTCCCCGGCAGCTACATCGTCACCCTCAAGACCTCGGCGGGCATCAAGGCCGCCTCCGCCAACGGCAGGAACCTGATATCCGGCTACGGCGGCAAGGTGAAGCGCACCTTCGGTTCCGCGCTCAACGGTTACACCGCGACCCTCACCTCCACCGAGGCCCGCAGACTCGCCGCCGACCCGTCCGTCGCCACTGTCGAGCAGGACCAGAAGGTCCACGTCGACGCCACCCAGTCCAAAGCCCCTTGGGGACTGGACCGGATCGACCAGGCGGCTCGCCCGTTGAGCGGCACCTACACCTACCCCGACACCGCGGGCGGCGGGGCCACCGTCTACGTCCTGGACACCGGCGTCCGGATCTCCCACGCGGAGATCAGCGGCCGGGCCTCCTACGGCTACGACTTCGTCGACAACGACTCCACCGCCCAGGACGGCTACGGCCACGGAACCCACGTCGCCACCACCGTCGCGGGCAGCACCTACGGAGTCGCCAAGAAGGCCAAGATCGTGGCGGTCCGGGTCCTCGGCAACGACGGTTCCGGCACCACGGCCGGAGTGATCGCCGGGGTCGACTGGATCACCGCCAACCACACCAGCCCGTCCGTGGCCAACGTCTCCCTCGGAGGCAGCGCCAGCACCTCCCTGGACACCGCGGTCAGCAACTCGATCGCCTCCGGAGTGACCTACTCCATCGCGGCCGGCAACTCCGGCGCCAACGCCGCGAACTACTCCCCCGCCCGGGTGAGCAGCGCCATCACCGTCGGCGCCACCACCAGTAGCGACGCCAGGGCCAGCTACTCCAACTACGGCTCCAGGGTTGACCTGTTCGCCCCCGGATCGGACATCACCGCCGGGTGGAACAGTTCCGACACCGCCACCTACACCGGGTCGGGCACGTCGTTCGCCGCCCCGCACGTGTCGGGCGCGGCTGCCGTCTACCTCACCAGCCACCCCACGGCCACTCCGGCCCAGGTAGCCGGCGCCCTGGTCAGCGGCGCCACATCAAACGTCCTGACCGGCATCGGCACCGGCTCGCCCAACAAGCTCCTCAGGCTCGTCCCGTAACACCCCGCCGATTCGGACCGTTCGCCCGCCGGGAACACCACGTTCCCGGCGGGCGAACGGCATATGGCAGGGGGGAGCTGACCCGCGGGACGAGGGGAAGGAAATCCGCCGCCGGCCGTGAAGCCGTACGGCGGCACAGGTCGACGACCAGGCGGCACACCATGGCTTCGCGGATCACGGAGAAGGGGTACGGCGTCGGGTGGCACCGCACCACGAACTGTCCGCCCCGCGGAACATCGCGGGTGCCTCGAAGCACAGCCGAACACGCTTTGCATTGCCGACTCGGATGCCAACGGGTTCACTGGTGTGATGCCGACCTTCTTCATCACGCTGACGGGCTTCTGGCCCTCGCGTCGTGATGATCTCTTCGACGGATTCTGTCGCCGGGACATGTGAGCCCGTCCTGCGGCCCGGGTGTTCCGGAGCCGCCGGCCCTTCCCCGCCCGAGCCGCACCGCACGAGAACCGAGGTCCGTCATGTCCGTGACCGATCAGCTCCTGCTCAACAACGCCCGGTACGCCGAGACCTTCTCCGGCCCCCTCCCTCTGCCGCCCTCCAAGCAACTCGCCGTCGTGGCATGCATGGACGCGCGGCTGAACGTGTACGCGATCCTCGGCCTCAACGATGGGGAGGCACATGTCGTCCGCAACGCCGGCGGCGTGATCACGCAGGACGAGATCCGCTCGCTCGTCATCAGCCAACGTCTCCTGGGCACCGAGGAGGTCATCCTCATCCACCACACCGACTGCGGCATGCTGACCTTCACCGACGACGGTTTCAAGGACGCGGTCCAGGAGGACACCGGTATCCGTCCACCGTGGGCCGCGGAGGCCTTCGGGGATCTGGCGACGGACGTCCGGCAGTCGATCGCGCGGATCAAGGCGGACCCCTTCATCGTGCACAAGGAGCGTATTCGGGGCTTCGTCTTCGACGTGGCCACGGGCAGGCTCGAAGAAGTCCACTGACGGCGCGGATTCGGCAGCCGGGAGGCGCACGAGACGAAGGCCCGCCCGTGGGAGCCCGGTTCGACAAGGACCGGCGCCTCTCCAGGGGCGGCATGGCATGGCCCGGTCGATGAATGGGTGTCGACGGAGCGTGGCGCTTTCTTGGGGACCCTGCCACCCTCCGTGTGGCTGGGGTCTCTGCCACCCTCCGTGTGGCTCATTCTGCTCGTCGATCCGAGAGCACCTCCTCGCGCAGCGACGCGCAACTGCTGCTGAGCAGACGCGATACGTGCATCTGCGAGATGCCGAGCTGTTCCGCGATGCGGCTCTGTGTCATGCCGCAGAAGAACCGCAGGTAGAGGATTGTCCGCTCGCGCTCGGGAAGGGTGCGCAGAGCGGGCTTGACGGCTTCGCGGTCGACGACCAGGTCGAAACCGGCATCGGACTCGCCCAGTGCGTCGGTCAGCGTGTATCCGTTGTCACCGCCGGGCAGTTCGGCGTCCAGGGACAGGGTCGCGAAACTGTCCAGGGCTTCCAGACCGGTGCGTACGTCGTCTTCCGTCAGGTGTGCGTAGTCGGCGATCTCAGTGACGGTGGGCCGGCGGCCCGAGAGCGTCGGTGCCAGCTCCTTCATGGCGGTGCGCACCCTGTTACGCGCCTCCTGGACCCGGCGCGGCACGTGCAGGACCCACATGTGGTCGCGGAAGTGACGCTTGATCTCTCCGACGATGGTCGGGACCGCATAACTCTCGAACGCGTTGCCCCGGCCTGGTTCGTAACGGTCGACGGACTTGAGCAGGCCCAACGCGGCGACCTGGGTCAGATCCTCGACGGACTCGCCCCGGCCGCGATACTTGCCGGCGATTCGCTCCGCCATGGGCATCCACGCCTGCACGATCTCGTCGCGCAGAGCCTGTCGCTCGGGCCCGTCGGGGAGACCATCCAGGTGGGCGAACGGGGCAGCGGTATCGGGGGCGTCGTAGTGCGTATGCCGCTTCGTGGTGATCGTACTGCGCATGGTGTTTACAACTCCCTCATGGGGTTGCCGACTGGGCAGAACACCATGGGGCGCACGCACGGATGAAGGGAGACACCCGTCCTTCGGAGCTGATCGCTCCCACGGACGTGCCCTCTGCCCGAAGCACTAATGACGGCTTTCCCGCCATTCAACCCGGTAAACCGATTTCGAAACAGTGTGACGCTGGGGCATCGGCCGGTTTTGAAGCGTGACAACTCCGGGCCGATTCAGTAATGATTCCTCTGGGCGTGTGCGCCGAGTTGAAGGAATTCATCTTCGTGCTTCTTCGGATGTAATCGGCAGGAAATTCCCGGCAAGCTTTCTCACGACTGTGGTAATTCTCGGCAGTTCACGAAAAGGTTGCCGGAGACAGTGAGCATTTTCAGCGTTGCCTCTCAAGGGCGAGGATGTCTTTGGCGATGATGGTCATGCGGTTTGGGCTGATGCGGGATCTGCGGAAGATCTGCCAGGACTTCAGTCGCGCCATGCCGCGTTCGACGGGAGCTCGGGTCTGGGCGAGGGCACGGTTCACGGTGCGCTGGGTGGGGGTGAGTTCCCCGCCGGGCGGACGTCTCAGGCCAGTAGTGACGTGCAGGCCGGCACCGGTGTAGGCGCGGTCGGCGAGGATGGGGACACCCTGGCGTTCGCAGATCCGGATGATCTTGTGGGTGCGGGCCGCGGTCAGGTCGGGGGTGCGGCCCGGCAGTGCGGGCGAGATCCACAGAACCTCGGCGATCGGATCGGTTACGACCTGGACGTTCACGCCGTGGCGGCGGTGCTTGGCGGAGTAATCAGCGCGGCTGCCGCCGACGCGGTCGCACTCGGCGAGGGTGCCGTCCAGAAGGACGAACTCGGGACCGTACTCGCGCAGCGTCTTCAGCAGGCCCGGGGCCCGGTCGGCGAGCAGGCTCGTGACGGTGGTCACGTAGGCATGGGCTGTGCCGACGGATATCCCGAAGCCGGCCGCGATCCGGGCGAGGGTGTCGTGGCGGTGCAGGTACACCAGCGCGACGAGTGCGCGCCGGTGCGGCGGGAGTTTGCAGCGCCTGTCACCCTCACGGGTGACGATGAGCATCGTGACCCACTCGACCAGGGTGTGCGGGAGGTCGAGTGCGGCCGGGTAGGGAACCAACAGGGCTCCTGTGCTGCTGAGTTGAGGCAACGGACACCTCCCTCAACGGCACGGGAGCGCTGTGCGTTGCGCACCCCGCCCTCACGCCAGCTCCGTCCCCCGATCGGCAGCCGCTCCGAAAAGGCTCAGTAAATCGTTTGCTCAGACGGGAAGTTCGGTGACGCTGAGGGCGAAGTTCAAGTTCCCCACCCCGTGGTTGGCGAGGCCCACCGTGACCACGCCCGCTCCTTCCAGCCAGTGCGCCATTTTCAGGCCGCCGACGTCCAGCGGGCGCAGCCCGAGGCTCTCGATGAACGCCTCCACACTTGCCTTGGCCTGCGCGTTATCGCCGGCGAGGAAGACGTCGGGCCGCCCCTTCTCCAGGACATGACGGAAGATGGTGTTGAACGCCTTCACCACACTGGCGCTGGCCGGGGCGGCCTTGGCGACTTCCTGCGCGATCGAGGTTTCCTCGCGGTGGGCTAGCCCGTCGAACGTGGAATTGAAAGGGTTGCTGATGTCGACGATGACCTTGCCCGAGAGAGCGTCTCCGTACTGGGCGACGGCCGGCACGACACCGTCGTACAACAGGGCCACGATGACGATGTCCCCGGCCGGGGCGGTCCCCCATTCTCCCGTCGTGGTGCCGCCGCCGAGAGCCTTAGCCAGGTCAGCGGCCTTGGACTGATTGCGGCCCATGACCTCGACGGTGTTGCCGCCCGCTATCGCCCGCGCGCCGATGGTGCGGGCCATGTTCCCGGTGCCGATGATGCTGATGCTGCTCATGAGATGTCCTGCCCTGATTGTGTGTTGTTCGGTTCAGATGGCGGTGGTGCCGCCGTCGGCGACGAGTTCCATGCCGTTGACGTAGCTGGAGTCGTCGGAGGCGAGGAAGAGGGCGGCGGTGGCGATCTCATCGGGGCGGCCCATCTGGCCGCGGGGGATGAGGGACTCGAACTGGCGCTTGGTGGCCTCGTCGAAGAGTTCTTCCTGCTTGGCGGTGGCGACCTGGCCGGGGGTCAGGACATTGACGCGGATCCGGCGGTCCTTGAGCTCGTTGAGCCAGATTCGGGCCCATGCCTGCTGGACGGCCTTGCTGCCGGCGTAGACGCTCCAGCCGGGGAAGGCGCCGAGGGAGGCGTTGGAGCCGGTCATGAGGATGGAGCCGCCGTCGTTGAAGAGCGGAAGGGCCTTTTGGACGGTGAACAGGGTGCCGCGGGCATTGAGCCCGAACCAGGTGTCGAACTGGACCTCGGTGATCTCGCCGAGCGGGGCAGGCTCGCCCCCTCCGGCGCTGGCCCACAGCACGTCAAGGCTGCCCTTCTCCCGCTTGACGGTGTCGTACAGGCGGTCCAGGTCCTCCAGGTCGGAGGCGTCGCCCTGGACGCCGGTGACGTTGCGGCCGATCTGCTTCACGGCCTCGTCCAGGGCGCCTTGGCGGCGGCCGGTGATGAAGACGTGCGCTCCCTCATCGACGAACAGCTTCGCGCCGGCCAGCGCCATGCCGGTGGAGCCGCCGGTGATGACCGCGACCTTGCCGTCGAGCTTTCCCATAGCCATTCCCTTGGGTCGGTGGTGCCGTGCGCACTGGGGTGACGGTGTTATGTACACCGCCCTGTGTGCTTACGGTACGGGGCGGGCGGTGAGGACGCAAACTATGTACACCGGTCGTTACCCAGTTGCGGTAGGGTGGAGCCATGACGGAGTTGGAGAAGGGCCCCACGGGCCGCCGCCGCGGCCGGGGCGCCCGCGAGCGCATCCTCAGCGCGTCCCAGCAGCTGTTCCGCGAGCAGGGCATCAACCGCACCGGCATGGACCAGCTTTGTGCGGTGGCGGAGGTGTCCAAGCGCACGGCCTACCAGCACTTCACTGGCAAGGACGAACTCGTCGCCGAGTACCTGCGCCGGTTCGACCCCTCCGTTCTGTCCGGCGTGTTCGACCGCACTGACCTCACGCCCCGCGAGCGACTCCTCGCCGCCTTCGACATCCCCCCCACCACCCCCCTGTGCCCCTACATCGGTGCCGCCGTCGAACTGAACGACCCCCAGCACCCCGCGTCCCAGTACGCACGCGACTACAAGAGAGCCGTCGCCGCGCGGCTCGCCGACACCGCCCGCGAAGCCGGCGCCGCCGACCCTGAACAGCTCGGCGAGCAGCTCGCGCTGCTCATCGACGGCGCCGCGGCCCGCACCCGTGTCCTCAACGCCGACGCCTTCCCCACCGCCGCCGCCATCGCCGCCGTCCTCATCGACAACGCCATCCCCGCCACGGCCAGCGATGACCGGCGACGGGAGGAAGTGTCGAGTTAACGTGGCGCTCCCTCGGCCGGGCTGGACGAGCTGCCGGTCGCGGCTGCACCCGCTGGTACGCGACACCAGCCGCCCGGCACCGGGCCCGGACCTGCTGGCTTTTACGGAAATGCCGCTCGCCCGCTGAAAGCCGCAGCAGAACCCGCCACGCAGACCGGCGCCCCCCGAGGACCCGCCGACGTGGTCGGCCTGGTGCTGCTGGTCCCGCACGCTGCCGTAGTGCTGAACAGCCTCAGCGCTCTGCCGGACAGCTCAACGGCACGGGAGCCCTGTCTGTTGCGGACCTACCTCGCCCTCACCCTGCCACCGTCACCCGAACAGTGGCCACGCTGAAAATGCTCAGTGAGCCTTTTCCATCTTCACTCTGAGCTGGTCAGATGGAGGGTGAGGACGGCCTGTACGAGGCTGGTGATCCGGGTCGTCGAGCACCGCAGTTTGCGGAGGAGCCTCCAGCACTTGAGGGTCGCGATGGCCTGCTCCACGAGGGCCCGGATCTTCGCGTGGGACCGGTTCGCCGCCTTCTGACCTGCGGAGGGTGTCTCCCACCTGCCCCAGTACGGGATCCGGACCGTGCCGCCGGCGCCCGGTAGCCTTTGTCCGCCCAGCACTTGATGTCAGCCTCGGTGAGGGCGCCGACAATGCCGTGTTCACGGGCCGCACGGACGTCGTGGACCGCACCGGGCATGGCCGGTGAGACCCACAGCAAGTGGCCGAAGGGATCTGCGATGACCTGCACGTTCATCCCGTGCTTCTTGTGCTTGCCGGAGTAGAACGGGCGGTCGGCGGCGATGCGGTCGATCGGCAGGAGCGTGCCGTCCAGGATCAGATACGCCTTCACCGACGCGGTTCGCACTGTGTCCGCCAGGCAGGGGGCAAGGGCGGCCAGGAGCTCGACAGCCTCGGTGACGTAGCGGTAGGCCGTCGTGGTGCCCACGCCGAATCCTGCTGCAATCTGGGCATACGTATGACCCACCCGAAGATGGGCGAGTGTGAGCAGGGCTTGGCGGCCGGCGCTCAGGCGCCGCCAGCGTGAGCCGATGGCGCGACGGTGCCGCCGCAGCTGCTGGCTGAGGAAGCGCAGGGCAGAGCTGGACACGTCGACGCCCGACGGGTAGACAAGCACGTGAAGCCTCTGATGGACGCGGTTCTCTTGGTCGAAAACCCATCTACCAGGGGCTTCACCACGTTGTCAGGTCAACCGCGCAGCTGCTGCGGCA
>NZ_JBSFYW010000016.1:0-152890 GCF_053599975.1 Streptomyces sp. NPDC005141 | reverse complement strand
GGAGGAGGCACCGGTGACGAGGGCGGTCTTAGCGGGCATGGCGGAGTCCTCACGGATTGGCGCGGAACAGGTGACCACGCGCGCGTGCCTCCAGCGTGAACCACGCGCGCGTGCATGACAGCGGCCCGTACCCCGGTCGGCGGGGGTACGGGCCGCACCCGCACCGCGTGACGGTCTCCGCGCAGCGCCTTCCTCGGGTCCGCGTCAGGTGGTGACGGTCTCCCGGAGGGCTGCGGCGTAGGCCATCGCGTGCTGGACGACGCGGATGAGGACCTCCTTGACGGACTCCCGGTCCCGCGCGTCGCAGAGGACGACGGGCACACCCGGGTCGAGGTCGAGGGCCTGGCGGACCGCTTCCCCGGGGTAGCGGGCGGACTCCTCGAAGCAGTTGACCCCGACCACGAAGGGTATGGACCGCCGTTCGAAGTAGTCGACCGCGGCGAAGCAGTCCTCCAGGCGGCGGGTGTCGGCCAGCACGACGGCGCCCAGGGCGCCGGTGGCGAGTTCGTCCCAGAGGAACCAGAAACGGTCCTGGCCGGGGGTGCCGAACAGGTAGAGCACCAGGTCCTCGCGGAGCGTGATCCGGCCGAAGTCCATGGCGACGGTGGTGGTGTGCTTGCCCTCCACTCCGCTGGTGTCGTCGATGGGCCGGCCCGCCTCGGTGAGGAGTTCCTCGGTGCGCAGCGGCTTGATCTCGCTGACCGCGCCGACGAGGGTCGTCTTGCCCACGCCGAAGCCGCCGGCCACCAGGATCTTGAGCGTGACGGGCTCGACCGGAGGCTTGCCGCGCTCAGAACGCCCGAAGATCATCGATCTCTTCTCCTGCTTGATGGGGGTCGCGCGGCGGTGGACCGTAGCCCCCGCCGCCGGGGGTTTCGATGACGAGTACGTCTCCGGGGCCGACGTCCGCCGCGTCGCTTCCGCCGAGTTCCGTGACGGTGCCGTCGGTGTGTTCCACCCGGTTGGCGCCGAGAGCACCGGGCTCGCCGCCCGCCATGCCGTACGGCGGCACCCTGCGGTGCTGGGAGAGCGTCGAGACGGTCATCGGCTCGAGGAACCGGATGCGGCGCACGGCGCCGTCGCCGCCACGCCAGTGTCCGGGGCCGCCGCTGCCGTGTCGAATCGCGAACTCGTCGAGCCGGACGGGCAGTCGCCACTCGAGGACCTCGGGGTCGGTGAGCCGCGAGTTGGTCATGTGGGTCTGGACGACCGGGGCGCCGGGGAAGCCGTCGCCCGCACCCGATCCGGAGGCCACGGTCTCGTAGTACTGGTGGCGCTCGTTGCCGAAGGTGACGTTGTTCATGGTGCCGGAGCCCTCGGCCTGCACACCCAGGGCCGCGTAGAGGGCCCCGGTGATCGCCTGGGACGTCTCCACGTTTCCGGCGACGACGGCGGCCGGGGGCTCGGGAGCGAGCATCGAGCCTGGCGGCACCACGATGCGCAGGGGACGCAGACAGCCGTCGTTGAGCGGGATGTCGTCGTCCACCAGGGTGCGGAAGACGTACAGGACCGCGGCGTTGACCACGGCGAAGGGCGCGTTGAAGTTGGTGGTGAGCTGCGCGGACGTGCCCGTGAAATCGACAAGGGCGGCGCGTTCTTCGCGGTCCACGGACACTCGGACACGGATGACCGCCCCGGAGTCGGTCTCATAGGCACACTCGCCCTCTTGGAGCGTGTCGATGACGCGGCGTACCGCTTCCTCCGCGTTGTCCTGGACGTGCGCCATGTACGCCTGCACGACCTCGAGCCCGAAGTCCTGGATCATGCGGCCGACTTCGTCGACGCCCTTCCGGTTGGCGGCGATCTGGGCACGCAGGTCGGCGAGGTTCGTCCTCGGGTTGCGCGAGGGGTGGGGCGGCTCGGTGAGCAGGGCCAGTGTTTCCGCCTCGCGGAAGCGGCCGTTCTCCGCGAGCAGCCAGTTGTCGAAGAGAATGCCCTCCTCGTCGATGGTCCGGCTGTTCGCGGGCATGGAGCCGGGGGCGATGCCGCCGATCTCGGCGTGGTGGCCGCGCGAGGCGACGTAGAACAGGATCCGGTCACCCTCCGTGTCGAAGACCGGGGTGATCACGGTGACATCGGGGAGGTGAGTGCCGCCGTGGTAGGGATCGTTGACGGCGTACGTGTCGCCCGGCCGCATGCCGTCACCGCGCCGCCGGACGACCTCCTGGACGCTCGTCCCCATCGAGCCCAGGTGGACCGGGATGTGCGGGGCATTGGCGACCAGGTTGCCGTCGGGGTCGAAGAGGGCGCAGGAGAAGTCCAGGCGCTCCTTGATGTTGACGGACTGGGCGGTCGATTCCAGGCGGGCGCCCATCTGTTCCGCGATGGACATGAAGAGGTTGTTGAAGACCTCGAGCAGAACCGGATCCGCCTCCGTAGCGATGTCGGAACTCTCCGTGATCGCCGCGCGTTCCATGACCAGCTGCCCGTCGTCGGTCGTCGCGGCCCGCCAGCCGTCGTCGACGACGGTCGTAGAGCCCGATTCGGCGATGATCGCGGGTCCCGTCACGGTCTCGCCGGGCGGGAGTTCCCCGCGGCGGCGCAGGGGCACGTCGCGCCAGATGCCGCCCGTGTGGAGGCTGACCGTCTCCGGCGCGGCCGAGGCAGAGGCGGGAGCGGCCTCGTAGGGGGCGAGGGCGGACAGATCGGGGGGTTCGGTGAGGCCGGTGGCTTCCACGGAGAGGGCTTCGACGACGACCGGGCGGTCGAGGGTGAAGGAGTAGGTGGCGCGATGGCGTTCTTCGAAGGCCTGGGTCATGGTGTCGGGCTGGGTGAGCTCGACCGTCAGCGCCGTGTCCGTGCCGTCATAGCGGAGTTGAGCCCGGCGGGTGATCCGGACGCGGTGCTCGGGGACGTCCTCGGCGAGGAGTTCGGCGCGGGCGGCGCCCTCCAGGTCGTCGGCCGTCTTGAGGATGCCGGGCATCGAGGTCGGTTCCAGGGGCGCCTCGACGGACTGTTCGCGCATGGCTGTCGTGTCGGCGAGTCCGATGCCGAGGGCGGACAGGACGCCTGCCATCGGCGGGACGAGGACGGTGCGGATGCCGAGCGAGTCGGCGACCATGCACGCGTGCTGGCCACCGGCGCCGCCGAAGGTGGTGAGCGCGTAGCGGGTGACGTCATGGCCCTTCTGTACGGAGATACGTTTGACGGCGTTGGCGATGTTGGCCACGGCGATCTGGAGGTAGCCCTCGGCGACCTGCTCCGGGGTGCGGTCGTCGCCGGTGCTCTCGCGGATCTCCCGCGCGAGGGCGGTGAACCGGTCACGGACCAGGGCGCCGTCGAGCGGCTGGTCCCCGCCGGGGCCGAACACCTTCGGGAAGTGGTCGGGCTGGATGCGGCCGAGTGCGACGTTGGCGTCGGTGACCGTCAGCGGGCCGCCGCTCCGGTAGCAGGCGGGTCCGGGGTCGGCGCCGGCCGAGTCGGGGCCGACGCGGTAGCGGGAGCCGTCGAAGTGGAGCGCCGATCCGCCGCCCGCGGCGACGGTGTGGATGTCCAGCATGGGGGCGCGCAGCCGGACCCCGGCGATCTGTGTGGTGAAGACGCGCTCGTACTCTCCGGCGAAGTGGGAGACGTCCGTGGACGTGCCTCCCATGTCGAAGCCGATGACGCGGTCGAAACCGGCGAGCTGCGACATCCGGGCCATGCCGACGATGCCGCCTGCGGGTCCGGACAGGATGGCGTCCTTGCCGCGGAACTGACCGGCCTCGGCGAGGCCTCCGTTGGACTGCATGAACATCAGCCGTACGCCCCGGAGTTCATCGGCGACGTGTCGGACGTAGCGGCGCAGCACGGGCGACAGGTAGGCGTCGACGACGGCCGTGTCACCTCGGGGCACCAGCTTCATCAGCGGGCTGACCTCGCTGGAGAGGGAGATCTGCGGGAAGCCGACGCGGGCCGCGAGCTCACCCACGGCTTGTTCGTGGGCGGGGTGGAGGTGGCTGTGCATACAGACCACGGCGACCGCGCGGATCCCGTCGTCGTACGCCTCCTGGAGGGTTACGACGAGGGCATCCAGGTCGGGGGCGCGCAGGACGGTGCCGTCGGCGGCGATCCGCTCGTCGACCTCGACGACCCGCTCGTGGAGCAGCTCGGGGAGTTCGATCGCGCGGGCGAAGATGCGGGGGCGGTTCTGGTAGGCGATGCGCAGGGCGTCGCGGAAGCCCCGGGTGGTCACCAGGAGCGTGCGCTCGCCCTTGCGTTCCAGGAGGGCGTTGGTGGCGACGGTGGTGCCCATCCGGACGACGTCGACCGGGGCGCCCTCGGCGTCCCCTGCGTCACCGAGGAGTTCACGGACGCCCGCGACGGCGGCGTCGGCGTAGCGGGCCGGATTGTCGGACAGGAGTTTGTGTGTGAGCAGCCGACCGTCGGGGCGCCGCGCGACGATGTCCGTGAAAGTACCGCCCCGGTCGACCCAGAACTGCCAGCCTGTCACGTCTGTTCCCCGTTTCCGCCCAGCTCAGAGCGCCCGGAGGCCGCTGATCACGTCGCGCAGAATACTCTCGTCCGGCAGCTCGGCAGGGGGTACGGGACGTGTCACATGGACCATTTCGTCGTCCACCAGGTCCCCGATGAGGACCCGCACCACTCCGATGGGCAGATCGAGCTCCGCCGCGAGTTCGGCGACCGACTGGGGAGCGTCACGGCAGAGTTCGACGATGTCCACGTGTTCCGGGGACAGCGTGTGGTCGGCCTCGGGGTCCTCGGCGTGCTGTTCCGTGACCACTACCGCGATCAGATCGAGGCGGTGCTGGGCCGCGCTGGTGGTGCGGCCGCGTGTCATGGCGTACGGACGGACCACCGGTCCGGCCTCGTCGTCGAACCAGTGGCGTGTTCCCTGACCGTCTCCGCTCATGTCATCCCACTACCCGCCCGCAGGCAGATCGGTGCGCGGACTGGCGGCCAGATGTACGCCGACCCGCTTGACGAGGAGCGTCATCTCGTACGCGACCTGGCCCACGTCCGAGTCTGCGTCCGACAGCACGGCGAGGCAGCTGCCGTCACCGGCGGCCGTGACGAACAGGAAGGCCTCGTCGAGTTCGACGACGGTCTGCCGGACGCTGCCCGCCTCGAAGTGCCGGCCGACGCCCTTGGCGAGGCTGTGGAAACCGGAAGCGACGGCGGCCAGGTGCTCGCTGTCCTCCCGGCTGAGGTCCTTCGAGGCCCCGGTGGGAAGGCCGTCGCCGGAGAGCACGATCGCCTTGTGGATGCTGGCTACGCGGTCCACCAGTTCGTCGAGCAGCCAGTTCAGCTCGCCGGACACGTTGCTGGTCGCGGTGGGCTCTGCGGCCTTCGGTGCGGTCATCGACCGTCCCCCTTTGTCGTTCGTCGTGCTGAGCCGTCCTGGGCCTGGTCGCCCACGGCGTTCTCGTCGCGGCCGCGCTGCCAGCCCCGCTGGAGCGAGGCCATCCGGCTGCGTACTTCGTCGGCGTCCCGCTCTGCGGGGTCCGCCCCTGTGCCGTCGCGGGCCTTGTCGCGCTCGGCGAGCCGTGCCGGTCCGTCCTTCAACTGCGGGGCAAGACTGGCCTGCCGGACGCGCCGTGGCAGCGGGGTCGTACCCGATTCTGCCTGGCCCGTCGTGGTGTCACGGTGCGAGGTGGTGTCGTCCCGGCTCGCCGCAGCGGTGTCGCGGGAACGGCGGGGCAGTGCCGGGGCGTCGTGGAGGCCCGGGGCGTCCGGACGACCGGGGGCCTCACGGAGGCCGGGCGCCGGGCGGAGTTCGGGTGCCTCACGGAGGCCGGACCTCTCGGGGGTACCGGAAGGTCCGCGCGGACCGGGGACACCGGGACGCTCGCCGCCGTGCCGGGCCGACGTCGCGGATCGCTCGCCGCGCCGCTGGGGCAGTGGCTTCATGCCTTCGAGTTCCGCCGCACGGTGTTCCAGGCGGTCCGCGCTCGTCATCGGCTCCGGGTCCGAGGGGATGCCGAGGCTCTGCACGGGCTCCAGGTTCTGCGCCGATTCGAGGTCCTGCGCCGGGTCGCCGTCCCCCTGGTCGCGCCGCGACCTGGCCTGGCCGACGGGACGGCCGTGCGAGCTGACGAGCTTCGGTGTCCGGCGTCGCGGCAGCGGGACGGGAGTGGTACCCGGGCGATCGTCGTCCCTGGTGCGAGCGGGCTCGTCGCCGCTGTCATCAGCCTGCTGGTACTGCCCCGCGGGGACGCCGGCGATGGAGCGCCGCGGGCGGAACAGCCCTCCGCGTTCGCTGTCGTCGTCGCCTAGAGCACCGGGGAATCCGGTGAGCGTGTCCAGGTCGACGGGCGCGTCCAGCTCTACGGGACCGTCCAGGATCGACACGGGCAGTCCCGGCAGACGCACCGGCGCCTGGGTGAGTGCCGCCTTGCGGCTCTCCTCCGTCTCGGCCCCCTTCGCCGGCAGGGTGCGGTCGAGGCGGAATCCGATGCCGTTGGTGTCCGGCACGTCGTCGGTGAGCAGGGCGTCCGGCATGAAGACGACCGCGGTGGTGCCGCCGTACGGGGACGGCTGGAGCGAGACGCGGACGTTCTGCCGCTGGGCGAGCCGGCTGACCACGAAGAGACCGAGCCGGTCGGTGTCGGAGAGTTCGAACTCGGGAGTCTCGGCGAGCCGCAGGTTGGCGTCGAGCAGCGCCTCGGCCGCCATACCGAGGCCGCGGTCGTGGATCTCCAGGGTGAAGCCGTTGGCGACGCGCTCGCCGACCACGTGAACGGCCGTGTGCGGGGGCGAGAACACCGTGGCGTTCTCGAGGAGTTCGGCCACGAGATGCGTGACGTCGGCGACGGCGGGACCGGTGACGGCTACCCGCGGCAGTCGGCGTACCTCGATGCGCTCGTAGTCCTCGACCTCGGCGACAGCGGCGCGGACGATGTCCATGAGCTGGACCGGCTTGCGCCACTGCCGGGACGGCGCGGCGCCGGACAGGATGACCAGGCCCTCGGCGTGGCGGCGCATACGGGTGGTCAGGTGGTCGAGGCGGAACAGGTCTGCCAGTTCGTCGGTGTCCTCGGTCCTGCGCTCCATGGTGTCGAGCAGGGTGAGCTGCTTGTGGAGCAGTACCTGGCTGCGGCGCGCGAGATTGACGAAGACCTCGGAGACGCCCTCGCGCAGTTCCGACTGCTTGACTGCGGCCTCGACGGCGGCGCGCTGAAGGGTGTTGAGTGCCTGGCCGACCTCGCCTATCTCGTTCCTGTCGTACTCCAGGCGGGGCACTTCGGTCTCGACGTCGACCCGCTCGCCGGCTGAGAGACGGCGCATGACGCTGGGCAGCCGTACACCGGACGCCTCGTGGGCCTCCAGGCGCAGCCGGCGCAGGTCACGGATGAGGCTCCGGCCGATGCGCACGGACATGACGAGCGAGATCAGAAGGGCGATCAGACCGATCACTCCCGCGACGACCGCCTTGAGGATGACGGCCATGGCCACGGGCCTGACCCTGTCCTGGTAGTGGTCGCCCGCCCGGTCCTCGAGTGTGCCGAGTTCTTCGAGCACGGGCCCGGCCGCCGCGTCCCAGCTCTTCGCGGTGACGCCGCGCGGCGAGCCGGTGGTGGAATCGGCGACAGACTGCTCCGCCACGTGGAGGGACACCATGGCGGCGTTCTTCCGGTAACGCTCGAAGCGTTCGCGTTCCGAGGCGGGCAGCAGCGGCAGGCTGACGTCGTACAGGAGGGCGCGCTGGGCCACGAGGTCGGAGATGTCACGGAGTTCGTCGCGCGTGATGTGGCCGGCTACCAGTGCGGAGCCGAGCAGGGCGTCCTCGCGGGAGAGCAGTTCGCGGGCGCGGGACACATTGACGAGAGCACGGCCCTGCTTGTCCAGCTCCACGTCGTCGACCACGTGCAGGTTGGCCAGCAGGACGTAGCAGGGGTCGATCAGACGGTTGTAGAGGCCGAGGGCCCCGGCCCGGTCGACGGTGCCCTCCTCGACACCGGCGCGCAGCGAGTCGATCCCGTCGATCGCGTCGAGGAGGGAGGTGAGGCGTCCCGAGGTGCCTCCGCTCAGCTCCTTGCGCACTTCCTTGTCCTTGGCGTTCCTGCGGACCTTCGCCACGATCCGGTCCGTGGCACTGCGGCTGCGTCTGAGGGCCGCGAGTCCGTCGGAGGCGCGGGGATCGGCCAGATAGACGAGCGTCTGGCGGCGTTCCCGCTGGAGGACCCTGACGGTGTCCTCGGTCGGATAGGCGATCTTCTCGACGATGTCGGACACGCTGAAGAGGTGGCTGGCCTCGCGCCCCGTGAGCACGGTCGCGAAAGCCCAGATCGCGGTCAAGGACACGAGAGGCACGAGGAGCAGCGCCACAATCTTCCGGCGGATGGACTTCCCGCGAAAGCGCATGGCCTCCCCCAGCTCGACCCCCTCCGGCCGGGGGTACACATGTGCGTCAACAAACGGCGTGAGCCTACTACTGACTCATAGGTAACTCGAAGACCCGTCCAGTCGCGGGGCCGCTCGACGGGGAACGGGACATGGGGAGTTGTCCGTTCATTGGGGGAGATTGCCTCCCCGAATCCGGCACTTGGGGCCGGATCACATCGGAGTGGGGAACTTCGTCAGTTGGCCGAAATTCTTCCCTCGTCGGGAATCTTCGGGGCAGGTCGTTCGTCTTTCTGTACGGGAATTGAGGGCGGAATCGGCCACAGGCGTCGCATGCCGCGCTCAGGCGGCGTAAAAGAGCGCAAGCCGGGCAGCCACTGGGGAGCGGGAGTCGCGAGACACCCGTGCGAGAGGGTTGCTGGGCGGTGGGGAGTGACAAGTTGATGGGCACGGCGGAGCGGAGCGGGGCACCCGGGACAAGGGGTGCGACACGCGAGGCGGTACAACTGGCCACTCAGGCGCAGGATCACGACATTCCGGCGACTGAGCAGGGTCAGCCCGACAGGCGGCGAGCCGCGACGGGCGGGCGCGATGCGGCGGACGTCGGGGACATCGCCACGGACATACGCGGCCGAGCCGATGAGCAGGGCGCTGCCACGGAAGGCAACGAGGGCAACGACGAGCAGGCGTATTACCGGCCTCTGTGGATCGAGGAGCCCGCGCGCAGGCGCCGGTTGCCCGATCCGGTGCGCACGTCGGCCGTGCGCGCGGTCCTCATCATCGCGGTGACGCTGACACAGGCCGTGGTGGCCTTCCTCTGCACGATGGCGGGGTCCTGGCTGGCCTTCCCGATGGTCCTGAGCAGCGTGGCCAGCACGGTCGTGGCCACATGGGGCGCCCTGGACGTCTGGGTGACACGGCAGGTGTGGAACCAGCGGAACGGCGTGGTGTCGGTACCGAGCAGTACCGCGCGGGCACTGCGGCGCGAGCGCCGCAAGGCCCGGCGTCAGGGGCGGATCGCGGCGCGGGCCCAGGAGCGGATACGCAGGCGGGGCGGGGCCGGGCAGTTGTCGCACTCGTAGCCGAGCGGCAGCCGTGTCCGCCTCGACCCGGGTGCGCGGAGCAGCACGTCGCGACGGAACGTGAGGCGGATCGCTGCTCGCGCAGCCGGTCGACCCGGGGAGGAGCGGAACGAACCTCCGCCCCTCCCCTCGGCCGCCACATCGGCGGGATCCCAGGTCGCATCCTCACCGTGCCGCCGGCTCCACCGGGTCATGGCTGCACGCCAGTTCACGACGGACGCGCATGAAGGGGCGGGGACGGTCGACACCGAGCACCGCCGTCGTGCGGCCGGCGCGCTCGTAGAGGGCGAGGAAGCCGCCCTCGGCCGGTCCTCCCTCGTCGTGGGCTCCCTCGACGATCCGGACCGTGTCCGACTCCCGCCGCCGCCCCGCGAACTGGATCCGCGCACCGTACTGGTCGGACCAGAAGTAGGGCAGGGACCGAAAGGTCGTCACGGTACGTCCGGCGAGCAAGTTGCCCACAGCGACGCGGGGTTGCTCGGTGGCGGAGGTCCAGTGTTCGGCGCGGGTGCCGCCGACCCGGGCGACGTCACCGACCGCGACCACCTGCGCGAGTGCGGTCGCACAGCCGTCGTCGCACAGCACACCGTCGTTCAGGGCGAGCGTCGAGCCCGCGAGCCAGCCGGTGTTCGGGGCGGCGCCGATCCCCACTATCACGACATCGGCGGGCAGGAAGCGACCGTCGGACAGTTCCACGCCGGTGACCGCGCCGGGCGACGCGCCACCACTCCCCCGGATCCCGGCGACGCCGGTTCCGGTGACGAGGCCGGTGCCTGCGCGCCGGTGCAGTGCGGCGCACACGGCGGCCATGTCCGGGCCGAGTTGAGGAAGGAGGGGCAGGCGGGCGGCCTCCACGACGGTGACGTCGTGGCCGAGGGCGGCGCACGAGGACGCGGTCTCCGCGCCGATGAATCCGCCGCCGATGACGACGACACGGCGCTGTCCCGCGGTGAGTTGCGCGCGCAGGGCGCGGGCGTCGTCGAGGGTGCGCAGGGTGTGCACGCCGACGAGGTCGTCACCGGGTAGGCGGCGGGCGGAGGCGCCTGTGGCGATGACCACTCCGTCCGTGGAGACGGTACGGCCGTCGTCCAGGAGGACGGTGCGGCTACGGGCGTCGAGACCGCGGGCGGGTACGCCGAGGAGCCATTCGACGTCGAGTTCCGCGCTCTCCTCGGTGTCGGTGAGAGCGAGTTGCTCCTCGTCGGCGCGACCGGTGAGGAAGTCCTTGGAGAGGGGAGGCCGGTCGTACGGGCGGTGGGGTTCGTCACCGACGATCACCAGTCGTCCGTCGAATCCCTGGGAGCGCAGTTCTCGGGCCGCGTACAGACCGGAGAGGGAGGCGCCGACGACGGTCACGGTCCTCATACGGCCCGCCCTTCGGCGGCGAGGGCCGTCACGCGGTGTCCAGGAGCGAGGGTCACGGCGTTCATGCGGCGGTGCCCTCCTCCGCGGCGAGGTGGACGTGGATGATTCCGTCCTCGACGGTGACGCGGTGGGTGCGGACGGGGCGGCGGGCGGGCAGGCACGTCGGCCAGCCGGTGCGGAGATCGAATGAGGCGGCGTGCAGCGGGCATTCGACCAGGCAGCCCTCCAGCCAGCCCTCCGAGAGGGAGGCGTCCTGGTGGGTGCAGGTGTCGTCGATGGCGTACAGCTCACCGTCGGCGTTGAACACGGCGACCGGTGGCGTGGTCTCCACACGGACGGATTCGCCCTCGGGGAGGTCTTCAAGGCGGCAGACGGGAATCATGGGCCCCCCTCTCGGTCCGGACGTCTCGTCCGCGACCTCTCAGGTCCAGGTCGTCGGGAACCTTCCGGGTTCCGGACGCTTCGGTAACATGATGTTTCGCATGGCGCACGAGGGAGCGCTATGCGCAACAGAATCCGCGCGGGGATCCCGTCACGTCAAGGGCTTCCCGCAGATGCGGCCCGAACACGGCCGTCAGGTGGTGAGAGTTGACCTATGACCCGCACGCAGAAGCAGGCTGAACGCACCGAGGAGACCCTCGAGAAGCAGAGCGGCAGAGGCACGGGCAGCGCCGTCCAGTCGGTGGACCGCGCCGTCAGCGTGCTGGAGATCCTCGCCCGGCTCGGCGAGGCGGGCGTCACCGAGATCGCCGAGGAACTGGACGTGCACAAGTCCACCGCGTTCCGGCTGCTCGGCGTCCTGGAGAACCGCGGCCTGGTCGCGCAGGCCAAGGACCGCGGCAAGTACTACCTGGGAGCGGCCCTGCTGCGCCTCGCGGGGGCGGCGGCAGTGCGTCTCGACATCTCCCAGGAGGGTGTCCCGGTCTGCCGCGAACTCGCCGACGAGCTGGGCGAGACCGTCAACATCGCGGTCCTGGACGACGACGCCGCGGTCAACATCATGCAGGCCCGCGGCACGGCGTCGGTCACGGCGCAGAACTGGCTGGGCAGACGCACTCCGCTGCATGCCACCTCCAGCGGGAAGGTGCTGCTCGCGCACATGCCGCCCACCTTGCGGGAGGGTTTGCTGGCACGCCCTCTGCCGCGCTTCACGGAGCGCACGATCACCGGGCCGTCCACGCTGCGCGGCGAGCTGGAGGCCGTGATCGAGCAGGGGTACGGCATCACCCTCGAGGAGTTGGAGCTGGGGCTCGCCGCCGTGGCCGCTCCGGTGCGGGCGCACGACGGCAAGGTGATCGCCGCGATCAGCGTGTCGGGACCGGTGTACCGGCTGAACGCGGACCGTATGCCGGAGCTGTGCAAGCGGACGGTGGCGGCGGGGGCCGACTTGTCCCGCCGGATGGGCTACGGCTTCTGAGACGGCACTTCGTCGCCGGCATCGGCGCCCCCTCGGGCGCACACCCGCTCCACGGCGCGGGGCCAGGGTTCCACCGGCCCCGCGCCGTCGTGTGTCGGCCACGTTTCGGGCCTCCCGTTCCTTTTGCCAAGGGTTAACTCCCACCCCTTGACGGCCGCGTGGCGGCGTTCTCAATATGTTCCTCATCACGCAACCCATCGTGCATTGCGCAACAGCAGAGGAGCTTGTCGTGCCCCACGAGGTCCGTGCCGTAGTCGCCGTCAAGAAGGGCGCACCCGTCGAGGTGCAGACGATCCTCGTTCCCGACCCGGGCCCCGGCGAGGTGCTTGTCGACGTCCAGGCCTGCGGGGTCTGCCACACGGATCTGCACTACCGGGAAGGCGCGATCAACGACGAATTCCCCTTCCTGCTGGGCCATGAGGCGGCCGGCACCGTCGAGGCGATCGGCGACGGCGTCACCGACCTGGTCCCCGGCGACTACGTGGTCCTCGCCTGGCGCGCCCCCTGCGGCACCTGCCGCTCCTGTCGCCGCGGCCGACCCTGGTACTGCTTCGACTCGCGCAACGCCACACAGCCGATGACCCTCCTCGACGGCACCCCCCTCACCAGCGCCCTCGGTATCGGCGCCTTCGCCGAGAAGACCCTGGTCGCGGCCGGGCAGGCGGTGAAGATCGACCCGGCGGCGCGGCCGGAGGCCGCGGGGCTGATCGGCTGCGGCGTGATGGCCGGATACGGCGCCGCGGTCAACACCGGCAACGTCGGGCGCGGCGACACCGTCGCCGTCATCGGCTGCGGCGGCGTGGGCAACGCGGCGATCGCGGGCGCCTGTCTGAACGGCGCGATGAAGGTCATCGCCGTCGACATCGACGACAAGAAGCTCGACGTGGCGGAGCGGTTCGGCGCCACGCACACCGTCAACTCGCGGGGGACGGACCCGGTCGAGGCCGTCCGCGCGCTGACCGACGGCTTCGGAGTCGACATCGCCATCGACGCGGTGGGCCGACCGGAGACGTACAAGCAGGCCTTCTACATGCGCGACCACGCGGGGGTGCTCGTCCAGGTCGGCGTGCCCGACCCCGAGATGAGGATCGACCTCCCGCTGATCGACCTGTTCTCGCGCGGCGGCGCCCTGAAGTCCTCCTGGTACGGCGACTGTCTGCCGAGCCGCGACTTCCCCTTCCTCATCGACCAGTATCTCTACGGGCTGCTGGACCTCAACGCCTTCGTCAGCGAGACGATCTCCCTCGATCAGGTCGAGGAGGCGTTCGCGAAGATGCGCCGGGGCGAGGTGCTCCGGTCGGTGGTGGTCCTGTGAGCATCCCGGGCTCCGTGCGAGCCGAACGCGTCGCCGCATCCGGCACGTTCAGCACGACCGGCCGTTCGCACACGGACCGGCCGGCCGACGAGTCCTCAGTCCGCGACCGGCTCCTTCTCCCCGGCAACACGGTCGTCCCCGGCGGACACCGCTCGGACAACACGGTCGCCGCCCGGCGGCCCGGCGTCCCGGCCACCTGAGCGCGTTCACTTCCCCACCCCGGCAAGGAGGGGCATGTCCAGCACACCCGCAACCCGTCCCCGCGTCGTCGTCATCGGCGCCGGCATCGTCGGCTGTTCCCTCGCCGACGAGCTGACCGCCCGCGGCTGGACCGACGTCACCGTCCTCGAACAGGGTCCGCTGCCCGCCCCGGGCGGCTCCACCTCGCACGCACCGGGCCTGGTCTTCCAGACGAGTCCCTCCAAGACGCTGACCGCGTTCGCCCGCTACACGGTCGAGAAGTTCTCCTCCCTCGCAGTGGACGGCGTCTCCTGCTTCGACCAGGTCGGCGGGCTGGAGCTCGCGACCACCCCGGAGCGCCTCGCCGACCTGCACCGCAAGGCCGGCTACGCGGCCTCCTGGGGGGTCCGCGGCGAGATCGTCAGCACCGACCGGTGCAAGGAACTCTGGCCGCTCCTCGACCGTTCGGCCGTCCTCGGCGGCTTCCACACCCCGGACGACGGCCTGGCCCGCGCCCTGCTCGCGGCCCGGGCCCAGATGGAGCGCGCGACCGAACGAGGCGCCCGTTTCCTCGACCGTCACACGGTCACCGGCATCGAGAAGGCGGACGGCAGGGTCACCGGCGTCGTCACCGACCGGGGCACGTTCCCCGCCGATCACGTGGTCTCCGCCGCCGGCTTCTGGGGTCCCGTCATCGGGCGCATGGCCGGAGTCGACGTACCTCTGCAACCGCTCGCCCATCAATACGCGAGGACACAGCCGCTCCCCGAACTCGCCGGAGCGGCGTCCGAAGCGTCGAAGCCCATCCTCCGCTTCCAGGACCGCGACCTCTACTTCCGCGAGCACCACGACCGCATCGGCATCGGCAGCTACGCCCACCGGCCGCTGCCGGTCGACCCGTTCGGGATCCTCACCTACGACGAGGCACGCGCGAACGACATGCAGATGCCGTCGTCGTATCCGTTCACCGAGGCGGACTGGGCGCCGAGCTGGGACGACTGCCGCCGACTGCTGCCCGCTCTGCGCGACACGGAGATCGAGGAGGGCTTCAACGGCGTCTTCTCCTTCACCCCGGACGGCATGCCGGTGCTCGGGGAGTCCCGGCAGCTCCGCGGCTTCTGGCTGGCCGAGGCGGTCTGGGTCACCCACTCCGCCGGTGTGGCGAAGGCGGTCGCCGAGTGGATGGTCGACGGGCGGGCCTCCATCGACCTGCACGAATGCGACCTCACCCGCTTCGAGGACGCGCAGCGTTCACCCTCGTACGTCCGTGAGCGCGGCTCGCAGCAGTTCGTCGAGGTCTACGACATCCTGCACCCCCTCCAGCCGATGGAGACACCGCGCCCCCTGCGCGTCAGCCCCTTCCACGCCCGCCAGCAGCAACTCGGCGCGCGCTTCCTGGAGGGCGGCGGCTGGGAGCGGCCGCACTGGTACGAGGCGAACGCCCCTCTCGTCGACGCGCTCGGTCCCCTGCCCGAACGCGACGCCTGGTCGGCCCGCTACTGGTCCCCCATCGCCGCGGCCGAGGCGCGGGCGACCCGCGAGAAGGTCGCCCTGTACGACATGACCCCGCTGCGCCGTCTCGAAGTCACGGGCCCCGGCGCCCTCGCCTTCCTCCAGCGCATGACCACCAACAACCTCCGCAAGAAGCCCGGCGCGGTCACCTACACGCTGCTCCTCGACGAGACCGGCGGAGTACGTTCCGACCTCACCGTCGCCCGGCTGGCCCCCGACCGCTTCCAGGTCGGCGCCAACTCCCCCGCCGACCTGGACTGGCTCCTGCGGCACGCACCGCAGGACGTGCACCTCAGGGACATCACCTCCGGCACCTGCTGCATCGGCGTGTGGGGTCCGCTCGCCCGGGACCTCGTCCAGCCGCTGACCCGCGACGACTTCTCGCACGAGGGCTTCGGCTACTTCCGCGCGAAGGAGACGTACCTCGGGCATGTCCCCGTCACCGCCATGCGGTTGAGCTACGTCGGGGAGCTCGGCTGGGAGCTGTACACCACGGCCGACCTGGGACTCGGACTCTGGGACACGCTCTGGGAGGCGGGCCGCCGGCACGGCCTGATCGCGGCCGGCCGTTCGGCCTTCAACTCGCTCCGCCTGGAGAAGGGATATCGGGCCTGGGGCACCGACATGACCGACGAGCACGATCCGTACGAGGCGGGCGTCGGCTTCGCCGTCCGCATGGACAAGGACGGCTTCGTCGGCCAGGAAGCCCTGCAGGGCCGCGCGGCACAGGAGCCCACGCGCAGGCTCACCCCGCTCCTCCTCGACGACCCCTCCGCCGTCGTCCTCGGCAAGGAGCCCGTCCACGTCGACGGCGCCCCCGCGGGCTACGTCACCAGCGCCTCGTACGGCTACACACTCGGCCGCTGCGTCGCCTACGCCTGGCTGCCGGCGCTCGCCACCGGCACAGGCGTGCACATCGGCTACTTCGGCGAGAAGATCCCCGCGACCGTCTCCGAGGAACCACTCTTCGATCCGAAGATGAACCGAATCCGCCGCTGAATCCGATCAAGAGTCAAGAGCCGGACGAAAAGGCATCAGGAGGCGCTGTGTCCCCCACATATGACGTGATCGTGATCGGTCTCGGCGGCATGGGCAGCGCCGCCGCGCACCACCTGTCCGCACGCGGCGCCCGTGTACTCGGGCTGGAGAAGTTCGGCCCGGTGCACAACCGCGGCTCCAGCCACGGCGGCTCGCGCATCACCCGGCAGTCCTACTTCGAGGACCCGGCGTACGTCCCGCTGCTGCTGCGCGCCTACGAGCTGTACGACGAGCTGGAGCGGGCGACGGGCCGTGACATCGCCACCCTGTGCGGCGGCGTGATGGTCGGGCGCCCGGACTCACGGACCGTCTCCGGTTCACTGCTCTCGGCGCAGCGGTGGGACCTGCCCCACGAGATGCTGGACGCGGCGGAGATCCGGCGCAGCTTCCCGACCTTGAATCCGCAGGACGACGAGGTCGCGCTGTTCGAGGCACGGGCGGGACTGCTCCGCCCCGAGAACACCGTCGCCGCACACCTCCAGCTCGCCACCCGGCAGGGCGCCGACCTGCACTTCGACGAGCCGATGACCCGCTGGGAGCCGTACCGGGACGGCGTGCGGGTGCACACGGCCGAGAACACCTACACCGCCGGTCAGCTGGTGATCTGCCCGGGCGCCTGGGCGCCGCAGCTGCTCACCGATCTGGGGGTGCCCTTCCGGATCGAGCGGCAGGTCATGCACTGGTTCCAGCCGACGGGCGGGGTCGGGCCGTTCCTGCCCGAGAGGCATCCGATCTACATCTGGGAGGACGCGGCCGGAGTCCAGGTCTACGGTTTCCCCTCCATCGACGGACCCGAGCGGGGCGCGAAGGTCGCCTTCTTCCGCAAGGGCGTCGAGTGCACCCCGGAGGACATCGACCGGACCGTGCACCAGGACGAGATCCGGGCCATGGCGGACCACATGTCCCGCTGCATCCCCGATCTGCCCGGCGCCTTCCTCAAGGCCGCCACCTGCATGTACTCCAACACGCCCGACGAGCACTTCGTCATCGCCCGTCATCCCGCGCACCCGGAGTCCGTCACCGTGGCCTGCGGGTTCTCCGGACACGGCTTCAAATTCGTACCGGTCGTCGGTGAGATCCTCGCCGACCTCGCCCTGGACGGCTCCACCGAGCACCCCATCGGCCTCTTCGACCCACACCGCCTCGCCGCCGCGCCCGCCTGAGGAGTACGCACGTGACGACGATCCCCGCCTCCCCGTCCCCGCTGTCCCCCAGCCTGATCGCCACGCTCCCCGGGCACTACTACACCGACCCGGAGATCTTCCGGCAGGAGCAGGAGCGGCTCTTCGAGTCGATGTGGTTCTGCGCGGTGCGCTCCGCGGATCTCGCGCGGCCCGGAGCCTTCCGCACCGTGCAGGTCGGCCGGGAGAGCGTCCTGATCACGCGCTCCCGGACGGGTGATCTGCGCGCTTTCCTCAACATCTGCCGGCACCGGGGTGCCCGGTTGTGCACCGAGGAGTCGGGCGAGGTACGACGCAACCTCCAATGCCCGTACCACGCCTGGACGTACGACCTCGACGGCAAACTGGTCGCGGCACCGAACCTGGTGAAGATGCCGGACGTCGACCGCGTGGAGTACGGCCTGGTCAAGGTCGCCCTGCGCGAGTGGCTCGGCTACGCCTGGGTGTGCCTGGCCGACGAGCCGCCCCCCTTCGAGGAGACCGTGACCGGCGCGGCCGTGGAGCGGCTCGGCACCGCGGCGGCGATCGAGCACTACGGCGCCGAGAGCCTCGCGCTCGGCCGGCGCGTCACCTACGACGTACGGGCGAACTGGAAGCTGATCGTCGAGAACTTCATGGAGTGCTACCACTGCGCCACGATCCACCCCGAACTCACCGAGGTGCTGCCGGAGTTCGCGGAGGGGTTCGCGGCTCAGTACTACGTGGGTCACGGAGCCGAGTTCGGGGAGGAGATCAAGGGCTTCACGGTCGACGGCAGCGAGGGCTTCGCCAAGCTGCCCGAGGTCGCGGACGACCAGGACCGCCGCTACTACGCGATCACGGTGAAACCGACGGTCTTCGTCAATCTGGTCCCGGACCATGTCATCCTGCACCGCATGTTCCCGCTCGCCGAGGACCGCACGGTCGTCGAGTGCGACTGGCTCTACGCCCCGGAGGTCGTCGAGTCGGGCGCCGACGTGTCCAAGTCGGTGGAGCTTTTCCACCGGGTGAACGAACAGGACTTCGAAGCCTGTGAAAGGACACAGCCGGCGATGGCGTCACGGGCGTATCGCAACGGTGGTGTGCTGGTTCCGACAGAGCATCACATCGGGGTCTTCCATGCGTGGTTGATCGAGCGACTGGGAGGCCCACGTGCCTGACCTGTACATCGACGGATCGTGGCGGGGCGCGCTCGACGCGCGGACCCGGGAGATCCGCTGCCCCGCCGACGGCTCGCTGGTCGGAGTCGTCGACGAGGCCGGCGGCAAGGACACGGTGGAGGCGATCGCCGCCGCCCGCCGCGCCTTCGACGAGGGCCCCTGGCCCTCGGTCCCGTCGGCCGACCGCGGTGACCTGCTGCTGCGTGTCGCCGATCTCCTCGTCCGCGACAAGCACGCCCTCGCCCGCGCAGAGTCGCTCGACACCGGCAAGCGGCTCGTCGAGAGCGAGTACGACATCGACGACATCGCGAACTGCTTCCGCTACTTCGGCCGGCTGGCCGCCGCCGAGACCGGCCGGGTCGTCGAGACGGGCACGGAGAGCGTCGACAGCCGCGTCGTGTACGAACCCGTCGGGGTCTGCGGGCTGATCACCCCGTGGAACTACCCGCTCCTGCAGACGGCCTGGAAGGTGGCGCCGGCGCTGGCCGCGGGCAACACGTTCGTCCTCAAGCCGAGCGAGCTGACTCCGCACACGGCGATCCATCTGATGCGGCTCCTGGAAGAGGCGGGAGTGCCGCCGGGCGTCGCCAACCTGGTACTGGGCGCGGGCCCCGAGGCGGGTGCGCCGCTCGCCGACCATCCGGACGTGGACCTGGTCTCCTTCACCGGGGGCCTGGCGACCGGGCGCCGGCTGATGGCCGCCGCGGCCGGGACGGTGAAGAAGGTCGCCCTCGAACTCGGCGGCAAGAACCCCAACATCGTCTTCGCCGACGCCGATTTCGAGACGGCCGTCGACATGGCGCTGACCGCGGTCTTCCTGCATTCCGGGCAGGTCTGCTCGGCGGGCGCGCGCCTGCTGGTCGAGGACACGCTGCACGACCGGTTCGTCGACGAGGTCGTACGGCGGGCGTCGGAGATCAGACTGGGCGGGCCGTTCGACGAGCGGGCACAGACCGGACCGCTGATCTCCGCGGCGCACCGCGCCAAGGTCGAGGCGTACGTCGCCAAGGGCCTGGCGGAAGGGGCGGTGCTGCGCTGCGGTGGCACCCGTCCGACAGGGCCCGGCTTCGACGCGGGCTTCTACTATCCGCCGACCGTCCTCGACGAGTGCAGCGGCGACATGTCCGTGGTCCAGGACGAGTCGTTCGGGCCCGTGCTCACCGTGGAGCGCTTCAGCGGCGAGGCGGAGGCGGTGCGCCTCGCCAACGACACGATCTACGGGCTGGCGGGCGCCGTCTTCAGCACCGACGAGGCCAAGGCGCAACGCGTCGCGGCCCGTCTGCGGATCGGCACGGTGTGGATCAACGACTACCACCCCTACGTCCCGCAGGCCGAGTGGGGAGGCTTCAAACAGTCCGGCTTCGGGCGTGAACTCGGGCCGTCGGGACTGGCCGAGTACCGCGAGGCCAAACACATCTGGCGCAACACCGACCCGTCCCCGCAGGGCTGGTTCGCCTGATCCGGATCGTCCGGGGCGGCTCACCCCGCCGCCCCGGCGCACCAACGCGGACATGACGCCCGCGTACCACCCCCTCATGGAACCCGGCACCCGCACGAGCCCCTCCCCCACCCCGCCCCCAGGCCCACCTGGAGTCCGCTCATGACGACCACCGAGCAACCGTCCGGCCCACAGCACCACGACGACGCCGAGCTCGCCGAGTTCGGCTACAAACCCGAACTCAAGCGCACCCTCGGCAACTTCCACACCTTCGCCGCCGGCATCAGCTACATCTCCATCCTCACCGGCACCTTCCAGCTCTTCTACTTCGGCTTCGCCAGCGGCGGTCCCGCCTACTGGTGGTCCTGGCCGATGGTCTTCGCCGGGCAGTTCATGGTCGCGCTCTGTTTCGCGGAGCTGGCCGCGCGCTATCCCGTCGCGGGCTCCGTCTACAACTGGTCGAAGAAGATAGGCAATCCGCATCTCGGCTGGCTGGCCGGCTGGATGATGCTGATCGCGTCCATCGTGACGATCTCGGCGGTGGCGCTCGCCTATCAGCTGACGCTCCCGCAGATCTCCGACGTGTTCCAGTTCGTCGGGGACGGGACAGGGAAGTACGACGTCGCGACCAACGCGGTCGTCCTGGCCACGGTGCTCATCCTCTTCACGACCCTGGTGAACGCCTTCGGCGTGAAGCTGATGGCCACCATCAACAGCGCGGGCGTCTTCATCGAGCTGATCGCCACCGTCGTCCTCATCGTGCTGTTCGCCGTCCACATCACCCGGGGACCGCAGGTGGTCACGGAGACGGCGGGTACGGGCGCCGGGCACTCGAGCGGCTACCTCGGCGCGTTCCTGGTGGCCTCGCTCGCCTCGGCGTACGTGATGTACGGCTTCGACACGGCGGCCTCACTCGGTGAGGAGTCCCTGAACCCCTCCCGCAACGCCCCGCGGGCCATCATCCGCGCGATCGTCGCCTCGTTCGTCCTGGGCGGCCTGGTGCTGCTGCTCGCGCTGATGAGCGTCTCCAGCCTGAAGGGGGAGAAGCTGTCCACGGACGGCCTGCAGTACATCGTCCTCGACGTGCTCGGCCCGACGGCGGGCAAGGCGATGCTGTGGTGCGTGCTGATCGCGGTCACGGTGTGCGCGCTCGCGGTCCACACGGCGGCGATCCGGCTGGCCTTCGCGATGTCCCGGGACAACAACCTGCCCGCGTCCGCGCTGATGGCCCGGGTCAGCCCGCGCTTCAAGACGCCGGTCCTGCCCGCGGTGATCATCGGAATCCTGGCCGTGGCGATCCTCGTCGTGAACATCCGCCAGCCGCAGATCTTCACCGTGGTCACCAGCATCGGCATCATCATGATCTATCTCGCCTACCTCGGGGTGACCGCTCCGATGCTGGTGGCCCGGCTGCGCGGCACGTGGCAGCCCGCGGGCGAGGGCAAGTTCTCGCTGGGCCGCTGGGGCCTGCTCGTCAATGTCCTCGCCGTCGTCTGGGGCGCGGTCATGACGATCAACCTGATCTGGCCGCGCGCCGAGGTCTACAACGCCGCCGCGCCGTTCCACTGGTATCTGCGCTGGGGCGCGGTGCTGTTCGTCGCCGTCATCGCGGGCGGCGGCTTCGCCTACTACTGGTTCGTCCAGCGCCACCGCACCGGTGTGCTCGACGAGCACCGGCTGCAGCCCACCGCCACGACTCCGCACCCCGCTCCGGCGGCCGACTGAAGGAGGTCAACAGCTCATGAGCAACGATGAGTTCGACTATGTCGTGGTCGGCGGCGGTACCGCGGGCAATGTGGTCGCGGCCCGCCTCTCCGAGGACCCGTCCGTCACCGTGTGCGTCCTGGAGGCCGGACCGAGCGACGTCGGCGACGACGACATCCTCAGACTGGACCGCTGGATGGGCCTGCTGGAATCCGGCTACGACTGGGACTACCCGGTCGAGCCGCAGGCCACCGGCAACAGCTTCATGCGGCACGCCCGCGCCAAGGTGCTCGGCGGCTGCTCCTCGCACAACTCCTGCATCGCCTTCTGGGCTCCCGCGGAGGACCTCGACGACTGGGCCGCCGCGGGCTGTACGGGCTGGAGTTCGGCCGAACTCTTCCCGCTCTACCGGCGGCTGGAGTCGAACGACGCTCCGGGTGACCACCACGGCCGCACCGGCCCGGTGAAGCTGCGCACGCTGAAGGGCGAAGACCCGTGCGGCGTCGCCCTGCTGGAGGCGTGCGCGCAGGCGGGCATTCCGACCACGGCGTTCAACAGCGGCAGGACGGTGGTCCGGGGCGCCAACTGGTTCCAGATCAACTCCGACGAGAACAACATCCGGCAGTCCTCGTCGGTCGCTTACCTCCACCCGGTCATGGGCAAGCGGCCGAACCTCTCGGTGCGGACGGGGGTGCGGGCGAAGAAGCTGGTCCTGGAAGGCCGGAGGTGCGTCGGCGCCGAGTACCTCGACCCGGATCTGATCCACACCCGGACCGTCCGGGCCCGCCGCGAGGTGATCGTGTCCTGCGGTTCCATCGACACGCCGAAGCTCCTGATGCTGTCGGGCATCGGGCCCGCCGGGCATCTGCGCGAGGTCGGGATCGACGTGGTCGTGGACGCGGTGGGCGTCGGCGAGAACCTCCAGGACCACCCCGAGGGCGTCATCATGTGGGAGGCGAAGCAGGCCATGCCCACCACGTCCAGCCAGTGGTGGGAGGCGGGCATCTTCTACGACACCGAACCGGGCCTGGACCGGCCCGACCTGATGTTCCACTACGGCTCGGTGCCGTTCGACATGAACACCGCTCGGCACGGATTCCCCACGTCGGAGAACGCGTTCTGCCTCACCCCGAACGTCACGCGCGCGAAGTCCCGCGGCACCGTGCGGCTGCGCACCCGCGACTACCGGGACAAGCCGATGGTCGACCCGCGGTACTTCACGCACGAGCACGACGTGCGGGTGATGACCTACGGACTGAAGCTGGCGCGGCGGATCGCCTCGCAGCCCGCGCTCAGCGGCTGGGCGGGCGCGGAGCTGGCCCCTGGGCCGGACTTCCGGTCCGACGAGGAGCTGCTGGACTACATCCACAAGACCCACAACACCGTCTACCACCCGTCCTGCACCGTGAAGATGGGCGCGGACGACGACGCCTCGGCCCCGCTCGACGCACGGCTGCGGGTCAAGGGGGTCGAGGGTCTGCGGGTCGCGGACGGCTCGGCGATGCCGGATCTGATCTCCGTGAACCCGTGCGTCACCACGATGATGATCGGCGAGAAGTGCGCCGACATGCTGAAGGAGGACGCGTAGACGAGCGCCCCGCCAGGGGCGCGGGGCTGTGGCGACATGCGGCTCCGCCGCGTGGGCGCGGCCGGCCACGGACGGCCCGCGGTTCCGGCTGCCGTGTCTCTACGGAGCGATCGGTGCCGGGCGCTTGAACATCCGCGTCGCCGTGATCTCGGTGTGCACGGTCTCCCCGTCGGGCGCCTCACGCGGCAGTCCCGGCCGCAGATGTTCCTCGACGCTGATGTACTTCAGCCCGGCGCGCAGGTCGGCGTCGTTGCGCAACCGGATGACGAGGGGGAACTCGGCGAGCGCCGTCGTGTCGAACAGGCCGGTGGTGTAGAGGAGCTGGACCCCGAGCGCGTCCGAGACGGCCCGCTGGAGCTCCAGCAGATACGTCGCGTTGGCGCGCCCGATGGGGTTGTCGAGGAACAGGGTGCCGGCGTGCCGGTGCTTGTCACGGCCGCGGTCGTTGCTGCGCAGCGCGGCCATCGTGCAGTACAGGGCGATGGCCGCGGTGAGCAGCTGACCGCCGGAGAACACATCGCCCATCTGCCCGACGGGGACCCGTTCGGCGCGCAGCACGGCGTCCGGCTTGAGGATCTCCACAGCCACGCCCTTGGGCTGGAGCGCGGCGCCGACTCCGCGCAGGAGCAGCGACATGCCGTCGCGCCGCATGTCGGAGTTCTTCTTGACCGCCGCGCGGGTGGCCTCGTCCACCACCTCGCCGAGCCGCTCGGTGAGGCTGGCCTGGTCGGGTTCCTCGAAGCGGATGCGCAGGAACTCCTGCCCGGACCACTCCCCGAGCCCTTCCGGCAGCCTGGAGAGCCGCTGCGCGGACCGCAGCGTGGCGAGGGAGGACTCCACGAGCCCGCGCAGCCGGTCCACGATCGAGTCCCGGTTGCGCTCCAGCTGCTCCAGCTCGTCGGTCAGCACCCGCAGCCGGGGCGCGAACGCGTCCGCCCACTTCTGAGCGTGCTCGGGCAGCGAGGAGGCGGGCAGTTCGCGGATCTGCTGCCGGGCGGGGGTTCGCACCTGCTCGTAGCGCGTGGAGTTGGCGTGCCGTACGAGGATGTCGCTCGCCTCGCGGACGGCTGCCTCCGCCGCGGACAGTTCGGCGGCGCAGCCGCGCAGCGAGCGGCGGCTCTCGGCGGCGGAGTTCCGGGCCTCCTCGAGGGTGCCGGGGTAGGGCTCGGGCTCGTCCTGCTCCTCGTCGACATTCTCGCGGATCAGGTCCCGGAGCAGGGCGGACGTCTCGTCGAAGCCGCCGGCCGCGTCCTCGGCGGACCGGTGGGCGTCGAGGAACTCGGCGTGCGACCCGCGTGACTGGTTCAACGCCTCCGTGCGGGCGGCGAGTTCGGCCGTGGCGGTGCGCAGCAGGGCCTGCGCGTGCTCGGCGTCGCGCGGGACCAGGTCCTCGGCCAGTTCGGTGTGTGCCTCGCCGTCCTGGGGCGCGTGCCGCTCCGCCTCGCCGCGCAGCCGCCCGAGCTGTTCGCTCGCGGCCGACATCCGGGTCTCCAGGAGCTGCACCAGCTCGTCGGCCCGCGCCACGGCGGCCTGCCGCGAGGGACCGTCGGAACCGTCCGGCGACTCCAGGAGCTGCGCGGCGCGCGTGCGTACCTTGTTGCTGAGCCGGTCCAGCTCCGCGAGCGCCGCGCTCTCGTCGCTCTCGGCCCGGGCCTGCTCGGCCCGCAGATCGGCGCCGACGCCGACCTTCTCGTACAGCTGCGACGCGGCTCGGTAGGCCTCGCGCAGGGCGGGCAGCGGGGCCTTGGGCGCCGCCGTCCCGTCCTGCGTCACCTCGTCGGGGGCACCCGCGATCTCCGCGCGCTCGGCGCGCAGCGCGCGGGCCGTGCGGCGGGCGTCGTCGGCGGCGCGCTGGGCGGCACGGCGGTCCTCGTCGGCGGCGCGGGCGCGCTCCAGGCACACCTGGGCCCGGGCCTCCGACTCCGCTGCCTCGTCGGCGAGTTCGCGCACCTTGACCTGCCATCCGGCGCGCTCGCGGAGCCGGAAGGCGAGTCCGGCGAGGGCGTCGGCGGCGCGCCGGGCCTTCTGCGCGGCCTCCTGCCGCTCGTCACGCACATGGGCCGCGTCGGCCGCCGTCTCGTCGGCCTCCGCCCGGACGGTTCGGGCCTCGGCCAGCTCGGCCTCGGCCTCCTCCGCGAACGCGCGCGCGTCCCGGGCCGTCGTGGCCAGCTCGGTGAGCCGCCCGGCCGGGCAGCCGGTGCGCCAGGACGCGAGCCGCGCGGCCAGCTCCCGGTCCTTGCCGAGCCGGGCGGCGAGGGTACGGATCTCCTCGTCCCGCAGGCCCGCGCGGGCCCGCAGTGTCTGGCGCTCCTCGTCGGCCGCGTGCTCGTCGTGCATGGCCGGGTTCGGCGGTACGAGGAAGACGCCGCCGTCTCCCGCGTCGGAGGCCGGGGTCGGGGCCAGCAGGGCGGCGGCCGTACCGACGGCCACCGCCGAGCGCGGCAGCAGCGCAGCGTCGCTGAGGGCCTCGCGGGCCCGCGCGTGGGTGGCCGGGTCGGTGATGATCACACCGTCGACGAGTTCGGGACGGGCGGCCAGCACGCGCGCGTGATCGACGGGGTCGACGGCCTGCGCGAGGTAGCGCCACCCGGGCAGCGCCGGAATGCCGTGCTCGCCCAGGTATTCGACGGCGGCCAGGACGTCCGGGCCGGGCGGCAGCAGCCCGCCGTCGCCGAGCGCTCCGAGAATCCGCGCGTCGTCGGCCGCGGCGGTGCGTAGTTCGAAGAGCTGCCGCTCGGCGGAGGCGACTCCTTCGTCGAGGAGTTCGCGGAGCTCGTCGGCGTACCGGTCGAGCTCTTCAGGTGTCAGCGGCGCGCCCCCGGACGAGCCGGCGGGGCCGTCGGACTCCTCGTCGCGGCGGGGCTGCGGAACGCCGCCGCGGTTGTCGGCGCCCGGCAGGCTGAGCAGCTCGGCGAGCCGTTCCTCCTCCGCTAGCGCCTCCGCCGTGCGCCGTTCCGCTTCGTACGACCGCTCCGCCGCCGTCGCCGCGTCGGCCGCGCGGGCCGCCGTCAGCTCGGCGCGGGACTCGGCGGACGCCGCCTCCCGCGCGTGGTCCGCGGCGCGCCGCGAGGCCTCACGGGCGGTGTCCCAGGCGGCGACGGCCGTCTTCTCCGCGTCGCTGGCCGCGAGGGCGGCCCGGGCGGGGTCGGCGTCGGGGGCGCTGTCGTCGAGCCAGCCGGCCCGGACCGCCTCGGCGGTCTCCTGCTCGACCTCGGTCAGGCGCTGACGCAGATGACCGACTTCGCTGCGGGCGCGCTGGGCGGCGGTGGCGGCGGACGTCGAGTCGGCGTGCGCCGTCTCGCCGATCTCCTGGAGGCCGGCGGACCGCTCCTCCTCCTCGTTGGCGAGCGACTCGGCGCCCTCGGCGGCCCGGTGCAGGGCGCGTACGAGGTCGACGGCGGCCCTGGCGCGGGCGGCGAGCGCGGGAGCGGCGTCCCGTTCGGCCTCGCGGATCGCGTCGGCCACACGGGTCGAGCGGTCGGCGGCGGCGCGGTGCCGCAGCACGGCCTCGGCGGCCTGCCAGGCCGAGTGCAGTGTGCGCGCGTCGGCGAGCTCGCGCTTCTGCGCGGCAGCGGACTTCTCCGCGCCGGCGAGGGCCAGCGACGCGTGGCGGTAGGCGAGTTCGGCGGCGATCAGCGCGCTGCGCTCGCGGGCACCCTCCGCATGGGTGACGGCGTACGCGGCGGCGGTCACACGCTGGGCGAGCTCACCGGCGCGCACGCGCTCCCGCACGGCCCGCGCGGACAGCCGGCGTGCCAGCGTCCGCGTCCGCCGCTCGGCGCCGGTGTGGATGTCACGCGCGCGTGCTCGTGCCTCGGCGGCGTCGACGATCCGGCCGAGCAGATCCACGGATCCGGCGGTGAAGTCGCGTTCGGCGATGAGCTCGGCACGGCGCCCCAGCTTGTTGCCGAAGCCGCCGACCAGGTCGGCGAGCCCGTCGGTGTCGCGGGTGTCGGTGACCGCCCGCAGCAGGAGATCGGTGAAGTCGGAGTCCTTCTTGACCGCGAAGAGGCCGGCGGCCTCACCCTCGTCGGCGTTCATCTCCCGCTGGTAGCGGAAGAGTTCGGGGTCCAGGCCGAGGTCGCCGAGGTGTTCGTTCCAGCGGTCGTGGATCTCCTCCCAGTGCACCTCGAGGTGCGGGTACGCCTTGCCCGCCTCGGTGATCGCGTCGCGGAAGCCCTTCATCGTGCGCCGCCGCCCCCGCGCGCCGGAGGCGCCCTCGACGGGCGGCCGTACCGCGGTGGCCTCGGCGACGGGCAGGTTGTCCAGGCTGAGTCCCGGGCCCGGCCGGAACGAGTACCAGGCCTCCGCGAACTTCCGGGGGTCGTTGGAGACCTGCCGCCCCCGCCACTCGCTCGCCTTGCCGACCACCACGCACTCGCCGGTCAGCGTGTGCTGCCACTCCAGGGCGACGTGTCCGCAGTCGTCGGCGAGCAGGAACTTGCGCAGCACGCCGGAGCTGGCGCCGCCCAGGGTGTTGCGGTGGCCCGGGAGCATCACCGAGAAGATCAGCTTGAGCAGGACCGACTTGCCGCCGCCGTTCTCCAGGAAGAGCACGCCGGCGGGCGCGGGCCGGCGCGGCGGGCCGACCGGCTCCTCCGCGAAGAACTCCGCCTGGGTGGGCGCGGGGTCGGGCACGGGCTCGCCGACACCGCGCAGATCCAGCACGGTGTCGGCATAGCGCGCACCGGCGGGCCCGATGGAGTAGAGGCGGACCCGGGACAGCTCGTACATGGCGGCGGACTCTCGTAGTCGTGAGGGAGGTGAGGTCGGGGGAGGAAGCCGGGGGCCGGCGGACGTCAGGAGTGGAAGGGCAGTCCGGCTCCGGCCGCCAGCTCCAGGTCGTCGGAGTCCTCCGCGGGGAGCAGCGTCGCCGTGCCGTCGGTCACCGGGACGATGCCCAGCTCCACCAGCTCGGCCATGGCCGCGCTGCCCGCCATGTCGCGGACCTGGAGCTGATAGCGGGCGGTCGTCCGGTAGGTCCCGCCGGAATCGTCGCCGGTGCGCTGCAGGAACCCGGAGTCGGTGAGGAAGGCGACGGCCTTGGCGATGATGCCCGTCGTCGAGCCGGCCAGTCTTCGTGCGTCCTTGGTGGCCCCGGTGGAGCTGCGCCGCGCCCAGATCCGCCAGGCCGCCTCCAGGCCCGGCGCGTCGGTCGCCGGGTCGGTGTTCTCGCCGGTCTCCTCGGCCCGCTCCTCCAGGCGTCGGCAGGCCTGCCGTACGAACGCGTCGACGCCGTTGACCGAGACGCGCCCGATGTATCCGTCGTCCGCGAGGTCCTCGGGGCGCGGGAAGGCCAGTGCGGCCACGGCGAGGTGGGCGAGTCCGTGGAGGAAGCGGTCCCCGGAGTCGGCCGAGGCGCGACGCGCGTAGTCGCCCATGCGGACGGCGAAGACCGAGTCCTCGGCGGCGGTCACCGCCATTCCCGCGCGCGGGGACACCTCCAGGACGATCAGCCCGAGGCCGGCGGCGACCGCGTCGGCGAGCCGGGCGAAGGGTGGGTCCTCGCGATAGCGCCGCAGCAGCTCGGTGTACTCCTGGTCGCGCGCGGGCTGCAGCTTCGGCTGCAGTCCGAAGGCCACGAGCCGCGCCGCGTCGGCGGCGTCGGCAGGTGTGACGGGGGCGCTCGCCGGTGCGGCGGTGGCCTCCGGTTCACTCCACTCGACGTGCTCGGTCACGGCTGGGGCTCCTTGCTCGGTAGTACAGGGTTGCGGGTGCGGGCCGGTGCCCCGTGCGGGGCCGGCCGACCGGCCGGGTGGGGCTTGTCCGGGCGGGCCCGACCGATGACGCCGGACCCGAGGATCGGGTCGGTCGCGTGGATGGGGTCGTTCGCGAGGGTGGGATCGTTCACGAGGGTGGGGTCGGTCGCGAGGATGGGGCTGGTCGCGAGGATCGGGGGCGCCCCCCGGTCCCCGAGCTCGTGCGGCAGACCGTTCATGCCCGGTCCGCCTTCATCCCGGCCGCGTCGAGCAGGGCCATGCCCACGATCAGATCGGCCCCGCCGAATTCCGGATCGTCCAGCTCGGTCCCGTCGTCCACGGCGAACAGCAGACGTTCCTCGCCCTGCCGGTAGGCGGTCCCGACCGGCGGACTCGCGGCGTGCACGGCCAGGAGGGCGACCAGGTAAGGGAGCTCGGGATCGCGGAGGCGGGCCTCCGCGAGCAGCCCGGACAACCGGCGCGGCGCGTCCGGGGAAAGATTCAGCAACTCCATGGCGGAGGCGAGCTGCCCGTCGCTGAACCGGCTGTCGTCCGGTGTGGCGATCAGGTCGGGCTCGGGCATCTCGGCCCCGAGGTGCTCCCGCTCCAGCGGCGGGGTCAGCAGGATGTCGACGAGGTCCCCGACGCGTACGGCGACGGGTGTGCGCAGACCCGTCCCGCGCGCGAAGAACGCGTCGGTGACGCGCAGCGCCCGCTCCACCGGCAGGGGCAGCACCGGCGCGACCAGGTGTCCGTAGAGGTCGATCCCCGAGGTGGTCATGGGGGTCCCGAAAGCCTGCCGGTCCTGCTCGGCGCGGAACAGCGGGCCGGCCTCCAGGAGGCGGGACTGGAGCTGGGTGTGCCTGCGGATGCAGTCCTTGACGATGTCGACGAGCTCGGCGGCGCGCCGCTTCTGCTCGGGGTCCTCGGACTCGTCCCGGGCCTTGCGGATGTTCGTGAGGATCGCGTTCTCGTGGCGGTAGCGGTCGGCCACGTGGTCCAGGGCCTCGGCGATCATGTCGGGGACGGCCTGGAGCCAGTCGACGGCCCGCACGTTGCGCCGGGTCGCGTCGAGGGCCCTGCGCAGCGTTTCCGCGTACTGCACGGTCCGGTAGCGGGCCTGCTCGGCGGCGAGCTGGGCGTCGGCCAGCCGGCCGCGGCTGATCAGGACCTCCAGCTTGACCTCGGCGGCGATCTGCGCGCTGGTGACGTCGGTGTCGAGGGCGCCGACGAGGACGTTGACCGCTTCGTCGGTCGTACGGAGGTAGACACTCCCCCCGTAGCCCGGTACTTCCTCGATCAGCTTGAAGTCGTAGTCGCGGCGCACATAGGTGCCGTCGGGCGCGAAGGTGCCGTACACGGCGCGGAAGCCCCGGTCGACGCTTCCGACGTTGATCAGGTTCTCCAGGACCCAGCGGGCCACGCGCTCGTGCTCGACGACCGGGCGGCGCGGGGCCTGGGCGGCGATGCGCGGGATGAGCCTGGCCACTATCTGGTCGTGGTCGGCGCCCGTGTCGAAGTCCATGTTCAGTGTGACGAGATCGATGGCGGCGAGGGCGACCTCGGCCATGCCGTACACCGTGTACTCGCCCGCGAGGTTCGCCTTGCGCACGTCCAGATCATGCAGCGGCGCGGTGCAGGCGAGCGCGCGCAGCCGCCGCGCCAGGCCCTCGTCGGCGGCCGGGCCCGGCGCCGGGCGCGGCCCCGCGCTGAGCTGGGGCGGAGCGCTGTCCGTCGATGCAGGCGAAGTCACGGTGCACAGACTAGGTCCTCGGTCTGACAACGGTCGAAACGACGCAGAAGCGACCGCCGTCCCCGGCCCCGCCACGAGACCACCGCCCCGGCGCCCCCCACACCCGCGTCACCACCGCACACCGGTGGCCCACCGCGTCGGCCGATCCCGCGGCGCCCCGAGCCGGAACGGTCCCCCCGGCCGACCCGGCACCACGCACCGAAACCGCACCGATCCCGCCCCGCGTCAGTCGGTGCCCTGGCCCCCGTCGGCCACCCGGCGTGCGTAGACCTCGACGAGGCCCTTGCGGGAGTCGTCGAGGTAGCCCGCGAGAAGGCGCTCCGCGCCGTCCCCGTCGCCTGCCTGGAGGGTCCGAAGGATCTCGTGGTTGCGCGCGAGGTAGGGCTCGTGGAGCCGCTGGGGGTCGTCCACCACGTGGAAGGCGAGACGCAGCTCGGCGAAGACGCTGCGCATCACCTCGTCGGTACGGGCGCTGCCGGCGAGTGCGACCAGCTCCCTGTGGAAGTGGATGTTGGCCGTCGACACACCTTTCCAGTCACCTTCGCGGGCCGCCCCCTGCCCTTCGGAGACGGCCTTGGCGAGCCCGTCCACGGCGTACGGCGGCCTGCCGAGCCCGCGGACCACGGCGCACTCGACGAGGGCGCGGGTGCGGTAGATGTCCTCGACGTCCTCGACGGTGAGCACCCGCACGAAGACGCCGCGATTGAGCTCGTGCACCAGCAGCCGCTCGTGCGTGAGCAGCCGGAACGCCTCCCGCAGCGTGTTCCGCGAGACGCCGAGCGCGCCGCCGATGCTGTCCTCGGACAGCCGTGTCCCGGGCGGGAAGAAGCCCTCGGCGATCCGGCTCCTGAGGATGTCCGAGACCCGCTCGGCGGTGCTGGTGCGCCCCAACAGGGCGCGATCGTCGGCCAGTTCCGTCAGCTCTGCCATGCCCGGAATTCAATCGCAGATACAAGAACGAAACAACATGGGTATTGAGGGATCGTTCAACGATCCTCTACCTTGTCGGACAGGCGCCCGCCGCACCACCGCATGCGCACACCGCTCCGCACGGCTCTCCGCACCACCGAGGCGCCCACGGCTTCCGCACGGCACGGCACGGTTCAGTCCTCAAGCACTCTCCGTCCCTCACTGCGAGGTGCCCATGAGTACGACCCCTCCATCCCAGGCCCTGACCGCCGACACTCCACCCGTCGCGGGTGAACCCACCGCTCAGGAAGGCGCGTTCGCCTGGCTGCGCGCACTCGGCCCGCGGGGCCGGCGCGCCTTCGGCGGTGCGTTCGGCGGCTACGGCCTCGACTCGTACGACTACTTCACCCTGCCGCTGAGCATGGTCGCCCTCGCGGCCTACTTCGGTCTCGACAGCGGCCAGACCGGTCTGTTCACCACGGTCACGCTGGTCGTCTCCGCGGTCGGCGGCGCCGTCGCCGGTGTGGTCGCGGACCGGATCGGACGCGTCAAGGCGCTGATGATCACCGTGATCACCTACGCGGTGTTCACGGTGGCCTGCGGTTTCGCGCCCAACTACGAGACGCTGCTGGTGTTCCGCGCCCTCCAGGGACTCGGTTTCGGCGGCGAGTGGGCGGTCGGCGCGATCCTGGTCGCCGAGTACGCGAGCCCCCGGCACCGGGGGCGCACGCTCGGCGCGGTCCAGAGCGCCTGGGCCGTCGGCTGGGGCCTGGCGGTGGTCGTCTACACGCTGGTCTTCCAGTTCCTCGACGACGACATCGCCTGGCGCGTGATGTTCTGGACCGGCGCGCTGCCCGCTCTGCTCGTGGTCTGGGTCCGGCACCGGGTGCAGGACGCCCCCGAGGCGGCCGCGGTCCGCGAACAGAGCGCGGACAAGGGGTCGTTCACCGCGATCTTCAAGCCCGGTACGGCCGAGGCCCCGGGCCTGCTGCGCACCACGTTCTTCGCGGTCCTGCTCTCCACCGGCGTCCAGGGCGGCTATTACACGCTGGCCACCTGGGTGCCCACCTATCTGAAGACGGAGCGCGGACTGTCCGTCGTCGGCACCGGCGGCTACCTGACGCTCCTGATCTCGGGAGCCTTCCTCGGCTACCTCACGGGCGGTGTCCTGACCGACAGACTGGGCCGCAAGCGCAACATCCTGCTCTTCGCGATCCTCTCCGCGGCGTGCATCCTCGCCTACGCGAACATCCCCGGCGGCGCCAACACCCTTCTCCTCGTGCTCGGTTTCCCGCTCGGCTTCTGCATGTCGGCGATCTTCAGCGGCTTCGGCTCGTTCCTCAGCGAGCTGTACCCGGTGGCGGTGCGGGGCACGGGACAGGGCTTCACGTACAACACCGGGCGGGCCGTCGGCGCCGCCTTCCCCACCACGGTCGGCTTCCTGGCCGACAGCTGGGGCGTGGGCGGCGCGCTGGTGTTCGGCGCGATCGGCTACGCCCTGGCCGCGGTGGCCCTGATCGGACTCCCCGAAACGCGTGGCAAGGAGCTCCTGTGAACGACACCGTCCAGGTACGGCCTCCGGCCCTCGCCGTAGCCCCAGCGCGGAGCCTGTCGGCGATCGACGGCCACGCGCACGCGTGGACCCCCGGAGAAGCGCGCCGGCGGTTCCGCTCGGGGCTGTCGGTCCCCACCGCGGGAATCGCCGCGGGGCACACCCAGGCGAACCTCGTCTCCGTGCCCGCCGACTGGGCCTACGAGACACTGCTGTTCTGCCAGCGCAATCCGAAGCCCTGCCCCGTCCTCGACGTCACCGAAGCCGGTTCCTGGACCACTCCGCTCGCCACGGGCGCGGACCTGCGCACCGACCTGCCGCGCTACCGGGTGTGGGAGCACGGCACTTTGGTGGCCGAGCCCACGGACGTCGTCGAGTTCTGGCGGTCCGACCTGGTGTCCTTCCTGATCGGGTGCAGCTTCACCTTCGAGTGGGCGCTGAGCTCGGCGGGCGTTCCGATGCGCCACATCGAGCAGGGCCGCAACGTCTCCATGTACGTGACGGCGCGTCAGTGCCGCCCCGCGGGGCGGCTGCACGGTCCGATGGTCGTGTCGATGCGTCCGGTGCCGCCCGAGCACCTGGCCGCGGCGATCCGGGAGAGCAGCCTGCTGCCCGCCGTGCACGGCAGTCCGGTGCATTGCGGGGAACCGTCGGTGCTGGGGATCGAGGATCTCTCGCGCCCCGACTTCGGTGATCCGGTGACGGCTGCCCCGGACGACATCCCGGTGTTCTGGGCGTGCGGAGTGACGCCCCAGGCGGCCGTGATGGCGTCCCGGCCACCCTTCGCGATCACCCACGCGCCCGGGCAGATGCTCCTCACGGACACCCGCGACGAGCAGTACCGAGTGGCCTGAACGGGCCGGAAGAGGAGAGACGGCAGCTCATGACCCCCATCGATCTCAACGCGGATCTCGGCGAGGGCTTCGGCCGCTGGCGGCTGACCGACGACGAGCAGCTGCTCTCCGTCGTGACCAGCGCCAATGTGGCCTGTGGCTTCCACGCCGGGGACGCGGCCACCATGCGACGGGTGTGCGAGCTGGCGGCGGAGCGGGGTGTACGGATCGGCGCCCAGGTCTCCTACCGCGACCTGGCGGGGTTCGGGCGGCGCGCGATGGACGTGCCGCCCGACGAGCTGGCGGCCGAGGTGGCCTACCAGATCGGCGCCCTGGAGGTCTTCGCCCGCGCGGCGGGCTCACGCGTGGCGTATGTGAAGCCGCACGGGGCGCTCTACAACCGCGTCGTGCACGACGAGGAGCAGGCGGCGGCGGTCGTCGACGGCGTCGTGCTCGCGGGCGCCGGGGCGGGGGGTCTGCCCGTTCTCGGTCTGCCGTCCTCGCGTTTCCTGAAGGTGGCCGAGCGGGCCGGACTGCCCGTCGTCACCGAGGCGTTCGCGGACCGCGCGTACACCGAGGAGGGCACTCTGGTGCCGCGGACCCAGGAGGGCGCGGTGATCACCGAGGCCGAGGCGGTCGTGGAACGCTCCCTGGGCCTGGCCCGCTTCGGAGTTGTCACGTCCCACTCCGGGGAGCGCGTTCCGGTCCGCGCGCGCTCGCTGTGCCTGCACGGGGACACTCCGGGCGCGGTCGACCTGGCCCGCCGGGTGCGTGCCCGGCTGGAGTCCTCGGGCGTGCGCATGGAGGCGTTCGCGTGAACGCTCGACCGGTCGGCGAAGGCGGCGGCGGTGAACGGGGCGGCAGGGGAGGGGGCGCGGACACGGTGTCCGCCGGCGACAGCATGAAGGCCCTGCCCGTCGGGGACCGGGCGCTGCTCGTCGAGGTCTCCTCGGGGGAGGCCGCCCAGGCACTGCACGCCGAACTGCTGCGGCGCCGCGCGGAGGGCTCGCTCTCCGTGCGGGAGATCGTCCCGGCGGCCCGCACGGTGCTCCTGGACGGACTGGACGACCCCGCGCGTCTCGCGGAGCGGCTGCCCTGCTGGGAGATCCCCCCGCTGAACGCGCGCGCGGACGACGCCGTCGAGATCCCCGTACGCTACGACGGTCCCGACCTTGCGGATGTGGCGGCCCTTTGGGGGGTGACGGTGCGCGAAGTGCCGGAGATCCACGCGGCGGCCGAATTCCGCGTCGCCTTCTGCGGGTTCGCGCCCGGCTTCGGCTACCTCACGGGACTGCCGGCGCGGTACGACGTGCCGCGCCGGGCGACCCCGCGGACGGCGGTTCCCGCGGGCTCCCTGGCGCTCGCGGGCCCGTACACGGGGGTGTACCCGCGCAGTTCGCCGGGCGGCTGGCAGCTGATCGGCACGACGGACGCGGTGCTGTGGGACCACGCGCGCGTACCGGCCGCACTGCTGGCCCCCGGCGCGCGCGTCCGCTTCGTACCGGCGGGGCGTCCATGAGCGACCGGGCCCTCGCGGTGGTGCGGGCCGGAGCGCTGACCACCGTCCAGGACCAGGGACGCCCGGGCCACGCACACCTCGGTGTACCGCGCTCCGGAGCGCTGGACGCGCCCGCGGCGGCGCTGGCCAACCGGCTCGTCGCCAATCCCGCCGAGGCGGCCGTGCTGGAGACGACGCTCAACGGCTGTGCGCTGCGCCCCCGTTCGACGGTCACCGTGGCGGTGACCGGAGCGCCCTGCCCGGTCACGGTGGACGGCCGCCCGGTCGCGTGGGGAGCCCCCGTCCGGGTGCCCGCAGGTGCGCTCCTGGACGTCGGCTCCGCGCGCGCGGGGCTACGGAGTTATGTGGCCGTGTCCGGTGGTGTGGCGGTCGAGCCGGTGCTCGGCAGCCGTTCGACCGACCTTCTCTCGGGGCTCGGCCCCGCGCCCCTCACGGACGGCTCGGTGCTTCCCCTGGGCACTCCGGGCGCCCTTCACGCGCGCGTGGACGTGGTTCCGCACAGCGCCCCGCCCGCCGAGCTGGTCCTGCGCGTGACCCTCGGCCCGCGGGACGACTGGTTCACGGAGTCGGCCGTACGGACGCTCACGACCCGCGCCTACCGGGTGTCGTCGGCGAGCAACCGTATCGGCCTGCGGACGGAAGGACCCTCGCTGGAGCGGGCCGTCTCCGGCGAACTCCCCAGCGAGGGCATGGTGCTGGGTGCCGTCCAGGTACCTCCCGACGGCTGCCCGGTCGTGTTCCTCGCCGACCATCCGACCACCGGGGGGTATCCGGTGATCGCGGTCGTCCGCGGCACCGACCTCCCCGCGGCCGCTCAGGCGGTCCCGGGAACCCCTGTGCGCTTCGTGGCCGTGCGCCGCCGCTGAGGCCGCCTGGGACCCGCAGGCCGGCCTTCGGGGCGCCGGGCCCGCGCACCCCCGTACGTCCCGCGCCCTTCCGTCCACCCGTCACGCCATGTCCACGGTCATTCGCATGCCCATATCCATGCCCGTGTCCCCTCCACCCGTCATGCCACGTCCGGCTGTTCGGCCGCCGACAGGGCGGCCAGCGCGGACGCGACGGCGTGCGAGGCGCTCAGGTCGAGGCGGGCGCTGGTGCCCCGGGCCCGGTGGCGCACCTCGGACGCGGCGAGGGTGAGCAGCTGGGGCAGCAGGTCCGTGCAGCGCCGGGCCACCCATCCCGTTCCCGCGGTGGCCAGCCACATGAGGCTCGCCGAGCGGGTCGGCGCGGGGAACTCGGGCCGGGCCGAGGGCGGGATCCCGGTGGCGACGCCCGCCTCGGCGAGCAGGGCGTGGAAGTGCAGGGCGAGCCGGCGGTGCCCGAGTTCCCCCGGGTGCAGCCGGTCCGCGCTCCACACGGCACGGTCTCTCAGCCATTCCTCCTCCGCCGCGTGCAGATGCTTCGCCCCGTGCCGCTCGGAGAGGGCGTGCACGACCGCGTTGACCGCGCGCTGCCGCCGGGCCAGCGGGCGGGCCAGGGCTCCCGGCAGCCCGAGCATCGAGCCGGGGTCCGGGAGGCAGGCCGTCATCACGACCGTGTCCCGCGCGCGGAACGCCGCGTAGACCGTGTCGAGCCGTTCGGCCACCGCGTGGATGTCGAACGTGCACCGCAGGGTGTCGTTGACGCCGATCACGACGGAGACGAGGTCGGGCTCCAGGGCGAGCGCCGCCGGGGTCTGCCGTTCGAGGACGTCCCGTGTCTGTGCCCCGCTGACCGCGAGGTTGGTGAACCGCACGGGGGCGCCCGCCGGGGCGAGCCCGGGGGCGAGCAGCTCGGCCCACCCCCGCCAGCCGTCGCCGACGGGGTCGCCCACGCCTTCCGTGAGCGAGTCCCCGAGGGCGACGAACCGCACCGGTCTCATGCCACGCCCTCCTGGAGGCGCGGCCGGGTCGGGACCACCGCGTCGTGCGCGGCGAGGAAGCCCGCCACGGCCTCGTCCCAGCCGAAGCACTCGGCACGCGCGCGTGCGGCCTGCCTGCGTTCGCTCTCGGTGCGGTCGAGCAGCAGCCGTACCGCGTCCGCGAAGGAGTCCCCGCTGTCGGAGGCGGTGGCTCCGGCGGAGCCGAGGATCTCCGGCAGGGCGGAGAGCGAGCTGGCGACCACGGGGGTGCCGCAGGCCATCGCCTCCAGGGCGGCGAGCCCGAAGGTCTCCGCGGGCCCCGGTGCCAGGCACACGTCGGCCGAGGCCTGGAGCGAACCGAGCAGGGTGCGGTCGGCCATGTGCCCGAGGAAGGTGACGGGCAGCCGCCGGTCCCTCGCCCGCTGTTCGAGCCGGGCCCTGAGCGGTCCGTCACCGGCGACGACGAGGACGGCGCGCTCTCCGCGCCGCAGCAGCGCCTCCAGGGCGTCGAGCGCCGTACCGGGACGCTTCTCGACCGAGAGCCGGGAGCACATCACGAGCAGGACCTGGTCCGCGCGCGCGTGGCGGGCACGCAGCGCCGGGTCCCGCAGTGCCGGGTGCCGGTTCACCAGATCGACGCCCAGAGGGGCGCGTACGACGTTGCGGGCGCCGATGCGCACGAACTCGCGCTCGGCGAACTCCGTGGTGCACACCACCCGCGCATAGGTGTGCGCGGTACGGACGTTGAGGGCGTCGGCGGTCCGCCGGGCCATCCCCTCGGACAGTCCCCAGGTGCGCAGCACACCGTCGGCGGTCTCGTGGGAGACCATCACCGCGGGCACCCGGGCCCGCCTCGCCCAGACTCCGGTCCAGCGCAGGGTGGTGCGGTCGGAGACCTCGAGGCGGTCGGGGGCGAGCGACTCCAGGAGCCGGGCCACCCGCCGCTTGTCCGTGAGGACGCGATAGCCGCCCGTCCCGGGCAGCAGCGGCCCCGGCAGCGTGATCACCCGCCCCTGCTCGGTGTCGCGGTCGCCCGCGCGCTCACCGGGAACGACGAGCACCGGTTCGTGGCCGGCCGCCCGGTAGCCGGCGCCCAGCTCGCGCAGCGCGGTGCGCAGGCCCCCGGAGGCGGGGGTGACGAAGTTGGCGAGCCGTACGATGCGCAGACTCATGCCGCCACCGGCTTCCGCGCGGACAGCACGTCCTCGTAGTGGCCGATGAGCTGGTCGCCCACCGCGGCCCAGGTGCGGCCTTCGACCATGGCATGCCCGGCGGCGCCGTAGGACGCCCGCAGCGCGGGATCGGCGGCCAGCGTGGACACCGCGTCCCGTACGGCGACGCTGTCGCGCGGCGGGACCAGCAGCCCGGTGCGCCCGTGGGCGACGAGGTCGAGCGGTCCGCCGGCGGCGGGCGCGACGACGGGCACGCCGCTGGCCATGGCCTCCTGCACGGTCTGGCAGAAGGTCTCGAAGGGGCCGGTGTGCGCGAAGACGTCCAGTGACGCGAAGATCCGCGCGAGTTCGTCACCGGTGCGCCGGCCGAGGAAGACCGCTCCGGGGAGCGCGCCCCGCAGAGTGGCTTCGCTGGGCCCGTCGCCGACCACGACGACCCGGACGCCGTCCAGCGTGCACACCCCGGAGAGCAGTTCGACCTGCTTCTCGGGGGCGAGCCGGCCGACGTAGCCGACGATCAGCTCGCCGTTCGGTGCCAGTTCGCGGCGGAGCGCCTCGTCCCGGCGGCCGGGGCGGAAGCGGACCGTGTCGACCCCGCGCGCCCACAGCCGCACCCGGGGCACGCCGTGTGCCTCCAGGTCGCGCAGGGCCGCGCTGGACGGCGCGAGGGTCCGGTCGGCCGCGGCGTGCACGGAGCGGATGCGCCGCCACGCGGTGGCCTCGCCCGCGCTGATGTACGTACGGGCGTATCCGGCGAGGTCGGTCTGGTAGACGGCCACGGCGGGGATGCCGAGCCGGGAGGCGGCCGCCATGCCGCGGACGCCGAGGATGAAGGGGCTGGCCAGGTGGACGATGTCGGCGCGGTGTTCGGTGATGGCCGCGGCGACGCGTCGGCTGGGGAGGGCGACGCGGACCTGCGGGTAGCCCGGAAGCGGAAGGGACGGGACACGGACGACCGGGCACGGCGCCAGGGCGTCGGGCCCGCTGCCGGCCGGGGCACCTCCCGGTTCGGGGGAAGCCGAGAACCTGGGGGAGGTGGCCGGGGCGACGACGAGGGGGGCGTGACCGCGATCGACGAGGTGCCGGGCGGTCTGGAGCGCGCAGTGGGCCACGCCGTTCACATCGGGGGGAAAGGATTCGGTCACGATGACGACACGCATATGGGTGTTCTCGCCGCACTGGACGTGGCCGCGTCAACGTGGATCTTTGCGAACGATGAACGTCCCGTGAGCGTTGCACTCCGCCCCCGTCCAGGTCAGCCCCCGTCCACGCGCCCCTGACGCCCGGGTCACCGAACGTTCATACGGCCGGCATGTCGGGCCCGATCCGGCTCCGTACGGCTGTCTGGACCTCGGCCTCCTCGGCCGGATCCGCGGCCAGCCGGCGCAGCTGATCCACCACACGCGCGTCACCGGTCTCGGCGTGCCGGGCGGCGGTCTCGCGGGTGGTCTCCTCGCAGTCCCACAGGCACTCGACGGCGAAGCCGGCGGGGAAGGAGGGATCGGTGACGGCCAGCGCGCGGGCGGCGCGCTGGCGCAGATGCGACGACGCGGTCTCCCGGTAGATGTGCCGCAGCACGGGGGCGGCGCAGGCGATGCCGAGCCGTCCGGTGCCGTCGACGAGGGTCCACAGGGTCGGCGCGTCGGGGCCTTCGCCCCGTACCGCCTCGCGCAGGGCGGCCAGCACGAGGTCCCGGTCCTGCGCCCCGCCCCGGCAGGCGAGCATGCGGCCCGCGGCGGCGCCGAGGGCGTCGGGCCGGTGCGCCCAGCCCCGCGCGTGGTCGACCGCGGCGACGCTCCGCATCCGTTCGAAGGCGTCGACGGCGGCCTCGGCGACGGCCGTCGGACCGGCCGCGACCGCCGCCTCGATCAGGTCGAGGGCGTCCGGATCATTGCTGTCGGCGAGATAGCGCAGGGCCGTGCAGCGGGCCCCCTCGGTGCCGTGGCGCGCGGCCTCGACGATCTCGGGGCGGTCCTCCGGTCCCGCGACGGCGGTCAGGCAGCGGGCGGCCGGGACGTGCAGCGCGGCGCCTCGGTCGATGCCCTGCTGGGCCCACTCGAAGACGGCGCGGACACTCCACCCGGGGCGGGGGCCTGTCGGTCGCATCTGGCGCTGCCAGCGGTCGAAGGACCCGGCTTCCTGGGCGGCACGCACGCGTGCGGCGATGGATGCGCGCGGGTCGTCGGCCCACAGCCGCCAGGGCCGCGGCTCGAAGGAGTCGCGTACGGCGGCGGCGAGGGCGGCCTCGCCCTCCGCGTCGGCAGGGAAGCGGGCGAGCACGGGGACGGCGAGGGCGCGCAGGCCCGCGTCGTCGTCGCGCAGGGCCAGCTCGTCGAGGGCCCAGGCCCAGTTGGTGCCGGTGGCGGCGTACCTGCGCAGCAGCGCGAGCGCGTCCGGCCTGCCGTAGGAGGCGAGGTGGCCGAGGACCGCGAGGGCGAGCCCCGTGCGTGACTCGCAGTCGTCGAGGACGTCCTCGGCATCGAAGAGGTGCCGCTCGATCTCGTCGAGCTCGCCGCTCAGATCGAGGTAGAGACGGGCGTAGTACAGGGAGCGGTTCTCCACCTGCCAGTCGTGGCGGGGGTCGCTCAGAACACAGTGGTTCAGTGCCGCGAGCGCTTCGGCTCGCGGTGCGGTGAGCGCGTGCAGCGTGCCGTCGCCGCGGCCCCTCTGGAGCAGACCGAGCAGGGTTCCGCTGGGCGCTATGACCGGATCGAACATGGGAAACAGCCTCACATCAAGCGTCGACGCAACCGGGATCCTGCATTACCTGGCCGCGTGACAACACGTCGGAGCGCCCGCCGTCTCTTGCTTGCTGTAGACCATCTTCCTCTGCCTCTCGTCGGTGGCCCATGCGGGCCGCGTCACGGCCCGCGCGGTGCGGCAACTTCTGCCCAGCCATCGCGTCCGTGAATCACGTCGTCATGATGACTCGGCAGTTCTTCCTGCCGCGACCGTATTTCCGGCGGCCCCGTTCCGCCTCCTTTTTTTCTTGCGTTTCGCCTGGTCAGAGCGTTCGGTTCACTGCGCGCCGAACAGTTCGAGCAGGTCCGTCTTGGCGAACATGCGCGCCGTGTCGACGGCCGAGGGGGTGCCCGCGGCCGGATCGGCGCCGGCCGCCAGGAGGACCCGGATGACGGCTTCCTCACCCTTGAAGACGGCTCCGGCGAGCGGGGTCTGGCCCCGGTCGTTGACGCGGTCTGCCTCGGCGCCGCGCTCCAGCAGGGCGCCGACCGCCTCCGCGTGACCGTGGTAGGCGGCGAGCATCACGAGCGAGTCGCCGCGGTCGTTGGTGAGGTTGGCCGGTACGCCCGCGTCGACATACGCCGCGAGCGCCTCCGTCTCGCCGCGTCGCGCCAGATCGAAGATCTTGGTCGCCAGCTCCACGACCTCGGGGTCGGGGGCTTCGCTCATCGGCCGGACCGCCTCTCACTGCAACCGTTCGGGTGAATCGACAGGGTACTGGCTCCGGCGGCACATGACAGGCACCGCCCGCAGTAAAGATCACAAAGGGTACATCGGGAGCAACAGACCAGCTCAGGCGGCCCAAGACGGCTCCACCACGTGAGTGAAATCAGCCTGAATTCACCCACTTGCACCTTTTATCGTATGGATACATGCTGTGATCCTGGAACAACTCATGGTGACTGTCCCCACGAACCAGGAGAGCTCAAATGATTCTGTCCATGTCAGGCGTCGTCCTTCTCGGCATCATCGTCTTCCTCTTCTTCAAGAAGGACGGACTGAAGGCGTCGCACGCCCTGGTGGCCGCACTCTTCGGCTTCTACCTCGCGAGCACGGCCATCGCGCCGAGCATCAAGGCCGGCGGGGAGAGCCTGGCGGGCCTCCTCGGCGGGATCAAGTTCTGACGACGTCCCCCCACCTCGTACGCACCTTCAGGAGACAGCAGTGGCTCGGCGCCCTCTCCCCCGCATCCTCAGCAACGGCAACGCACAGATCGCCAAGAGCCGGGAGCTGGCCCGGACGGCAGCCGACAGCGCCACCGATGTCCTCCATCCACTGATCACGGTCACCCGTGGACTGCGCCGGCTGGCAGCCGCCGGACGGCGCAAGTGGGCCGCCACCCCCAAGGACCGGCGCGGGCCGCTGCTGTTCCTGGTGGCCTCGGTGATCCTGGTCGTGGCCCTGGTGCCGTACGGACCGCTGCTCGCCGTCATCAGCCTGATGGCGGCGGCAGCCTGGACCGGCCGCGACGGCACCCCACCGCCCCCGACCGGTCCCGACGAGGCACAGACGGAACGTCTCCAGTCCCTCTACGACGCCCTCGTCCCGTACTTCTCCGCCGCCGAGGACCCTGATCCCCTCTACGCCCACGGCGGCGACTGGGAGAAGGCCTTCGACGCGTACGACTTCGACGACGACGGCCGCGTCTCCCGTCTCCTCATCCACTACCCGGCGTACTTCACGGACGGCGAGCCGGACTCCCGCGCCCGTATCGAGCAGCTTCTGCACGCCAAGTCGGGCCGCGGCCGTGAGTACCACTTCGACTGGGACGAGGAGGGCAACGAACTCGACGTCACGGTCCTCCCGCCCCTCCCCACCGACATCGCCGCCCAGCGCTTCGTCACCGCCCCCGGCGAGACGGTCCTCGGCTTCACCGATCCGGCCGACGTCCAGCGCACGCTCCCCCTCACCCACGGCGAGGAACAGCGCGACGTTCCGCCGGTCGTCTGGCGCACGGGTGCCCGCTCCACCGAACCGCACCTGCTGATCGCGGGCGAACCGGGCACCGGCACGACCACCCTCCTGCGCTCCATCGCCCTGCAGTCCCTTCAGTACGGCGATGTCGTCATCGTCGACGGCGGAGGCACCGGCGAGTACGCGTGCCTGACCGGGCGCGCCGGCGTGCTGGCCGTCGAATGTTCGGCGACCGGGGCGCTCGGCAGTCTGGAGTGGGCGGCGCACGAGACGGAGCGGCGGCTGATCGCCGCGAACCGCGCCCGCCAGGCCGGGCATCCCGCCCCCGACGACACCAAGAACCCGCTGTGGATCCTGCTGGACCGGCCGAGCGCGCTCGGTCACCTGGCCGCCGCCGACGGACGCCAGGACCCGCAGGCCCTGCTCCAGGTTCCGCTGCGGCACGGCCGCGCGGCGGGCGTCACGGTCGTGGTCGCCGAGCACGTCGAGCACCTCGACTTCCTCAGCGAAGCGGTACGCCGGCACACCCGCGCGCGCGTGGTGCTCGGGCCGGCCTCGGCCGCCCAGCTGGAATCGATCCTGGGAGCGCCCCCGCACACCACGCCGACCCGGGACGTCCCGCCCGGCCGCGGCTACGCCCGCCTGGGCACGGGGCCCGTCCTGCGCCTCCAGGTCCCGGCCACACCGGACCCGTACGACGACGCGACGAGCGAGACACACCGGCGTGCGGTGCTCGACCTCCTCCCGGAGCGGACCACTCCGGGAGACACGAAACAGGTGCCCTCGGAGGTCGCCGGGGTCGCAGAAGTCGCGGTGGCGGAGGGGTAGGGGCACCTCCCACCTCCCCCAAGGTCTTCGCGCGTGCAGACCGGACGGGCCGGAGACTCCTGACGAGTCTCCGGCCCGTCCGCCGTCCGGCCCGTCCGCCGCCTGTACCGCTCCGTCGCCCGTGCCGCTCCTGCCTCCGAGCCGCTACGCCACGAACGTCCGCGGTCCCTCGTCCCCTCCGCTCGCGCCGGTCTCCACCAGCCGGGCCGCCGCGGCCAGCCGCGTCGCCGCCTCCTCCGCGACCGCCCCGCCCACGGTGAACGGCAGCCGCACATATCCCTCGAAGGCGCCGTCCACGCCGAACCGGGGCCCCGAGGGCACGCGCACGCCCACACGCTCGCCGACCTCGGCCAGCCGCGACCCGGACAGACCGCCCGTGCGCACCCACAGGGTGAGGCCCCCGTGCGGCACCGAGAACTCCCACCGGGGCAGCTCTCTGCGGACGGCCGCGACGAGGGCGTCGCGGTTCTCGCGGGCCTGGGCGCGCCGGATGTCGACGGCCTGCTCCCAGCCCCCCGTGCTGAGCAGCCAGTTCACGGCGAGCTGTTCCAGCACGGGCGTGCCCAGGTCGGCGTACGCGCGCGCGGCGACCAGGCTGCGGATGACGTCGGGGGCGGCCCGCACCCAGCCGATCCGCATTCCCGCCCAGAAGGCCTTGCTCGCCGAGCCCACGGTGATCACGGTCGAACCCGCCGGGTCGAAGCCGCACACGGGGCGCGGCATCTCCAGGCCCTCGTCCAGGTGCAGTTCGCTCATCGTCTCGTCGACGACCAGGACGGTGCCCGCCGAGCGCGCCGCGTCCACGAGGCCGCGCCGCTGGTCCTCGCCGGCGAGCGCCCCGGTGGGGTTGTGGAAGTCGGCGACGACGTAGGCGAGCCGGGGGGCCGCGTCGCGCAGGACCTGGCGCCAGCGGTCCATGTCCCAGCCGGCCAGCCCCTCGGCCATCGCGACGGGCACCAGCCGGGCACCGGCCTCGCGCATCAGCTGGAGGATGTTGGCGTAGGAGGGCGACTCGACGGCGATGCGCTCGCCGCGGCCGGCGAAGAGGTGACAGATCGCGTCGATCGCGCCCATCGCTCCGGTGGTCACCATGATCTGTTCGGGCATGGTCGGGATGCCGCGAGCCGTGTACCGCTCGGCGAGCATGGCGCGCAGCGCGGGCAGTCCGGCGGGGTAGTCGCCGTGCGTGTGCGCGTACGGCGGCAACTCCTCCAGGGCGCCCCGCACACTGCGGGTCAGCCACGGCTCGGGGGCCGGGAGCGCCGCGCAGCCGAGGTCGATCATCGAACCGAGGGTCTCGGGAGGCAGCGGTTCCAGACCGCGCGCGGGCAGCGGATTTCCGGCGGGGACCGCGGTCCAGCTGCCCGCTCCCCGGCGGGACTCCAGGAAGCCCTCGGCCCGCAGTGCCTCATAGGCCGCGGCTACGGTCGTACGGCTGACGGACAGGGCCAGCGCCAGCTCCCGCTCGGCGGGCAGTCGCGCGGCGACCGGCACCCGCCCTTCGAGCACGAGCAGCCGGACACCGTCGGCGAGCGCGCGATACGCGGGCGGACGACGGGTGCCCGGGCCCGCGGGGCGCTCCTGCTGGGAGTTGAGGAGCCGGGCGAGCTGTGCGGCCCCCACCGCCGAAGTCCACTGCGCCATGATTCCAGTCCACCTTCCCCGAATTGGCCATGGATGCGGCCACTTCTCAAGCCACAGAGTGTCATGCGCCAGGCCACTACCACCACTGGGGGGCATCCCGTGTCCACACGTTCCGAGTCCGCACCTGCCGAGGCTCCCGGACCGGGGCGGCTTCCCCGCCGCCTCGTCCAGCTCTACGCCGGCCTCGCCCTGTACGGCGCGAGCTCGGCGCTCCTCGTGGAAGCGGGTCTCGGACTGGAGCCGTGGAACGTACTGCACCAGGGTCTCGCCGAGCTGACCGGTCTGACCATCGGCGTGGTGTCGATCGTCGTCGGCGCCGCGGTGCTGCTCCTGTGGATCCCGCTGCGCCAGCGCCCCGGCCTCGGCACCGTCTCCAACGTCTTCGTGGTCGGCATCGCCATGGACGGCACCCTCGCGCTGGTCCCGGACGCGCACGCCCTGGCCGTACGGATTCCGCTGCTGGTGGCGGGCATCGTGCTGAACGGTGTGGCGACGGGCCTCTACATCTCCGCCAGCTTCGGCCCGGGCCCCCGCGACGGTCTGATGACGGGACTGCACCGGCGTACGGGCCGCTCGGTCCGTCTGGTGCGCACGGTCCTCGAAGTGGCCGTCGTCGCGACCGGCTTCGCGCTCGGCGGCACGGTCGGCGTCGGCACCGTGCTGTACGCCGTCGCCATCGGGCCCCTCGCCCAGCTCTTCCTGCGCGTGTTCGCCGCCCGTCCGGCACCGGCCGGCAGCGCCGTCGTCGCCACCGGTCAACCGGAGCGCGCCATACTGCCCGGGTGAGCACCCGCACCCTTCACCCGTACCTCGACCATCCCGGCCCGATCCCCTTCGCGCACCGCGGCGGGTCGGCGGACGGTCTGGAGAACACACTGACCCAGTTCCGGCGGGCGGTGAACGCCGGATACCGCTACATCGAGACCGATGTGCACGCCACGGCGGACGGCAGGCTGGTCGCCTTCCACGACGCCGCCCTCGACCGGCTGACGGACGGCACGGGCCGGATCGCGGACCTCCCCTGGGACGACGTGCGCCAGGCGCGCGTGGCCGGCCGGGAGCCGGTGCCCCTCTTCGAGGAGCTGCTCGAGACCTTCCCCGACGTGCGCTGGAACATCGACGTCAAGGCCGAACCCGCTCTCCTCCCGCTGCTCGATCTGATCGGCCGCGGCGACGCCTGGGACCGGGTCTGCGTCGGTTCGTTCTCGGAGGCGCGCGTGGTGCGCGCCCAGCATCGTGCCGGGCCGCGCCTGGCCACGTCCTTCGGCACCCGCGGAGTGCTCAACCTGCGGCTGCGCTCGTGGGGCGTGCCCGCCGCGGTACGCCGCTCCGCGGTCGCGGCCCAGGTGCCCGAGACACAGTCGGGTGTGCCGGTGGTGGACCGCCGCTTCGTACGGGCCGCCCACGCGCGCGGGCTCCAGGTGCATGTGTGGACCGTGAACGAACCGGAACACATGCACCGGCTCCTGGACCTGGGAGTCGATGGCATCATGACCGATCACATCGACACGCTGCGCAAGGTCCTGGAAGACCGGGGCACCTGGTTCTGAGCCTCCTCGCGCGGTCCGTTCCACGGGGAAGTGAGGGGCACGGGTGAGCACGGAGACCGTGCGGGCGCGGGTGGCCGAGGAGGCCGCCGAGCGCCGCCGAGAACAACGCGGCTGGTACTTCTACGACTGGGCCTGCTCCGTCTATTCGACGAGCGTGCTGACCGTGTTCCTCGGTCCCTATCTGACGGCGGTGGCCAAGCACGCGGCGGACGCGGACGGATTCGTCCATCCCCTCGGGGTCCCGGTCCGCGCCGGTTCCTTCTTCGCTTACGCGGTCTCCGCCTCCGTCATCGTGTCGATCTTCGTGATGCCGATGGCGGGCGCGGCCGCCGACCGCACGGGCCGCAAGAAGCCGCTGCTCGCCGCGGCGGCCTATCTGGGCGCGGGAGCCACCGCGGGCATGTTCTTCCTGGACGGCGACCGCTATCTGCTGGGCGGACTGCTGCTGATCGTCGCGAACGCCTCGCTGGCCGTGTCGATGGTCCTCTACAACTCCTACCTGCCGCAGATCGCTCCGCCCGAGGAGCGCGACGCCGTCTCCTCACGGGGCTGGGCCTTCGGATACGCGGCGGGCGCACTGGTCCTGATCGCGAACCTGATCCTGTTCACGGCCCATGGCAGCTTCGGTGTCTCCGAGTCGACGGCCGTGCGGATCTGTCTCGCCTCGGCGGGCGTCTGGTGGGGCGCCTTCACCCTCGTACCGCTGAGGCGGCTGCGCGACCGCCGTACGGCCTCCACCGGGCAGGCGTCCGCGCACGGATGGCGGCAGCTGGCCGCCACGGTGCGCGACATGCGGGGCAAACCGCTCACACTCTCCTTCCTGCTCGCCTACCTCATCTACAACGACGGCATCCAGACGGTCATCTCGCAGGCCTCGGTCTACGGCTCCGAGGAGCTGGGTCTCAGCCAGTCGACCCTGATCGTGGCCGTACTCCTGGTCCAGGTGCTCGCGGTCGGGGGCGCACTCGGCATGGGCCGGCTGGCCCGCACGTACGGCGCGAAACGCACCATCCTCGGCTCGCTCGTCGCCTGGACGCTCACCCTCGGCGCCGGGTACTTCCTGCCCGCGGGCGCGCCCGTGTGGTTCTTCGTCCTCGCCGCCGGCATCGGACTGGTCCTGGGCGGCAGCCAGGCGCTGTCGCGCTCCCTGTTCTCGCATCTCGTACCGAGCGGCAAGGAGGCCGAGTACTTCTCGGCCTACGAGATGAGCGACCGCGGAATGAGCTGGCTCGGCCCGCTGCTGTTCGGGTTGACCTACCAGCTGACGGGAAGTTATCGGGACGCCATCATCTCGCTCGTGGTCTTCTTCGCCCTCGGATTCGTCCTGCTCGCGCGGGTCCCGATCCGGCAGGCGATCCGCGACGCGGGCAATCCCGTACCCGACAGGATTTAGCGCCCGGCGCCAAAGAGCGGTAGTGTACGCGTTTGGCCTGCCAGGCGTACCGTTACTGCGCGTCAATGATACTGAAGCGTTGGGTGACATCTGATGCCAGATGTGACAAACCGGGCGACGGTGGGTACAACAAGGGGCGGCTACGACGGCGACGCAGGACCCGGAACGGGAATCTTTACCGCCGACCGGACGTTGACCGGATGACGACGACAGCGACACCTGTCCTGTGGGCGACAAGCCCGGGAGGCACGATTCATGAGTGAGCGAGCTCTTCGCGGCACGCGCCTCGTGGTGACCAGCTACGAGACGGACCGCGGCATCGACCTGGCCCCGCGCCAGGCCGTGGAGTACGCATGCGAGAAGGGCCATCGATTTGAGATGCCCTTCTCGGTCGAGGCGGAGATTCCGCCGGAGTGGGAGTGCAAGGTCTGCGGGGCCCAGGCACTCCTGGTGGACGGCGACGGCCCTGAGGAAAAGAAGGCCAAGCCCGCGCGTACCCATTGGGACATGCTGATGGAGCGGCGCACCCGAGAGGAGCTCGAAGAGGTCCTCGCGGAGCGCCTGGCCGTCCTGCGCTCCGGCGCGATGAACATCGCGGTGCATCCGCGGGACAGCCGCAAGTCCGCGTAACCCCTCCAAGGGTTGAGCGGCATACACAACGCACGCCGAGACCGCGGGCACCGTACGTCAAGTACGGGGCCCGCGGTCTCGTGCGTTCCGGTGAATTCCGGGCCACCGTTTCCCGCAGCCCGGCCGGGCCCTGTCGGCCGGGCGCGCTCCGCGTCGAGCGAGTCGGCCCGACCTGGCGCCCACGGCCGGAGACATGGCGAGCGGCCGGGTGCCATCGCGCCCAGCCGCTGGTTCTCGTACGCCGGCCCGGGCCGGCGTGGCGTCCAGCGACCCGGCTCCGCCCGGCGGTCGTCCCGCGCCGGGCGCCGTGGTGTCTAGCCGTTCAGCGGCGGATAGTGACCGCCGGGCTCGCGCGGGTCCTCGTTCCTGATGACCTCGCCCTGGACCACCTTGCCGTCGGGACGGTGGATACGGGCCTGCTGGAAGGCGTCGCCGACGGTTCCGGGGGCGGCCGCACGCATCCTGCGCTCGATGGTCCGCTCCGCGTAGCGGCTGAGGCCCTTCTGGACGGGCGGAACCAGCAGGAGCAGGCCGACCGCGTCGGAGATCAGGCCCGGGATCATCAGGAGCAGGCCGCCGAGCATCATCAGGCCGTTGCCCCGGCCGCCCTCGCTCGTGGGCGTGACACCGCTCTGCGCCTGTTGCAGCGTCTGGCTGAGGTTCCTGAAGGCGCGGCGGCCGGCCCGCTTGATCACCACGGCGCCCAGCACGAACCCGGCGACCAGCAGCAGGAACACCGTGAAGCCGCTCGTGGCGCGCGCGACCATCGTCAGCAGCCAGATCTCCAGCACCAGCCACACCGCGACACCGAGCGGCAGGAAGGTACGCAGCCGCGAGCGCCGCGGGCGGGCGGGGTGGGTGGTGGGGGTCGGAGCGCCTGTCGTCATGCTCCCAGTGTGCCTGGGCGTGCCTCAGTACGGGATAAGCGGATGATCAGTCCCCGTTGGGGAACCGAAGCGAGCCGGGCCCGCCCAGGGGCGTCGGGACGGCCCGTGGGCCGGTCCCGCGTGTCAGGACCGCTTGCGGCCCGCGATCCGCCCGACCCGCTCCCCCACACCCCATGTGGTGACGCGCCACAGCGCTTCCACGAGGATGTCGCGGCTCATCTTGGAGTCGCCCAGCTCGCGCTCGACGAAGGTGATCGGGACCTCGACGACGTGGTAGCCGGCCCTCACCGCGCGGCGGGCCAGGTCCACCTGGAAGCAGTAGCCCTGGGAGGCGACCTCACTGAGGCCGAGTCCCTGGAGGGTCTCGGCGCGGAAGGCACGGTAGCCGCCGGTCACGTCCCGGATCGGTACGTCGAGCAGCACGCGGGAGTAGAGGCTGCCGCCGCGCGAGATGAACTCGCGGGACTTGGGCCAGTTCACCACCCGGCCGCCGGGAACCCAGCGCGAACCGAGCACGAGGTCGGCGCCCTTGAGGGCGGTCAGCAGTCGGGGAAGTTCCTCCGGCTGGTGCGAGCCGTCGGCGTCCATCTCGATGAGCACGCCGTAGCCGTGCTCCAGGCCCCAGCGGAACCCCGCGAGGTAGGCGGCGCCGAGCCCTTCCTTGCCCTTGCGGTGCAGCACCTGGACGTAGTCGTCATCGGCCGCCAGCTCGTCGGCGAGCTTGCCCGTGCCGTCGGGGCTGTTGTCGTCCGCAACCAGCACGTGCGCCTCGGGCACGGCGGATCGCACCCGGCCGACGATCTTCTTGATGTTCTCCGCCTCGTTGTAGGTCGGAATGATCACCAAGGCCGTGCCGAGCGGGCCGAACTGCCTCCCCTGGGCTTCCGCCGCGAGGGTCCCGTCGCCGTCGTTCACTGCTGCCCCTTCGTATCCGTACGCAGGGGTCCACCATAGTGCGCCCAACCTGCGCTGCTGCGTCGCAGTGTCCTCACGGGGGTGTCGAATCCGCAGGAGCCGGGTAGGAGCCGACGCTCCGAGGCGGAAACCGCGTGCTGCGGATCGGGGCCCGGCGCCCTTCGGGCCGACCAGGGACCCGCTGGCTGCGGGTCGACCGAAAGCCGTTGTCTACTGAACGTCCGGGCCCCACCCGGGTCGCACCTGCCGACTTGTCGGAACGTTCCCTCGCCCCGTGGCGCGAGCGCTGGGCCTGGCTGCCAGTGGCGATGCGCCGATGCGGCACACCACCCCTGACCCAGCGGCGCTGCGAGGCCGCGCGGAAGTTCCCCGGTCGGCCGTCCGGTGGTGGACCCGGCCGAACCTACCGGCCACCTGCCATCGGCTGTCAACACTGGCTTGATCTGCGCCTTTTCCCTCAAAGCCCTGGTCAGCCCCGAGGTTGCGGGGGTCGCGCGACGGCGTGTCGCGCCATGATCGCAACCCGGGAACCCCGGGACATCACTCGTTAGGCCGTACGAATACCGTCCGTCCGCCGACCACGGTGCGCAGGCAGACGGGCAGGTCGTTCCCGGGGGTCAGATCCGGGAGTCCGGGGGTGCCGGAGCGGGGGTCGGTGGACCAGCGCGCGACCCGGTCGTCGGGGGCCTGCACCACGAGCTCGTCGGTGCGCCACACGGCGTAGTCCGCGGGCGCGCCCGGCACCAGGACGCCCGCGTCGTCCCGTCCGACGGCCCGCCAGCCGCCTCGCGTATGGGCCGTGAAGGCGGCGCGCACGGACACCCGGTGCTCGGGCGTCCGGTGGAAGGCGGCGGCACGGACGGTGCCCCACGGATCGAGCGGGGTGACGGGGCTGTCGGAACCGAAGGCCAGCGGCACACCGGCGCGCAGCAGGGCCGCGAAGGGGTTGAGCGTGCGGGCCCGTTCGGCGCCCAGGCGCTGGGCGTACATGCCGTCCTCGCCGCCCCACAGCGCGTCGAAGGCGGGCTGCACGGAGGCGGTGAGGCCGAGTTCGGCGAAGCCCGCGACGGTCTCCGGGGTGAGCATCTCGGCGTGCTCGACGCGGTGCCGGGCGGCACGCACGCGGGCCAGGCCCACCTTCTCGGCGGCGACGCGGACACCTTCGACCACGGAGGCCACCGCGGCGTCCCCGATGGCGTGGAAGCCCGCCTGGAGGCTCGCCTCGGTACAGGCCACCACATGCGCGGCGACGGCGTCGGCGTCGAGGTGGACGACGCCCGTGTGGCCGGCGTCGAGGTACGGCTGGTCCAGGCAGGCGGTGTGTGAGCCGAGGGAACCGTCGACGAAGAGGTCGCCGGCCGCGCCGACGGCGCCGAGGGCCCGTGCCCGGTCGACATCGCGCTCCGCCCAGTAGCCGACGACCCGCGGTGCGGGCTCGGCGGCGGCGAGCCGCAGCAGGCCGGTGAAGTCGTCCTCGGAGGAGATCTCGGGGCCCGCGCACTCGTGCACGGAGCCGATGCCGAGCGAGGCGGCGTGGGCGAGCGCGGCGCGCTGGGCCTCGGTGCGCTGCTCGTCGCCGACCGCGCCGAGGGCCGCGGCGCGCACCGCGTGGTGGGCGTCACGGGTCAGCGGACCGTCGGGCGCGTAGCCGGCGCGCGCCGTGACGCCGGGAACCAGGTCCAGGAGCGCGCTGGTGGCCACCGCGGAGTGCACGTCGATGCGGGAAAGGTAGAGCGGGCGCCCGCCGGTCGCCCCGTCGAGTTCGGCGCGGGTCGGGGGGCGCCCGCCGGGCCAGCGGGCCGCGTCCCAGCCGTGGCCGAGCAGCACCCGGTCGGCCGGACGGGCGGCCGCGAAGTCGCGGACGAGGGCGAGCGCCGCGTCCAGGGACGGCGCGTCGGACAGGTCGAGGCCGGTGAGCGCGAGCCCGGTGGCGGTGGTGTGCACATGGGCGTCGGTGAACGCCGGGGTGACCAGGGCGCCTTCGAGGTCCACGACCTCGTCGACCCCGTCGGCGAAGGCGTCGGCGGCTCCTTCCGAGCCGACCCAGGCGACTTGTCCCCGTTCCACCACCATGGCGGTGGCGAAGGGATCGGCGGGGCTGTGGACTTCTCCACCGCGCAGCAGCACGGTGTCCGACGGGGCGGTGCTCTCACTCATGGAAGACAGTCTCGCGCCTGCCGGCGACCGGTCGTCGCCGGGGTGGGCCCGGCGCGCCCGCCCCGAGGGGTTCCGTGTGGCGTCCGCGCGGGGCCGCGTGAACGCCTGCGCGGGACTCCGCGGCCTCCCTCGGCAGGTCCGCGGGCCGCCCCGATGCGCTCTGCCCGAACGCCCGGAGCCGCCTGATGGGCTCTGCTCGACCGCCCGGAGTCGACCCGCATGGAGCCCCCACAGGTCTGCACGTCGGCCTCGGGCGCTTCCGCGCGGTCGCCCGGATGGATTCCGCGCGACCAACCCGAGCGGGTCTGCCGGACCGCCCGGAGCCGGTCCGGATGGCCGCTCGCGTGGGCCTGCGCGCCGCCTCGGCCGGGTCCGCGAGGACGCGAGGACGATTCCGCGCGGTCAACCCGGGCGGGCGACGGGCCCACGCGCTCGCCCGACGCAGGTCCGCGTGGCCGTCCGTGCGGATGCCCACGGGCACCTCGACCACGTCTGCGTGATTACCCGGGCGGGATCCGCGCCGGGCGGCGTGCGGGCCGCGCAGCGTGCGCGCCGGGCAGCGTCCGGGCCGGGCAGCGTCCGGGCCGGGCAGCGTCCGGGCCGGGCGGGTCTGTCAGATGCGCGGCGGTCGGGACTCGTACGGCGTCGACAGGACAACCGTCGTCCGCGTCGACACGCCCGCGAGCGCCCGCAACCGCCCGAGGAGTTCCTCGAGTTCGTGCGGAGTCGAGACACGCACCTTGAGGATGTAGTTCTCGTCGCCCGCGACACTGTGGCAGGCCTCGATCTCCGGGACGTCGGCGAGACGTTCGGCGATGTCGTCGGGGGCGCTGGGGTCGAAAGGTTTTACCGAGATGAAGGCGGTCAGGGGCAGCCCGACGGCCTCCGGGTCGACGACCGCGGCGTAGCCACGGATGACACCGCGCTGCTCGAGCCGGCGCACCCGCTGGTGCACGGCGGACGTGGACAGGCCCGTGGCCTTGCCCAGGTCGGTGTAACTCATCCGCCCGTCTGCGACGAGCAGCTGCACGATCTGTCGGTCCAGCTCCTCCATGACGCAAGAACCTACAGGCCGTTGATCCCCCCGGATACCTCAGCGGTGCAGGTCATACCCGCTTTGTGATGTGGCTTAGAGTCAGTCGCGCGCCACCCGGCCGACAAATTCCGCCGGGCCAGGCACCTGCGGTCGGCATGTGACGAACGACACATGGCTGCAACCGGGTCCGTGATGTTCACGTGATTACCGCAGAGACGGGACGGGAAGTGCTTGCTGTGGTCGAGGTCGCAGTGCCTTGTCGGCCCACCCGAGGGGGAGAATCCCATGCAGAGTCTTAAGCGCCCTGGTCGTACCGCGCCCAAGCGGCAGCAGTCCGTTTTCGAGTCCGAGCCGGAGGGTGTCGAAGCCGACGCCCTGGACGGCGACGAGTTCGACGCGTACGACACCTTCGAGATGTACCGGGTGATCTGCCCGGACTGCGCGCAGCCGATCGCGCTGCTGGCGGACGAGGAAGTTCTTCCGGAGCACGCGCTGTGCGCCTCTCCGTGGAACCCGTTCGGGCTCACGGTCTGCTCGGGCACGGGCCGCACGGCCACCGAGGCGCGTCCGGCGGACGAGTCCGCGGAACTCCAGGAGCAGCACACAGCACTCCTGTTGACGCTCCCTCAGGGCCTCGACTGGCGGACGCAGCCGTTCTCCCACGTGGGTGGCCCGGGCTCGCGCCCGATGCGCGTTCCCGATATGCGGAGCCAGGCCGCCTGAGCGGTCCGCGCGCTCAGCGGGCGACGCCCGGTTCACCCCAGTAGCTGCCTTGCACCATGGCCCGCAGGCTGCCGTGGTGCAGGATCAGCGTGTCCGGGTCCGGGGGGAGGGTCACCTCGCCGAAGTGCGCCTGGCGGTAGGCGATGCGCAGCATGACGATCGCGTGCCGCAGGGCGGCGTACAGCGTGTGGAAGTCCATGTCGCGCGGGGTGTGGCCGGTGAGGCGGGTGTAGCGGGCCTCGACGCGGTCGCGGCGCAGGAAGCCGGGCAGCCCCGGCTGTCCGAAGCCCACGGTCAGGTCCTGGAAGAAGCGGTGCAGATAGACGATCCAGCCTAGGTCGACCTCGCGCGGGGCCGGCGCCGCCATCTCCCAGTCGAGCACCGCGACGGGGTCGAAGCCGTCGTAGATGACGTTCCCGATGCGCGCGTCGCCCCAGTTGAGCACCGCCTCGCCCTCGTCGCGCGGCCAGAGCGCCTCCAGCCGGTCGAAGGCGCTCTCGATCAGCGGCGAACGCGACCGCCCGTCGATCACCCATGCGTAGTAGGCGCGTTGGGCGGCCACATGGCGGCGCAGCGGGCTGCCGTCTCCGGGCAGGGCGAGGAAGTCGGCCTCCTTCAGGGGGACTTGGTCGTGCAGCCGGGCGAGGAGCCCGATCGAGGCCGCCTCCAGGTGCTCGCGTTCGGGGTCGCTCGCCGCGTGCAGCCAATTACCTTCGTACGTATAGGGCATGACGTCCGGAGGCACGCGCCCGGCGATGCGTTCCATCACGAAGAACGGCGCCCCGAGTGGCCCGGGGTCCTCTTCCAGCCACAGCACCCGCGGCACCGGCAGATCGCTGCGTTCGCCGACCAGGCGCATCGTGCGGTACTGCCGCACCATGTCGTACACGGGGAACACGCTGTACGCGGCCGGGTCCGCGGCGAGTCTCAACGCACAGGCCCGCAGCGGCGGTTCGGGGTGTTCGACGGTGAAGAGCAGGGTCTCGCTGGACATGCCGTTGGACTCCGGGACGGTCACGTCGACCGCCTCGGCGCCCGGGAGGCGGGTGTCCAGCCAGGCGGTGAGCCGGCGCGCGAGTTCCTCGGGGTCACGGGTGGTCGTACGCGGGCGGGGTGCCGTGGACATCTCGCCACTCCTCTCAGGGCGCGACCGAGTCGAACCCGGTGAAGCCGCTCGGATCGTGGCGGCCGAACGAGCCGTGCTCGAAGATCCCGTACCCGACCTGACCTTCGAGGGTGAAGCGGGCGGCATGGTCGGTCACCCCGTAGCCGGCGAGGGGCTGGGCGGCCGGATCGGAGAGGTCGTAGACGCGGCGGTCGGTCCAGGCACGGCCGCGCCAGGTGCCGTGCTGCCAGTCGTCGGCCGGCGGATATCCCGCGCCGACCGCGAGCGGGGACGAGGCAAGCACCTCCACCCCCAGCTCCAGTGGCTTGCGGTCCAGGGGACGGGTGAGGTGGAGGACGGCCGAGGTGGGCTGCCGGGTACCGGAACGGTAGGTGATGTCGGCCTGGGGCCAGCCGAGTTGGAGGTCCCGCTCGCCGTCGCGCACGAGAGTCGCGTCGTTGAGCGAGCGGTACCCGTCGGCGTCCTCCTGGACGACGACCATCAGGAAGCGGTCCTCGAAGCGCACCGGGCACCAGATCCAGTGGAATCCCTCGGTCGGGTTCTCGGCGGCGAGCCGGCCGCCCTCCTCCCCCGGGATCGGGCGCACCCCCCAGCTGCGGTCCCGGGTGCCGGTCCACTCCCCGGGGCCGACGGGTATCTCCTCGCCGCCGACGCGTATGACGCCCTCGACACCGCCCGCCTGCGCGAAGCGGCGGCCCTCCAGGGTGAGCCTGCCGCCGCGGCGCTGAACGTGGTGCGGCTCCCAGAGGGCGGGGAAGTCGGCGGTCCAGGTGATGTCGTACGACAGGGTGTCGTCGTCCGAGCGGAGCCGCAGCCGGCGCAGTGGCTCCTCGACCGTGATCCGCAGGGGCCCCACGGCCAGGTTCATCCGGTCGTCGCCGAGCGCGTCGGACGCCCGGACCGCGTGCAGTGCGTCGCCGAGGCGCAGCGTGGCGTACGCGTCGATCACGCCGACGTTCGGATAGACGCCGAGGCCGAGGATCAGCAGAGCGCGGCCCCGGTGGTCGAGGACGTGGAAGATGCAGCGGTCGTACGCGTTCCGGTCACCGCTCGCGACATGCTTCATGGACAGCGGGACCTGGTGCACGGGGTATTCGTCGAGGGGGACGGGGCGGTCGTCGGTCACGTCAGGCCTCCCAGGGAGCGCGGCAGTCGACGTCGCCCGGAGGGTACGGCCCCCGGCGGCAGAATTGACGGTACGTCAGACATGCCTCCTCGACCAGACAGCGCACTCCGCGGGCGAACCCCCAGGGGGTCCACCGCGAACGCACGCCCGATTCCGTGGGCGGGTGACCTGACGCCCGCCCGGGCGTTGCCCCGGTATGAGCCCCACACCCTCCGCGACCGGGCGTCGACACCGGATCCTCATCCCGGCCCCGGGAGAGTCGGTTCACCGGGTACCCCTCGCGCCACCGCCCCCGCCGGTCCAGGATCCGCCCATCTACCGTGCCCTGATGCGCGCCTGGGCCGATCGCGGCCGCACACTGCCGGGCCGCCACGACCCCGAGTGGGTGCGACTGGCGGCACCGTCGGTGATGTACGGGTACGGGCAGTTCGGCGCGAACGCGGAGCCGCGGGTCGAGGCGCGCTTCGTCCGTGTCCGGGACCCGCGCGGCGAGGGACAGTTCAACGCGTCCCGCGACCCTCGGAACGAGTTCGGCGTGAACCAGGACCCGCGCGCCTAGGCCGTGTCCGGCGTGCGGGCCGGGACCCGCGAGGCGACGTCAGCGCGGGCCGGGACCCACGAGGTGGCGCGCGATGACCATGCGCTGGATCTGATTGGTGCCCTCCACGATCTGGAGGACCTTCGCCTCGCGCATGTACCGCTCGGCGGGGAAGTCGGCCGTGTAGCCGTACCCGCCGAGCACCTGGACGGCATCCGTGGTGACCTTCATCGCGGCGTCCGTGCACAGCAGCTTCGCCATGGCCGCCTGCTTGGAGAAGGGCCGGCCGACGTCGCGCAGCCGTGCCGCGGCCAGGCAGAGCGCACGGCCGGCCTCGACCTGGGTGGCCATGTCCGCGAGCATGAAGCGCAGCCCCTGGAAGTCCGAGATCCTCCGCCCGAACTGGCTCCGGCCCGTGGCGTACGCGACGGCCTCGTCCAGCGCGGCCCGGGCCACCCCGACCGCGCAGGCCGCGATGCCGAGCCGTCCGGAGTCGAGCGCCGACAGGGCGATGGCGAAACCCTGGCCCTCGTCGCCGAGGCGCCGGTCATCGGCTACCCGCACGCCGTCGAAGTGGACCTGCGCGGTCGGTGAACCCTTCATGCCCATCTTCCTCTCGGGGGGCGCGGCGCTCAGCCCCTCGGCGTCGCCGGGCACCAGGAAGGCCGTGATGCCGCTCGGGCCCTCGCCGCCGGTGCGCGCGAACACCGTGTAGAAGTCGGCCACCCCGCCGTGCGTTGTCCACGCCTTGGTGCCGGTGATCACCCAGTCGTCCCCCTGGCGCACCGCCGTCGTCCGCAGGGAGGCGGCGTCCGAGCCCGAGGACGGCTCGGAGAGGCAGTACGCGCCGAGGAGGCCGCCGCCGAGCATCGCGGGCAGATGACCGGCCCGCTGCTCCCGGGTGCCGTAGTTCGCGAGGGCGTGGCAGGCGAGGGTGTGGACGCTGACACCGAGACCGACGGTGAGGCGGGCCGCGGCGAGTTCCTCGAGAACCTGGAGGTAGACCTCGTACGGCTGGGAGCCTCCGCCGTGTTCGGAGTCGTACGGCAGTCCGAGCAGTCCGGATTCCGAGAGCAGCCGGAAGACCTCGCGCGGGAAACGCCCGGCGTCCTCCTCCTCGGCCGCCTTCGGGGCGATCTCGCGCCGCGCGATGTCACGGACGAGCGAGATCAGCTCCCGGGCCTCGTCCGTGGGCAGTTGGCGGTCCACCGGCGCCGGGACGCGGTCGGGCATGGTGACGGTCCTCCCTGTTCGGGTACGAAGGCGAACGCGCACCCGAGTGGGGCGGCGCCGCCGGGTCTCACCCGGCACGGCCGATGCTCCCGGTCCGGATCGCCGAACCCGCCGATCAGCGGCTGTGGCGCGGTGAGTGTGCCCGAACGGAGGCACCCCCTCACCGGATGACGTCCGTCCGCCGACCACGTGGCGAATTGGTCCGAACCATTGACGCAATGGTCTAGTCCTCCTACTGTTCCCTCAACGCCTCACCGCGTTCATGCCAATGGCGATCGGCAGGCCGCCACGCGGCCGCCGGAAGGTCACAGCACCATCCCCCACGCTCCCCTCCCCCACGAGGAGAACCGATGCTCAGACCGCACCGATCCCGCGCCCTCCCTCAGCTCCTCGACTCCGTTCTCCCCAGGGGCACTTCACTCCGGGCACTGGTGTCCGCCGCGTGTTGCGCCGTCCTCGGAGCGGGACTGCTGGCCGGCGCCGGCACGGCGACGGCCAACGAGACCGGAACAGCGGCCACCGCGCGCACCGTCGGCACGGAGAGCGCCGCCGCGGCCGGTTCCAAGGTCGTCGGATACTTCACCGACTGGGGCGTCTACGACCGGAACTACCACGTCAAGAACGTCGAGACGTCCGGATCCGCCGCCAGACTGACCCACATCAACTACGCCTTCGGCAACGTCACCGGCGGCAAGTGCGCCATGGGCGACGCCTACGCGGCGACCGACAAGGCGTACACCGCCGACCAGTCCGTGGACGGCACCGCCGACACCTGGGACCAGCCCCTGCGCGGCAACTTCAATCAGCTGCGCAAGCTGAAGAAGAAGCACCCGAACCTCAAGGTCCTCTGGTCCTTCGGTGGCTGGACCTGGTCGGGCGGCTTCGCCGAGGCCGCCAGGAACCCGGCCGCGTTCGCCCAGTCCTGCTACGACCTGGTCGAGAACTCCAAGTGGGCGGACGTCTTCGACGGCATCGACATCGACTGGGAGTACCCCAACTCCTGCGGCCTGTCCTGCGACACCAGCGGCAGGGCGGCGTTCAAGAACCTGATGTCGGCACTGCGGGCGAAGTTCGGCAGCGGCAACCTGGTCACCGCGGCGATCACGGCCGACGCCACCGCGGGCGGCAAGATCGAGGCGGCGGACTACGCGGGCGCCGCACAGTATGTCAACTGGTACAACCGATGACGTACGACTTCTTCGGCGCCTTCGACGCGGACGGCCCGACAGCCCCGCACTCGCCGCTCAACTCGTACACCGGTATTCCGAAGGCGGGTTACTACACCTCGGCGACCATCGCGAAGCTCAAGGGGCTGGGTATTCCAGCCTCGAAGCTGCTGCTCGGCATCGGCTTCTACGGACGCGGCTGGACCGGCGTGACCCAGGCGGCGCCGGGCGGCACCGCGACCGGCCCGGCGGCGGGCACCTACGAGCAGGGCATCGACGACTACAAGGTGCTCAAGACGAAGTGCCCCGCGACCGGCACGATCGCCGGCACCGCGTACGCCAAGTGCGGCGGCAACTGGTGGAGCTACGACACCCCGTCGACCATCGCGGGCAAGATGAGCTACAAGAACGCGCAGGGCCTGGGCGGCACCTTCTTCTGGGAGCTGAGCGGCGACACCTCGAACGGCGAGCTGATCAAGTCGATCAACTAGGACAGGTCCCAGCCTTCGGCGAAGGCGACTTGGGGCGGACACCGGCCACGGTGTCCGCCCCTTCGCCGGCCGCCCGGGCGGGGCTCGGCCCACGACGTGCGCGCCCTCGCCGGCCCACCCCCCGCCAAGGGGCCCGCCGTTCGGTCAGCCGTCCCTGCGGGCGTCGGGCGGGGCCGCGTACGAGGGGTCGAGCTCCTCGACGGCGCGCATCGTGCCGCCCAGCATCTTCACCAGCAGTTCGCGCATCGTCTCGCGCGGCAGCGTCTGATGGCCGATCCAGTCGAGGGTGGCTCCCTCCACACTGTGCAGCCAGCCCAGCAGGGCCATCCGCGGCAGCGGTCCGGTCCGGCCCCTGCCGTACGCCCCTTCGGCGATCGTCTCGACGATGGCCTCGCGCACACCCTCCCGTATCGCCTGCACCTCGGTGTCGAAGCCCACGCCACCGGTGATGATCGTGCGATAGGCGGCCTGGTTGTGCTCGGCGTAGCGGAGATAGCCGTCGATCGTGCGGTGGACCCGCTCCACCGGAGGCAGCTCCAGACCGTCGGCGGCCCGCGAGACCAGGTCCGCGACCGAGTCCTCGACGATGGCGAGGTAGTAGCCGCGCTTGGACTTGAAGTAGTAGTAGATCAGCCCCTTGGCGACATGCGCCTGACGTGCGATGTCATCCATCGACAGCGCGTCGTACGACGTGTCGGCGAACAACTTCCGTCCGATGGCGATGAGTTCGGCGCGGCGCGCCAAGGAGCGGTCGGTGCCACGCGCTCGGGGGCGGCCGACGCCACTCTGTTGACTATTATTCAATTTCGGCCCTGGTCTCCAACTGCCGACGGAACATGCGCAGTATGGCAGAACCATGCCGACCGCTCATTCGGGTGCGATCGGCAACCGGTCACCGCGGGGCGGGAGGCGGCGGCCCTTCCGCGGGGCGGCTGACCCGGCCGTTGCGGGCGGACCGCCGTGGGCATCTCGCCGCGATCGCCGCGGGCTCTCCGGGGCGTGACGGCTCAGAGCAGACCGAGCTGCGTCACCAGCATCGCCACGACCACCACGAGGACCCAGCCCACGACGTGCTCGAGGATCTTCGGGCCGTCGTCCTTGGGGCCGCCGGTGCGGGCGCGGAGACGAGGGGCGGTGACGGAGCTCGCGGTCATGGCATCTCGCTGACGTAGTCGTGCGGTGGAACCCCCGCCTCCCGTCGGCTCCCCACCGACCCGCCCACCTTGCCACCGGAGCCGCTTTCACCGGTAGAGACCTGGGTCACGTCCACGCTTCGACCACCTTCGAATCCCGCCGGAATCCACAACGGTGCGCTCCGAGTGTGCGTCTCATCACACGGTTCTGGTCAGCCAACCGAAAGGTCCCCGATGAGCACGTTCCGGACGCCCCGCCGCAGAGCTCGCCTCGCCCTGGCGGCGGCGATCACCGTGGCGGCCGCCTTCACGGGTCCGGTCTCACAGGCCGCCTCCCCACCCTCCGACGTTCCCTCCCCGGGAGCGCCGGGGCTCGGCGACCCGGTCTTCCCGCTGGACGGCAACGGCGGCTACGAGGTGAGCCGCTACACCCTCGACTTCGACTGGCAGGCGCCGAGGACACCCTTCGAGGCCTCCACGACGATCAGGGCGACCGCGACCCGGTCCCTGTCCCGCTTCGATCTGGACTTCGCCGGCAACACCCTGCACACCGTGACCGTGAACGGCGGACCGGCCGTCGCCGAGCGCGACGGCGACGAACTCGTGGTCACCCCGAAGACGCCCCTCGCCCGGGGCAGGGCCTTCACGGTCGTTGTCACCTACACCGCCGACCCGACGCAGATACGCCACCGCGACGACGCGATCGAGGACTACGGCTGGATCCCGACACCGGACGGCACGGTGCTCTATCCGCAGCCGAACGGCGCCAAAATGATCTTCCCGTCGAACGACCACCCCAGCCGGCGGGCCCCGATCACCTTCCGTATCACCACCCCGGCCGGGCTGACGGCCGTGGCCAACGGCAGGCTCACCGACCGCGCCGAGCGGGCCGACGGGCGCGTGCGGTGGACGTACGACTCGGAGCAGCCGGTCGCCACCCAGCTCGCCCAGCTGGCGATCGGCCGGTTCACCCTCGTCGACAGCGCGGGACCGCACGGACTGCCGATCCGTGACGTGGTCCCGGACGACCTGGTCGCCCCGACCGAGCAGTACCGGGGGCTCACCGCAGAGCACATCGCGTGGCTGGAGGAGCGGCTGGGCCCGTACCCCTTCGACCGGTACGGCCTTCTCGTCGGCGACACCGACCTGGGTGTGGCCCTGGAGACGCAGACGCTCTCCCTGGTCCCCAAGGCCGACCTGCTCGGCGACCGGGTCGACGCCGAGCGCAACCTGGTCCACGAGCTGGCCCACCAGTGGACCGGCGACAGCGTCGGCATCACGACCTGGTCCGACCTGTGGCTGAGCGAGGGCCACGCCCGCTTCTACGAGCGGCTGTACTCGGAGGAACACGGCGGAGTGAGCTTCGAGGACACCATGAGGACGGCGTACGCGAGCCACGACCAGTGGCGCCACGACTACGGCGCCCCGGCCGGGCCCACCGAGCCGAATCTCTTCAAGCGCATGCGCTACGACGGCTCGGCGCTGGTGCTGTACGCGCTGCGCGAGAAGGTCGGCCAGAAGACGTTCGGAAGGATCGAGCGGGCCTGGGTCACCAAGTACCGCGGCAGGACCGCGGGTACCGGGGACTACATCGCCCTGGCCTCGAAGGTCGCCGGCCAGGACCTCGACGGCTTCCTGCGCCCGTGGCTGTACGGCGCGAATACCCCGCCGATGCCGAACCACCCGGACTGGGTGGTCGATCCGGTCCAGGGCTGAGCCCGGACGGGCGGCCCTCCTTCCCGGGGGCCGCCCCTCCGGTCACCGGACGCCGACCGCCGCGAGCGCCTTGCGCTGCCGAGCCGAGGGATGTGCCGGGAAGTACAGGTAGCAGACCCCGCCGGTGCCGGAGACGACCTTCCCGGAGGCGTTGTAGCGCTTGGTCCGCAGCCAGACGGTCTCCCACTCGGAGCGCTTGTAGACCCTGCGCACCGCCTCGTCACCGGGTGACGCCGGGTCGTTGGCGATCACATCGCCGTCCGCGGTGAACCCTATGACGGTCATGAGGTGGCCCGAGGTGCCGTAACCCGCGCCCGTCAGCTCGGACTTGAGGAACGACTGGGACGTTATGGCCGGGATGCCGGCGGCGATCAGCGTCTCCAGGTCGGTGAGCGAGCCCAGCCGGGTCACCACGCCCTGGAGGTCCTTGTACGTCGCCGCGTAGGCGGCGTTGAAGGGCCAGTTGCCGCAGCCGGCGTACTGGTAGTCGTAGGTGAAACGGGCCGCGTGGCACACCTGCGGGTCGGTGTACGCCGGGTCGACCCAGGCGAGTTGCTCGGCGGTGGGCCTGCGCCCCCAGTACTCGATGATCATCTCCGAGGAGGTGGGGCTGCACCAGGCCTCGCCGCCGTTGTCGTACTCGGGGTACTGGCCGGCGTGGATCTCCTGCGAGTAGCGCGGCACCCTCAGCTCCTGGGCCAGCCCCGGGGTCGAGGCCGGGACGGTGAAGCGGTCCGGGATGTCGGACCCCATCGCGCCGAGCCGCCACACGGTGGGCGTGATCCTGGAGCCCGGGGTGCGGTAGAGGGTCAGGCGCAGCCGGTACGAGACGAGGCGCAGGCCGGAGGCCGTGTCGTCGATGGAGAAGGTGTCCGTCCAGATGCTGCTGCGGCCGTCGCTCTGATCGTCCACGGAAGTGCGCCGGATGTCCTGTTCACCGGCGGCCCAGCGGCCCATCACGTACCAGGGGGTGTCCGTGCCGTCCGAGTACGCGCCGGTCAGCTCCACCTGTAGCCAGGTGCCGGCCGGGGTGTGCGCGTTCCAGGAGGCGATGGCCTCCGTGGAGGGGACGGCGAGCCGGTGGACCGGTGAGGTCCAGGTCGCGTACTCCCAGGCGGCGGTCCTGCCGGTGTGCGGGTCGGTGTAGTCCGTGGTGCCGGCCGGGGAGACCATCACCAGGCCGGGACGCGCGCCCGGCGCGGCCCGCGTGCCCCGCGCGGTCCCACCGCGCCAGTCGCTGTACGAGGTCCAGGCGCGGTTGTCGACGAGACCGCCGGACGCCTCGGCCCGGCGGGCCGGTGCGGCGGCGGCCGACGGGCCCGCGGCCCCCACCGCTGCCGCGGCGACCGCGGCGGCCAGAACGATTCTGCGGGACGGCTGTTCGGCTCTGCTCATGGGTGGAGAACCCCCAGGTGTCCGGAACGGGCGGGCCCAGTGCTCGGTTGTGCGCCAACTATGGACGCCGGAGGCCGACTTCTGCCAGCACTTCGGCCCGTGCCGCGCCACCAATATTGGTCGGGACCACTGGCATGACCTGCGACGCCTCGGCCCCGGCGGGCGCCGGGGCCGAGGATGACGGTCGATCAGACGAGGTCCATGGCGGCGACCTCGTCGGGGCGGCCGTAGCTGACGGGACCCTGGAAGCGACGGCGCGCCGTGGCGAACCACCACACCGTGGCGATGATCAGCACGACGGCCAGGGCGATCGAGGCGTAGTTGAAGGTGTCCCCGGTGATCGGCGAGACCTGCGGCAGCATGAAGAGCACGCTGCTGGCGAGGATCCAGGTCACGGCCACCCAGCCGACGGGCTTGCTCCAGCGGCCCAGGTGCCAGGGGCCGGGCTGGAATTCGTCGCCGAGCCGCAGCCGCAGGAAGATCGGCACGGCGTAGGCCAGGAAGAGTCCGACGACGTTGACGCTGACGATGGCGGTGAAGGCGGTGTGCGACCACCAGCCGGGCAGGACGAGGACCAGCGAGCAGGCGACGGCCAGCCAGACGGCCTTGACGGGTGTACGGGTGCGCGGCGAGACGGAATGCCACCAGCGGGAGCCGGGCATCGCGCCGTCCCGGGAGAAGGCGAAGATCTGCCGGGTGTTGCTGGTCAGGTTGGCCAGACCGCAGAAGAGCATGGACCCGATCACGATCAGCAGGATGAGCTTCGCCATGCCCATGCCAAGCCCATCGATGAGGATCTGCACGGGCGGCGCCGACGAGCCGGCCACCTGGTCATAATCATGGATGCTGTACACGAGGGCGAGCATCAGGATGAGTCCGGTGATCGCCGAATAGCCGATCGCGCGGGTGATCCCCTTCGGCGCGTTGACCGTGGCCCGCACCGTCTCCTCGGACATGTGGAAGCTGCCGTCGAAGCCGGTGAAGGTCCAGCTGGTGACCAGCAGACCGAGCATCCCTCCGTAAAGCCCGTTCGTGAAACCGGTGTTGTTCGCGAAATGCGTGACGAACGAGGCCGACTGATGGTCGTCGGGCATCACGATGAGTGTGCTCACGATCACTACGAGCCCGATCAGCAGCCACCACACGGAGATCCGGTTGAGCAGGGCGACCAGCTGGACGGTGTAGGTATTGGCCAAACCCTGGAGCACGATGATCAGAGCCGTGATCAGGACCGTCTGCTGCGCGGTCGGCTCGTACGAGTGCCACTGCAGGGCGACGAACGCCTGGATGAAGGTGGCGGCCGCGTATCCGGTGGCGGCCGTACCTCCCACCTGACCCACGAAATTCAGCCACCCCGTGTACCAGGACCAGGCACCCTTGTGCCGCTTGGCGAGCTTCCCGGCGGAGAAGTAGAGCGCCCCGCTGGTCGGATAGGCGGAGGCGACCTCCGCCATGGCCGCGCCGATGAAGAGCACCATCACGGAGACGCCGATCCAGCCGAACACGAGAATGCGCGGACCGCCCGCGTTCATTCCGAATCCGAAGGACGAGAAAATACCCGAAATAATGTTGATGATGGTGAAGGAGATCGCGAAATTGTCGAACGCCTGGAATCGGCGGGTGAGTTTTCGCGGATATCCCATCGCGTGAAGCGTCGCGTCGTCGTCGAGGGCGACCGAATCCTCTCCGGTGCGGACTCTCCGGCGTGGGGCCGATATTCGTTCTGACACGAGTGACCTTTCTCTGGGTGGGGGTGCAGGTCGTCAGGGAGGGCGGCGGCCGGTCAGGCGGCTCCCGGCACGGGCAGGCCGCAGGCGCGGCGGGCGCGGGAGAGCTGCTCCTCAGGTTCGCCGAACACGCTCCACGGCATACGGCAGGCGTACGGCCCCATGGCCATCAGGACCGCGCGCGCCTCGAACTCGCGCTGCGCCATGAACAGGGCGTGCGCCAGATACGCGAGGTCGAGCACCGGCGTGAAGCGGTATCCGGACACCTCCGGAAGCCAGTTCTGGTAGATCGCGAGCGCCGTGGAGCGCCACTGCGGCTGCTCCCAGGTGCGGTCGACCAGCAGCTGGGAGGGGTTGTAGCTCTCCACCAGGGCCACCAGCGGCAGCAGCCGCAGCGGCGAGGTGGCGGGGGCGCGCTGGCTGAGGAAGGCGGCGACGTCCCAGGCCGCGTTCACGGACCCGCCGTACCGCGTGAAGAAGAACGCCAGGAACCGGTGATGGCCCTCACGGTTCCACGGATCGAGGCGGATGATGTGCGAGAAGAGGCGCCAGGGACCGGGCGGCCGGGTCAGCAGGCCCTGCGGTGCGGGGTCGCGCAGATCGTGCAGCCGGGCCATGGAGAGCCGGGCGACCCAGGGCGTGGGGTCCGCCCGGTCCATCGTCGCGGCCCGGTCGCAGGCGGTCAGCGCTATGCGTTCCAGAGCCTCGGCCCGGTCGTCCTTGGCGTCCGCCGCGCGCAGCGCCCGCAGCACGGCGACGCGGGCCCACAACAGCGCGGCTTCGGGGGTCTGTTCCTCGCCCAGCCAGCGTTCGGCGAGGTCGGAGTCGGCGGCCTCGGAGGCGAGGACCAGCGAGCGGTGGGCCCGTAATGCGAAGTCGGCGCGTGTCTCGGCCAGCGCTTCGTGGGCGCTCAGATAGCGGCCGGCCCGGACATCCAGACAGACGCTCGCGAGTCTGCGGTCGTCGGCCGCCGGATGCCACACATACTGCCCCTCGAATAAGCCCGCGGCCATCTTCCCCTGTCCATCCCCGTACGACACTTCACCGTTGCGCAACAGGAACCCTACTCAGCATCACGGAGTACCGGAACGGCATATCTGAAATACCTGGTTCCGCGGGCCGGGAACCTTTGGATCCGACGGGGGAAGTTCCTGAGGATTGTTCAATGAATGGTTCAATACGCCACTATCCCGAACCCGTGGATCAGCTCTGGGCGACGCCTCGATAGAATGTTCCACAGGACTATGCCCACCTCGCATCACACCCCGGGAAACCTCATTCACGAGCTCGCCTCGCGTCTGCGCCGGCTGCCGCCCTCCTGCGGGCCCGTCCGCCTGATCGGCGTCGACGGCCACGCGGGCTCCGGAAAGACCACGTTCGCCGGGGAGTTGGCGACCGCCCTGGGCGGCGCACCCGTACTGCACCTCGACGACATCGCCACCCATGAGGAGCTCTTCGCCTGGACCGGGCGCCTGCTGCGCGAGGTGATCGAGCCGCTCGGGCGCGGCGAGACGGCGCGCTACGCCCCGTACGACTGGACCGCCCGGGACTTCGGACCGGCCCGCGAGCTGCCGGCCGCGCCCGTGGTGCTCCTGGAGGGCGTCGGCGCGGGACGCCGGATGCTGCGCCCGTGGCTCGCGCGGCTCCTGTGGATGGAGTTGCCGCACGAGGAGGCCTGGACGCGGGGGCGGCAGCGGGACGGGGAGGCGCAGAGCGATTTCTGGGCCGGATGGGTCCGCGCGGAGCGCCGGCACTTCGCCGAGGACCCCACGCGGCCTTTCGCGGACCATGTGGTGCGGCAGTGTCCGGAGGGATACGAGGTGCTGCCGGGGCCTGTTGAGACGCCTGGACCGGACCAGTTCATCACTCATCGTGATGGACCACCCGCAGTGTGCTGAACTTGTGAAGAGCCGCCCCCGGGAAGTTTCCTCAGTGCCTCAACTCTGCTTGACCAGGGGGCCGTACAGGTCTTACGTTCTGAATGAGCGGCCTTCGGGAGCCGCCCCGCAGTCGCGAAGCCCCCGGTTGTTCCCCCGTGATCGGGGGCTTCGTTCTGCCCACACCCTCTCTTTCCGGACGCTGCGCGGCATGTTTCGCTCACCCTGGGTCACGGTCCGAAGTGCGCCCCATCTGCTCCCACCTCGTGGAACGGGGTGTGCGGCACCCTTCGGCAGGCCCATGAACCGCAGGTACGATGCCTCTCGGTGCGACCTTCGGACGGCTGCTCTGCGCACCACTGCAACTCCCGTCCGCGGCACAGTCGTTCGACCAGAGCTGCCGACGGGCACCGGCCCGGCGGCAAGGGGGGTGTCCTGATCCACGAGACACTCCCCGACCATCGGGGGCACGGTTTGTGGGGGACGTGATGGACTTCGGCACGCAGGGCCCCGAGGCCCCGGCCGACCTCGCCTGGCTGCGAGGTGTGGACGCCTACACGATGGGCGCCTACCCGCAGGCGGAGGAGGAGTTCCGCGCCGCGGTCCGGATGGACCCCGGTATGGCGGACGGCTGGCTCGGACTGCACGCGCTACGGGTGGACACGACGACCGCGCTGCTGCGGATGTTCCGGCACCGGGACCGCTTCGGCGAACAGCGCGCCCGCCACCGGCGCACCATCAACTCCTGGTACTGGCTGGGCTGGTGGGTCCAGCCGGTCCTGGAGAGCCCGCGCGACCTGCTGCTCGCGCACGCCTCGCACTGGCTCGACGGTCGTCATGTCCCCGAACTGGACCGGGCGTTGGCCGGCCTGCCGCCGGTCGACGCGGACCACCAGGTGCGGTTCCTGCACGCGTGCCGCGCCTATCTGGTCAAGGACTGGGAACAGCTGGTGCGGCACACCGATCCGCTGATCAACGATCCGATGCTCGGCATAGAGGCCGGTCTGTTCGGCGGCATGGCCCGTGTCCGGCTGGAGATGTACGGCCAGGCGGAGCCGCTGCTGTCGTCCGCGCTGATGCGCTGCCGCAGCGAGCAGCCGCAGCGCAAGGAACTGCGGTACTGGCTGGCCCGCGCCCACGAGGGCACCGGACGGTCCGCCGCGGCACTCCCCCTGTACCGGGCGGTGCACCGGGTCGACCCCTCCTTCATGGACACCTCGGCGCGGCTCGCGGCCATATCCGAGGGGGACGGGTACGACGACGCCGCGGCCGATCTCGCGGCGATCACGCTCGCCGGAATCGGGCAGGACGTGCTGGAGGGCCCGGACGGCGTGGATCCGCTCTTCGGCTCCGAGGGCCGGGACCTGAAACTCTCGGAGCCCGATCCCTCGCCGCCCGGCGGGCTGCCGCCCCAGACCGACGCCTTCCGGGAGAAGGCCGTGGTGCCGGTGCAACCGCTGCCCGCCGGACCGACCGACCCGGCATTACTCGAGGAGGCGCTCGCCGAGCTGGAGCGCATGGTGGGCCTGGAGCCCGTGAAACGACAGGTAAAGGCGCTGTCGGCGCAGTTGAACATGGCACGGCTGCGCACCGGGCAGGGCCTCCCGGTGCAGCCGCCCAAACGGCACTTCGTCTTCTCCGGCCCGTCCGGCACCGGCAAGACCACGGTGGCCCGCATCCTCGGCCGGGTCTTCTACGCGCTCGGGCTGCTCGGCGGCGACCATCTGGTCGAGGCCCAGCGAGCCGACCTGGTCGGCGAGTACCTCGGCCAGACCGCCGTGAAGGCCAACGAGCTGATCGACTCGGCCATCGGCGGCGTCCTGTTCGTGGACGAGGCGTACTCCCTGTCCAACTCGGGCTACGGCAAGGGCGACGCGTACGGCGACGAAGCCCTCCAGGTCCTGCTGAAGCGGGCCGAGGACAACCGCGACCACCTGGTCGTCATCCTCGCCGGATATCCCGAGGGCATGGACCGGCTTCTCGCCGCCAACCCCGGCCTCTCCTCCCGCTTCACCACCCGCGTGGACTTCCCCTCCTACCGCCCCCTCGAACTGACCTCCATCGGCGAGGTGCTGGCCGCCGAGAACGGTGACATCTGGGACGAGGAGGCGCTGGACGAGCTGCGTTCGATCGCCGGCCACGTCGTCGACCAGGGCTGGATCGACGAACTCGGCAACGGCCGCTTCCTGCGCACGCTCTACGAGAAGAGCTGCGCCTATCGCGATCTGCGGCTGTCGGGATACCCCGGCACACCCTCGCGCGACGACCTCTCGACCCTGCGCCTGCCGGACCTCATGCAGGCCTACGGGGAGGTCCTGTCGGGACGGGGCCCGCAGGATCCCGCCATGTGAGAAGGCCCCGGCGCCGCCGGAGCCGTACGACCGGAAGGCCCGGTCGCACGGCCGCCGGGGAACCGGGGTCCACGCTCACGATCAGCTCGCCAGCGCCTCCTCGGGGGCCGCGCTCGGCCGCGGCTCCGCGACGCGCACCGGCGCGACGTTCCGGTGTGCCGGGTCCCGCACCTCACCGACCAGCAGTTCCAGTACGTCCTCCAGCGCGACGAGGCCGAGGACCTTGCCGGAGGCGTCGGCGACCTGGGCGAGGTGCGTGGCGGCGCGACGCATCACGGTGAGGGCGTCGTCCAGGGGGAGTTCGGAGCGCAGGGTGGTCATGGGGCGCCACATCTGCTGCGGGACCGCACGGTCGGACTCCTCCAGGTCGAGGACATCCTTCACATGCAGATAGCAGCCCATGAAGGCACCGTTCTCCGCGACCACCGGGAAACGGGAGTACCCGGTGCGCGCGGTGAGCGCGACGACCTGGCCCGGGGTGACCGAGGAGTCCACGGTCACCAGCGAGGCGCTGTCGAGCAGGACGTCGGTGACCGGTCGGGAGCCGAGCTCCAGTGCGTCCTCGAGGCGCTCCTGCTCCTCGGGGTCGAGGAGGCCCGCCTGTCCGGAGTCCTCGACGAGCCGGTTCAGCTGCTCGCTGGTGAAGACCGCTTCGACCTCGTCCCTGGGCTCGACCCGGAACAGCTTGAGGATCAGACGCGCGCAGGCGCCGAGACCCACCGTGACCGGCCGGCACAGCCGCGCGAAGGCGACCAGTCCGGGGCTGAGCCACAGGGCCGTCTTCTCCGGCGCGGCCATCGCCAGGTTCTTCGGGACCATCTCGCCGATGACGAGATGGAAGAAGACGACGAGGGCGAGCGCGATGACATAGCCGAGGGGGTGGATCACCCCGTCCGGCAGACGGACCGCCTCGAAGAGCGGCTCCAGCAGATGGGCGACCGTGGGCTCGGCGACCGCGCCGAGCGTCAGCGAGCACATGGTGATGCCGAACTGGGCCGCCGCCATCATCTGCGGGAGCCGCTCCAGGCCGTAGAGGACCTGCCGGGAGCGCGTGGTGCCGAGCGGTTCGATCTGGCTGCGCCGCACGGACACCAGGGCGAACTCGGCACCGACGAAGAAGCCGTTGGCGAGCACCAGCAGGCCCGCGAAGAGGAGTTGGAGCACGCTCATCGGACGGCCTCCGGGGCGAGCGCGGTCCGCACCAGGCGGACACGTTCGGCACGGTAGTGCCCGACCTGGCGGACCGAAAGGCGCCAGCCAGGGAGCTCGGCCTTGTCGCCGGGGGCCGGGATCCTGCCGAGCAGGTCGGCGACGAGGCCCGCGACGGTCTCGTACGGTCCCTCGGGAACGTCGAGGCCTATGCGCTGCAGGATGTCCACCCGGCAGCTGCCGTCGGCGTCCCAGGCGGGCCTGCCGTCCTCGGGAGGAGCGACCGCGAGCTCGGGCGGTTCGCCCAGGACGTCGTCGTGCTCGTCGCGGACCTCACCGACAAGTTCCTCGACGATGTCCTCCAGGGTGACCACGCCGGCCGTGCCGCCGTACTCGTCGACGACGACGGCGATCGGCTGTTCACTGCGCAGCTGTTCGAGGAGGGGCTGCACGGGCAGCGTCTCCGGGACGAGCAGCGGTGCCTGGGCGATCCGGCCGACGGGAGTGCGCAGCCGGTCGTGCGAGGGGATCGCGAGGGCGTCCTTCAGGTGCACCATGCCGACGATCTCGTCGATCCGCTCCCGGTAGACCGGGAAGCGGGAGAGGCCGGTGGCACGGGTGAGGTTGACCACGTCCTCGGCGGTCGCCGACGACTGGAGGGCGCTGACCTTCACTCGCGGCGTCATGACGTGCTGGGCCGTGAGGTCGGCGAGCGCCATGGTGCGGACGAAGAGGTCCGCGGTGTCCTGCTCCAGCGCACCCGCCCGGGCCGAGTGGCGGGCCAGGGAGATGAGCTCGCCGGGGGTGCGGGCGGAGGCCAGTTCCTCGGCGGGTTCCACGCCCAGGGCGCGGACCAGCCGGTTGGCGACCGTGTTGAGCGCGGCGATCACCGGCCGGAAGAGGCTGGAGAAGACGTGCTGCGGGCCGGCGACGAAGCGGGCGACCTGGAGCGGCTTGGACACCGCCCAGTTCTTGGGCACGAGTTCACCGACCACCATCTGCACGGCGGAGGCGAGCAGCATGCCGACCACCACGGCGATGCCGGGCACCGCGCCCTCGGGCAGCCCGATCGCGGTGAACGGGCCGTCCAGCAGCTGGGCGAGCGCCGGTTCGGCGAGCATGCCGACGACGAGCGAGGTGATGGTGATGCCGAGCTGGGTGCCGGAGAGCTGGAAGGACAGTTCCTTGAGCGACTCGACGACCGTGCCGGCGCGTTTGTCGCCGGCGGCCGCGGCCTGCTCGGCTTCCGGGCGCTCGACCGTGATGAGGCCGAACTCCGCCGCCACGAAGAAGCCGTTGGCGAGAATCAGCAGGAACGCCGCGCCAAGGAGCAACAGGGGGATGGTCATGCCGCCGCCTCGATATGTCGGAAGGGGGCGGCGCAGGTACTACAGGACGATCCGTCCATCGCTGGAGGGAGTCACTCCTCGGGTAGCAGGGAGCCTCTGAGGGCTGGGGGCACATCGGAGGCGGAGGCGCGATGAAAACGCCTCCGCCAACAGATTAATCAAGACATGGGCCCTCAGGGCAGGGTGGAAGGCCGAGAGTCAGGCCTGATGTTCGTCGCGATGCCCGCCGGGCTCGCGAAGCGCGCGGTCCTCGGCGAGGGCGCGCAGGGTTCGGGCGTCCTCGATGGCGCGCTGCTTGGCGATGCCCGGCTGGATGCCGAGCGCCGGCAGGCTGGTGCCGTCACTGAGGTCGAGGAACACCCAGGGGTCGCCGGGGCGCAGGTTGACCTTCAGGATCTCCGCCCAGTCCAGGTGCCGCCGGCTCGCGATATTGACGACGGTGACCCCGCTCTCGTCGGCGACGACCTTGGGCCGCGAGAGCAGCACGAGCACTCCGAAGAGGAGGGCCGCGGTGAAGATGAAGCTGAGCCGCTCCCCCGGGCCGAGTTGCTCCAGAAGCATGGCGACCGTGGTGATGACCACGAGGATCGTGGCGCCCGCGGTGAGCAGCACGGCCCGGGTGCGGGACGGGCGGAAGGTTACGGGAAGGGCGGGAAGGTCCGACATGTTCGACATCCCCGTCAGAGCCGGCAGGCGTGGATGGCCGTGGTCAGGATGGCCCGCGCGCCGAGCGCGTACAGGTCGTCCATGATCCGCTGGGCCTCCTTGGAGGGGACCATGGCGCGGACGGCGACCCAGCCCTCGTTGTGCAGCGGCGAGATGGTCGGCGACTCCAGGCCGGGAGTGAGCGCGACGGCCTTCTCCAGGTGCTCGGCGCGGCAGTCGTAGTCCATCATCACGTACGTCCGGGCGACCAGGACGCCCTGGAGACGGCGCAGGAACTGCTGCACCTTGGGCTCGGCGTCCTCGGTGAGGTCGGCTCCGACACGGCGGATGACGATGGCCTCGGACTTCATGATGGGGTCGCCGAAGACCTCCAGGCCGGCGTTGCGCAGCGAGGTGCCGGTCTCGACGACGTCCGCGATGACCTCGGCGACGCCGAGTTCGATGGCGGTCTCGACGGCGCCGTCGAGGTGCACGACGGAGGCGTCGATGCCGTGGTCGGCGAGGTACTTGGCGACGATGCCCTCGTAGGAGGTGGCGACCGTCTTGCCGTTCAGGTCGGCGAAGCCGTTCGCGGTGCCGGGCTTGGCGGCGAAGCGGAAGGTGGAGCGGGCGAAGCCGAGCGGGAGGATCTCCTCCGCGTTGGCTCCGGAGTCGATCAGCAGGTCGCGGCCGGTGACGCCGATGTCGAGGCGGCCGGAGGAGACGTAGATCGCGATGTCGCGGGGTCGGAGGTAGAAGAACTCGACCTCGTTGACCGGGTCGACGATCCGCAGTTCCTTGGACTCGCGGCGCTGCTGGTAGCCGGCCTCATGCAGCATGTCCGCCGCAGGTCCTGAGAGGGAACCCTTGTTGGGGACGGCGATGCGCAGCATGAGGTCGGCTTCCTTTGCGTGAGGTTGTTCAGGAGTGGGTGGGACTGGTGGACGTGCTCGGTGGGGGGCGCTGCTGAGACGGGCCCCTACAGATGCGCGTACACGTCGTCGAGGGAGATCCCGCGAGCGACCATCATCACCTGGACGTGGTACAGCAGCTGCGAGATCTCCTCGGCGGCGGCGTCCTTGCCTTCGTACTCGGCGGCCATCCAGACCTCTGCGGCCTCTTCGACGACCTTCTTGCCGATGGCATGAACGCCCTTGCCGACCAGCTCGGCGGTGCGCGAAGTGGCGGGATCGCCGGTGGCGGCCTTCTGCTGGAGCTCGGTGAAGAGCTCCTCGAACGTCTTATTGGACATGGTGGTCCTCACCCTACGCGCTCGGTGCCGTACCTCAGTGCCAGGGTTCGGATACTGAGCGGAGGGTGGCCGCCGTCGCCACGGCCGCCGTCACCGCCTCGTGTCCCTTGTCCTCATTGGAGCCCTCGAGGCCCGCGCGGTCCAGGGCCTGCTCCTCGGTGTCACACGTCAGCACGCCGAAGCCGATGGGGACGCCGGTGTCGATGGAGACCTGGGTGAGGCCCTGGGTGACGCCCTGGCACACGTACTCGAAGTGGGGCGTTCCGCCACGGATGACGACGCCGAGCGCGACGATCGCGTCGTAGCCGCGGCCCGCCAGGACCTTGGCGACGACCGGCAGCTCGAAGCTTCCGGGGACCCGCAGCAGGGTCGGCTCGTCGATTCCCAGCTCGTGCAGGGCGCGCAGCGCGCCGTCGACGAGACCGTCCATCACCTTGTCGTGCCACTGTGCCGCGATGACCGCGACCCGCAGGTCGCCGCAGTTGCGTACGGACAGTTCAGGTGCACCCTTGCCGCTCACGTCTCTCCTCAAGTCCCGCTGTGCTGTGTTGCCGACAGTGCTGTGTTGCTGACAGTGCTGTGTTGCCGACGGTGCCGTGTCGTGCCGGTGGTACCGGTCGTGCGGTGTCACTGGCTCCCGCAGGCGGACACGGTGGCCGTGTCCAGCCAGGGCAGGTCGTGGCCCATCCGGTCCCGCTTGGTGCGCAGGTAGCGCAGATTGTGCTCGCCCGCCTGTACGGGCATCGGCTCCCGTCCGGAGACCCGCAGGCCGTACCGGACGAGTGCGTCGGTCTTGTCGGGGTTGTTCGTCATGAGCCGCAGGCTCCGGACGCCGAGGTCCTCCAGGATCTGCGCGCTCGCGCCGTAGTCCCGGGCGTCGGCGGGCAGGCCGAGTTCCAGGTTGGCGTCGAGGGTGTCGCGTCCGCGCTCCTGGAGCTCGTACGCGCGGAGCTTGGAGAGCAGGCCGATGCCGCGTCCCTCGTGACCGCGCAGATAGACCACGATGCCGCGGCCCTCGGTCTGGATGCGTTCCATGGACGTCTGCAGCTGGGGTCCGCAGTCGCAGCGCTGCGAGTCGAACACGTCACCGGTGAGGCACTCGGAGTGCACGCGGACGAGGACGTCCTCGCCGTCGCCGATCTCGCCGTGGACGAGAGCGACGTGCTCGACGCCGTCGGCGGTGGAGCGGTAGCCGTACGCCGTGAACTCGCCGAAGGCGGTGGGCAGGTGGACCTCGGCCTCGCGGCGGACGGTGGGTCCGGCGAGCAGCGCGCCCTCACCGGGCGTCGCCGTGAGCTCGACGGAGCGGCGGTAGGCGATCAGGTCCTCGATGGAGATGATCGTCAGGCCGTGCTTGCGGGCGAAGGGGATCAGCTCGGGCAGCCGGAGCATCCGGCCGTCCTCGCCCGCGATCTCGACGATCGCTCCGGCCGGACGCAGGCCGGCCAGCCGGGCCAGGTCGACGGCGGCCTCGGTGTGGCCGTTGCGGGCCAGGACGCCGCCAGGCCGCGCGCGGAGCGGGAAGATGTGGCCCGGGCGCACGAAGTCGTCGGCCCCGGCCGCGCCGTCCGCGAGGAGCCGCAGGGTGGTGGCCCGGTCGGACGCCGAGATGCCGGTGCTCACACCGTGCGCGGCGGACGCGTCCACCGACACCGTGAACGCCGTCTTCATCGACTCGGTGTTGTCGTCGACCATCTGCGGAAGGCGCAGCCGGTCGAGTTCGTCGCCCTCCATGGGGGCGCAGATCAGCCCGCGGCACTCGCTCATCATGAAGGCGACGATCTCGGGGGTCGCCTTCTCGGCGGCGATGACGAGGTCGCCCTCGTTCTCCCGGTCCTCGTCGTCGACGACCACGATGGGGCGGCCCGCCGCGATGTCGGCGATGGCCTGCTCGACGGGATCGAGCGCGAAGTCCGAGGCGTCTTGATCGTGCCCGGTGCTGTACCAAACCGGCGCCGTTGTCATGCCGGAGCTCCTTCCAGGACGGGCTGCCCGGCCTCACGGGAGCGCAGCCACCAGTCGCGCAGGCCCCACAGGACGAGCGCGCCGTACAGGACGTAGACGAAACCGGAGAAGGCGTAGCCGTTGGCGAAGTTGAGGGGGACACCCACCAGGTCGACCAGCAGCCAGGCGAACCAGAACTCGACCATGCCGCGGGCCTGCGCGAACATGGCGACGATCGTGCCGACGAAGATGTAGGCGTCCGGCCAGGGGTCCCAGGACAGCTTCGGGTAGAGGTGGAACAGGCCGCTGACCGCGAGGGTGCCCACGACCGCGGCGCCCACCATGTACGCGCGCTCGCGCCAGGTGGCGAACCGTACGGAGACGCGTCCGTCCTTGCCCTCGCCGCGGTTCCACTGCCACCAGCCCCACAGGGCGACGGCGATGACCACGACCTGCTTGCCCGCGCTGCCGGTGAGGTGACCGAAGAAGGCCGCGAAGAGGACGACGCCGGACAGGAGCTGAACGGGCCAACTCCATATGGAGCGCCGCCAGCCGAGCGCGAGGGCGATCAGACCGATCACGTTGCCGATCATGTCCGACCACATGATGTGCTGGTCGAGGAGGACGAAGGCCTCGGAGTTGAGCCAGTTCACTGCCCGGCCCCCTGGGCACCGGGCAGACCGGCGGGCTGCTCGCCACGGGCGCCGAGCAGTCGCTCGACGTACTTGGCGATGACGTCGACCTCGAGGTTGACCGGGTCGCCGGGCTGCTTGTGGCCCAGCGTGGTCAGGTCGAGGGTGGTGGGGATGAGGCTCACGGTGAAGTAGTCGGGGCCGGCGTCGACGACCGTCAGGCTGATGCCGTCGACCGTGATGGAGCCCTTCTCGACCACATAGCGCGCGAGGTCGGCGGGGAGCGAGATCTTGACGATCTCCCAGTTGTCGGACGGCTTGCGCTCGATGACCGCGCCGGTGCCGTCGACGTGTCCCTGCACGATGTGACCGCCGAGGCGCTCGCCCACGGCCATCGGGCGTTCCAGGTTGACGCGGGAGCCGACGGTGAGGGCGCCGAGGCTGGAGCGGTTCAGGGTTTCCGCCATGACGTCGGCGGTGAACTCGTCGCCTTCGTGCTCGACCACGGTGAGACAGACTCCGTTGACGGCGATGGAGTCGCCGTGCTGCGCGCCCTGCGTGACGACGGGGCCACGCAGCCGGAAACGCGAGGCGTCGTCGAGCATCTCGACGGCGGTGACCTCACCCAGCTCTTCGACGATTCCGGTGAACACTTCCCGGGTCCTCCTGCCTCATAGGGCACGGACTCCGGGGCCTGTCGATGACGACAGAATGAGCGGACTGCGACACACCGGCAACGAAGCCGAAAGGGCACTCGTCCCGCAGGACGAGTAGCAACAAACGGCAGCGCGCACGCATGCCCGCCCGCCGCGCACTGCCTCCCATCCGGACTTTAACCGTCGGTCCAGGAATTTCACCTGGTCAACCGGCCGCTGGAAGCGACCGGGTCGCGGACTGTAACCGCCGGTTCGGAATTACACCGACCCCGGAGTGCGCTGCTTCTGGTACACGGCCAGTGTGCCACGCCCGATCGGCACCCATGCGGCCGAGCCTCTGTGGGGTGGCTCACAGAGGCCCGGCCTGGACTTTCGCGAGACGGTTCCTCAAGTCAACTCCCGTCCCGCCGTGCGACCTTGGGGCGTACCACGGCACGCTTCAATATTGGTCCATACCTATTGACGGTATGGTCTAGTCCTCTTAGTGTCCTCGATCAAGACTGCGTGATCGTTCATCGCCGGTCCCCCCACGATCGACCCGGCGGCGGTGACGAAGGCCCTTGCCCCGCCGCCGGGTCCCCCACCGGAACCGGCTCGGCCCCCCGGCACCCGTGCGGTCCGCCGGATCCCGGCCTCTGCGAAGCTGGGGCGTGACGACGAGCCTCGCCGACGAGTTCGAGACGTACCGCCCGCGCCTGTTCGGGCTCGCCTACCGCATGCTCGGTTCCGCCGCCGACGCCGAGGACACCGTGCAGGACGCCTATCTCCGCTTCAGCGGCGCCGACCGCGCGGAGGTCGAGCGGCCCGGCGCCTGGCTCGCCAAGGTCGTCACCAACCTCTGCCTCAACCGGCTGACCTCGGCCCGTGCACGGCGCGAACGGTACGTGGGGCCCTGGCTGCCCGAACCGGTCGTCACGGCCGACGGCACCCTCGGCCCCCTGGAGTCGGCGGAGCAGCGCGACGCCGCGTCCCTCGCCCTGCTCGTCCTCCTGGAGCGGCTCACCCCGACCGAGCGGGCCGTCTACGTTCTGCGGGAGGCCTTCGCGTACGGCCACCGGGAGATCGCCGGGGTGCTGGAGCTGAGCGAGACCAACTGCCGTCAGCTGTACCGGCGGGCGGTGCAACGGATCGCCGCGCCGGAGGCCCGCTTCGAGGCCCCCGCCGAGCAGCGGACCCGGCTCGTCACCTCGTTCCTCTCCGCCGCCCGCGACGGTGATCTGGCCGGGCTGGAGCGGCTGTTCGCCGCGGAGGTCACCTGGTGGTCCGACGGCGGCGGCAAGGTCTCCGCGGCGCGGCGGCCCGTCGAGGGGCGCGAGAAGGTGCTGCGCTTCCTGGCCGGTGTCCTCGGCCGGGCCCTGGCGGACGGCGTCGAACTGTCGGTGGCCGAGGTCAACGGCAGCGCGGGACTGATCGCGCGCGGGCCCGAGGGCGCCGACGGGGTCGCCGCGGTCCTCGGCGTCGTCGCGTTCGAAGCCCACGACGGGGTCTTCACGGAGGTGCGGGTGGTGCTGAACCCCGCCAAACTGGAGTTCGTCGGGCGCCAGCTGGCGCGGGTCCGGCCCCACGGCTCCGACCGGTACCCCTCACCCGGGTCCCGGCCTCGCGAGGTTCCGTCCCCGCCCGATCCGCGCGCGTAGGGCTCACGTCCGCCCACCGACGCGGGGTTCGGTCGTCGTCCCGCGCAGGCCGTTGTCACATCCGCGCGGGCTGTCCGGTCTCAGCTGACGAGGGGCGCTCCATCCGGGAGCGTCCGGCATCGAAAGGCTGAACAGCATGACCACGATCCTGGTGACCGGCGGCACCGGAACCCTCGGCCGGCTCGTCACCGAACGGCTGCGGGCGGACGGCCACGAGGTGCGGGTGCTCAGCCGGCACGCTCAGCCGTACGCCGTCGATCTGCGCGAGGGCGGCAGCGGCCTGGACGCGGCCGTCGCGGGAGTGGACGCGATCGTGCACTGCGCGACCACACCGCGCGGAGGCGACGAACGGGCCGCCGCGCAGGTCATCGCGGCCGCGCGCCGGGCGGCCGTGCCGCACCTGATCTACATCTCGATCGTCGGCGTCGACGCGGTGCCGATGGGCTACTACAGGACCAAGCTGGCCGTGGAGAAGCTGATCGAGGAGTCCGGGCTCGGCTGGACGATCCTGCGCACCACGCAGTTCCACGACCTCGTCGCCCAGCTCCTGGGCGGGCTCGCCAAGCTGCCGGTGCTGCTCCTCCCCTCCGGGGTCTCCGACCAGCCGGTCGAGGCCGCCGAGGTCGCCGCCCGGCTGGCCGAACTGACGGCCGGGCCGCCCGCGGGGCGGGTCGCGGACATGGGCGGGCCCGAGGTGCGCCCGTTCCGCTCCCTGGCCGCCGCCTTCCTCCGCGCCACCGGGAAGCGACGCCCGCTGCTCGACGTACGTCTGCCGGGCCGGACCTACCGGGCGTTCCGGGAGGGGCACCACCTCACACCGGGCCACGCGGTGGGGAAGGGAACGTTCGAGGACTTCCTGAAGGCACGCTCGGAGAACGCACGCTGACTCGCCGGTGGTCCTGGGGGCGCTGGATCCCCGGTTGGCCCAGCACGCCACCCGGGGTCCTCCCGACCCCGCTCCTACCGCGACGAAGGCGGGGCGAACAGCTCGTCCTGCGCTCCGTCGCGCGCGGTCAGGAGCGCGCCGCGCAGCACCGCGCCTCCGCCCAGCGTGCTCGCGCGCACCTCGGTCGGGAGCGGCGACATGCGGACGAGCCGCCGCTCGACCCGGGCGGCGAGCACGGTGCCGCCCGCCTGGCCGACCTCACCGCCGAGGACCACGCACCCGGGGTCCAGAACGGCGGTGACGGAGGCCGCCCCGATGGCGAGGCGGTCGGCGAGGACATCGAGGAAGTCTGCGGCGCCCGGGGCGTCCGGGGCTGCCACCGCCCGTCGCACCAGCGCCGCGGCGTGCGGCTCGTGCGCGTCCGGCTCCGCCGTTACGCCGTACCGCGCGGCGAGCGCCGCGACCGCCGCCGCCCCGGCCAGCGAGTGGAAGCCTCCCTCGCAGTCGGTCGCCGAGGGGAGGGTCGTGGTGCCGGGCACGGGCAGGAAGCCGATCTCCCCGGTACCTCCCGAGGCACCGCGGCGCAGGGCGCCGTCGAGGACGACGGCGGCCCCGGTGCCGTGGCCGAGCCACAGCAGGACGAAGGTGTCGCGGTCGCGGGCGATGCCGTCGCGCTGTTCGGCGAGGGCGGCGAGGTTGGTCTCGTTCTCGACGAGGACGCGGGCCTCGGGCAGCCGTTCCTGGAGGGCGGCGACCAGACGGCGATGCCATGCGGGCAGGCCCGAGGAGTCGCGCAGTTCGCCGGTGGCGGGGTCGATCAGGCCGGGCGCGCCGATGCCGACGGTGTGCAGCCTGCCCCACCCCCGGACGAGTTCGCGCGGGGGCGCCGCCCCCAGGGCCCCGGCCTCCTTCGCCACCCGCTCGACCAGCGCGACCGCCTGCTCCACCGCCGGTCCGGTCCCGGTGTCGCCGCCGATCGGCACGGACGCCTCGGCCAGGACGTCTCCGACCAGGTCGGAGACGACCACGGAGACTCCCTCCGTACGGATGTCGAGCGCGGCCAGGTGGGCGCGGTCCGCGACGATCCCGTAGACCCGGGCGTTCGGGCCGCGCCGCTGCTCCCCGGATTCCCCGACGACCGTGATGAGGCCGGAGGCCGTGAGGCGTTCGACGAGGTCGGCGACCGTCGGCCGGGACAGTCCGGTGAGCTGCTTCAGCCGCCCTGCCGTCAAAGGGCCTTCCTGCTGCAACAGCCGCAGGGCGAGCCGGTCGTTGATGGCCCGGGCGGTGCTCGGGGATGCGGGCATGCCGGGATCCTCCCAGATCGGCGGGGCCGTCCGGTGGGCGGGCGGCCGACAGTTCACTATCTATCAGGCAGGGTTCCTGATAGTTTACGGCCGCAGTTTGGTGAACCATCACCCGGGGAGGGGCCGGAGCATGAGTGAAGTGGTCTACGACCAGCGCGAGGTGAAGCGCGCCCGGTACGCCGTGGCTGCCGTCTTCGCCGTGCACGGAGCCGTCACGGGCTCGTTCGCGACCCGCGTCCCGTGGATCCAGGACCATGCGTCGGTCAGCGCGGGGCAGCTGGGCTTCGCCCTCGCCTTCACCGCCCTCGGCGCGTCCTGCTCGATGCCCCTGGCCGGCCGGATCACCCACCACTTCGGCAGCCGTACGGCGCTGCGCGGGCTCATGGCCCTGTGGACGCTGGCCCTGATCCTCCCGTCCCTGGCACCGAACCTGCTCACCCTGTGCCTCGCCATGTTCGTCTACGGCGCCACGGCGGGTATGGCGGACGTCGCCATGAACGCGCTGGGCGTCGAGGTCGAGAACCGGCTCGACAAGTCGATCATGTCCGGACTGCACGGCATGTGGAGCGCCGGCGCCCTGGTCGGCGCGGCGGCCGGCACCCTCGCCGCGCATCTGGGTTCGGACGCGCGCCTGCACCACGCCCTGGCCGCGGTGACCCTCACGCTCCTCGGTCTCGTCGCCTGCCGCTGGGTGCTCGACCTGAAGCCCACCGAGGACGAGGAGCCGCCGCCGCGGTTCGCGCTGCCGCCCCGATCGGCGCTGCTCATCGGCGCGGTCGGCTTCTGCGCGGTCTTCGCGGAGGGCGCGAGCCTGGACTGGTCGGCGGTCTACCTGCGCGACCAGCTGGACAGTTCGGCGGGTCTCGCCGCGGCGTCGACCACCGGTTTCATGCTGACGATGGCGGTGGCCCGGCTGGTGGGCGACACGGTGGTGAACCGATTCGGCGCCGTGCGCACCGTGCGGGCTGGCGGTGTGCTGGCCGTGGCCGGCGGGCTGCTGATCGTCGTGGCGGAGCATCCGGCGGTGGCGATGGGCGGCTTCGCGCTGCTCGGCCTCGGTATCGCGGTCGTCGTCCCGCTCTGCTTCGCGGCGGCCGGGCGCAGCGGCCCCAATCCAAGTCAGGCCATCGCGGGCGTCGCGACCATCACGTACACCTCGGGGCTGATCGCGCCGAGCCTGATCGGGTCGGTGGCGCAGGCGACGAGTCTGGCCGTGTCGTTCGGGCTGGTCACGATCCTGGCGTTCGGGCTCACCGTGCTCGCGGGTGTGCTGCGCGCCGGGGACCGCGACCGCCCGAAGATCAGCCCTCCGAGCGCAGCAGTTCCCGGCCCAAGGCCCTGAACCGGTCGCTCCACGGCGCCGGGCGCAGCGTCCCGGGGTCGAGCCGGACGAGGACGCGGGTGCCCTGCGCATAGGTCACCGCGCCGTCGAGGGAGCAGAAGCGGAAGCCGTACGTCAGTCCGGTGTTCCCGAGCCGTTCCAGCCAGAGGTGGACGGCGTACGCGCCGGGGCGGCTGACCGGGGCCTCGTAGGTGATGCGCAGTTCCTTGACGGCGTTGCAGAAGTCGCCCGCCGCCTCCCAGTCGCCCTCGAAGCTCAGGCCGCGCTCGTACCACAGCGCGGCCCAGGCACGCTCGACCATGACCGGGTAGCGGGCGTTGTGCAGCAGTCCGAGCGCGTCGAGGTCGTCGAAGTGGACGGTGACGGGCAGGAGCCGTCCGTACGGGAGGGCGGGGGCGACGGGGGCTTCGGCGGTCACGGGCGGGGCTCCTGGGACAGGGTGCGGACAGGACAGGCATGGCTGAAAACGACACCCCCATCCTAAGCAACCGCTCAGGAGCCCCGGCCGGGCGGGATCAGCCCGTGATCGAGTCGAGCTGCTCGGCGGCCGGCCGCAGTTCCCACAGATCGCCGCCGGGCGGCGCTTCGAGCTTCGGCACGGCGGCCCGTGCGGTCCGGTCCCCGGCGTCGGCCGCCGCGTGCACCACATCGCTCGCCGCGAAGCGGTGGAACTCCAGCTCGGGACGGGTCCACGGCTCGGTGCCGGTCGCCGCGGGCAGCAGGTAGTCGACCGCCTTGAACAGGCTCTGGCCGTCCGGCCCCCGGTAGGACCAGAGGTCCACGCCGACATGCCGGCCGATGGCCGCGAGCCGGGTGTAGGCGACCAGGTCGAAGGTCGAGTAGTGCCAGCTGCGGGTGCGGGCCAGTTCCTGGGGCTGGCTGCCGTCGGCGGCGATCTGCGGGTCGATGCGCAGAGCACGCGCGGCGAGCACGGTCCGCCGGGCGAGGGCCTTGTCGCCGGTCGCGTACGCGAGAGCGGCGAGCTGCATGTCGTAGAAGGTCCCGTGATTGTTCTGGGCGGCACCCTCCTCCCTGCCGAAGGCGCTCTCCGCCAGCCAGTCGCGGAAGCCGGTGTTCCAGTCGAGCATCGCGGCCCGGTCGTGCCGCGACCAGCCGGGGGCGCCGGTGTCCAGGACGGCGATCGCGTCGAGGACGCTCGTGTAGGACTGCGAGAAGTCGATGATGCCGATGGCCCGGCCGTCGTACTTGCAGGGGATGAACTGGCCGTGGTCCAGGTCCGGGTTCATCCGCGTCGCCGGGTCCAGGAACCAGGTGCGCAGGACCTGGGCGGCCTTCTCCGCGTACTGCTTCCTGCCGGTGTAGTACCAGGCGAGCGCGAGGTCGTACGTCGAGTCGAAGACCTTCTCGACGTCCTGGCGGTCGGTGCCGGTGTCCACCTCCGGGTTGCGCTGCCCGTCGCGCTGGACGTAGGGGCAGCCCCAGGGGTTGTCGGCGGTGGCGGGCCGCGAGGGCCACCAGTAGGGGGCCTGGCTGAGATAGTCGTGAACGTCGCCGCCGGGGGCGGGCTTCGGCTTGTCGACGACCGTCCAGGGTCCCTGGTCCAGCCAGTTGTCGGCGCGGGCCGTCAAGTCCCGCAGCGGACGGGCGAGTCGGCGGTCGCCGTGGTCCAGCCGGATCCGGGTCCGCTGGAGCCGCCCGCCGTCGAGGACCACGGTCCGGGGGATGCCGGGCACGGCGTGAGCGGACGCGGCGGGGGCGGCGACGGAGGCGGTACGAGCGGACGCCGCGGGAACGACGACGGACACCAGCGCGACGGCCGCCACGACCGCGCTCAGTCGGGATCGTGCACTCACAGAACACTCCGATCATAGATATGAACGACGTTCACGAGTGGGACCGTGTGAGCGTAAGGCGGCTGGTTACCCCTGACAATGGTCCGGACCGATTCACGTACAGAGAAAGCGAATCCTCACCATGGACCTCGGCGTGCGCTGGAAACTGCACGGCGACGGGCGGACCCCCGCCCCGGGAGCGGTCGTCCGCCCCGATGAACGCCTCTCCTGGCCCCGGACCTTCGGGCTCGGCGCCCAGCACGTGGTGGCCATGTTCGGGGCGTCCTTCGTTGCGCCCGTCCTGATGGGACTCGATCCGAACCTCGCGATCATGATGTCGGGCGTCGCGACGGTCATCTTCCTGCTCGCCACCCGCGGCCGGGTGCCCAGCTACCTGGGCTGTTCGCTCTCGTTCGTGGGCGTCGCCGCCGTGATCCGCGCGCAGGGCGGCACCAGTGCGACGGTGACGGGCGCGTGCTTCGTGGTCGCGGTCGCGCTGTTCCTGGTGGGGCTCGCCGTGCAGCGGTTCGGCGCGAGGATCATCCATGCCGCGATGCCGCCGATCGTGACCGGCGCGGTCGTCATGCTGATCGGCTTCAACCTGGCGCCGGTGACCGCGTCCACCTACTGGCCGCAGGACCAGTGGACCGCGCTGCTCACGATGCTGGTGACCGGAGCCGCCGTGGTGTGCCTGCGCGGTTTCTGGTCACGCATCGCGATCTTCCTCGGACTCGTCTTCGGTTACGTCATCTCCTGGGCCTTCGACCGGATCTTCGGCCGGATCCACTCGATGGACGCGAGCGGCAAGGTGACCGACCACTGGCGCCTGGACCTGTCCGGTGTCGGCCGGGCCGACTGGATCGGGCTGCCGTCCTTCCACGGGCCGTCGTTCCAGTGGTCGGCGATCCTCGTCGCGCTGCCGGTCGTGATCGCGCTTGTCGCCGAGAACGCGGGTCACGTCAAGGCCGTCGGCGAGATGACCGGCGACCCGCTGGACGACAGGCTCGGCACCGCGATCTCCGCCGACGGTGCCGCCTCGATGCTCTCCACGGCGGTCGGCGGCCCACCCAACACCACGTACTCCGAGAACATCGGCGTGATGGCCGCGACCCGGGTCTACTCCACGGCCGCCTACTGGGCCGCCGCCCTGTTCGCCCTGCTCTTCGGCCTGAGCCCCAAGTTCGGCGCGGTGGTCGCGGCGATCCCGGGCGGTGTCCTCGGCGGCATCACCGTCATCCTGTACGGCATGATCGGGCTGCTCGGCGCCCAGATCTGGCTCAACGCCCGGGTGGACCTGCGCAATCCGCTGAACCTGGTGCCGGCCGCCGCGGGCATCATCATCGGCATCGGCGGCGTCACCCTGAAGTTCACCGACAACTTCTCGCTGAACGGCATCGCGCTGGGCACCATCGTCGTGATCACCGGCTACCACGCGCTGCGGGCGATGGCCCCGGCCCACCTCAAGCGGCAGGAGCCCCTGCTCGACTCGGGGACGTCGACGTACGACGAGCCCGGGGATCAGCGCGCCAGCTCATAGGCGTACTCGGCCGAGAAGGCCCCCGGGGTACCCCGGCAGCCGTCCGACTCACCCGGCAGCTTCACCCACAGATAGGCGTCGATCCCGGCCTCCCCGGTGCTCAGGGTCGGCGCCTGTCCGATCCTGCGGCCCGCCGGATCGCACCACTCGCCGTCGGGAGGGGCACCGTTGCCGTTGCGGCTGGTGTCGATGACGGCGCCGAGGCCGGCGGACCCGCCGAGCGCGGACAGCACCCGACGGGCATAGGTGATCTCGTCGCTCGTCCGGTGGAAGTTGGACACATTGGTGAAGATGCCGTCGGACGAGGCGGTCGAGGCCGCGCCCGCCCGGCCGAGCAGCGCGGCCTGTTCGGCGGCCGGGTTCCAGTCGGAGTGACCGGCGTCGTAGTAGACCCGGGCCCTGGGGTTCGCCGCCTTCAGGACGCGGCCGGCGCGGGCCAGGGAGGCGAAGCGGTCGGCCCGCTCACCCTCACCGAGGCAGTCGGACTGGGCGATCGAGTCGGGCTCCAGGACGACGACGACCTCACCGGAGCCGAGCCCGGCCGCGAACCGGTCGATCCAGCCGTCGTACGCGGCGAGGTCGGGCGCCCCGCCGTCCGAGGCGCCGCCGCAGTCGCGCTGCGGGATCGCGTACGGCACGACGACGGGCACCCGGCCCTGCGCGGAGCCGGCCGACGTCACTGCCCTGACCCGCGCGGTGATCGTGGACGGCGTGAAGTCCGCGAACCACACCGCGGCCGGACGGTCGGCGATCCGGGACTCGATGACCGGCCGCCGGGCGTCATCGGGGTGGGCGTCGACCCAGTCGCGGACCTGGGAGTCCGCGTGGCGGTAGAGACGCTCGGGAGCGGGCGTGGTCCGCGGTTTCCTCCTGCTCGGCGAGGACTCGCCGGCCGGTCTCGGGGAGGCCGGGCCCGACCGGGACGGCGCGGCCGAGGTGCGCGACGGCGTCGGCACACCCGGCAGCGGCCCCGGGCCGCTCGATGGGGTCACCAGCGGTTTCGCGTCCTTCGAGGGGCGCCCGCCGTCGAGCGCGGACACCATCCCCGTCACGGTCCCGACCGCCACCACGACCGAGGCCGCGGTGACCATCGCGGCGCGCCCGGCGGACCGCCTGCGCTCGGCCCTGCGCTCGGCCGACCGACGCGCACGTAAGCCTGACACGTACCGCTCCCTCACTCCCGCCCCGGCCGCGTTCCCCCGTTCTGGGGAAGCCTCCGGCCCGGCGGCACTCCGGCCAGCCTAGGACTGGGACGCTGCCCTCATGGCGCAGTCGGCACAGTTCACCACTCCCGTAGACGCGGTCGTCGCCCGTATGCGCACCCTGGACGCGGAGCTCCCCGAGCGGGACGGTCTCGCGGTCTTCAACCGCGTCTACCTCACCGGCACCGAGGAGTTCGACCGGCACCTGGACACCGGGGTCTTCCCGGACCGCCGGGCCGCGATCACGCTGGACGTGCGGTTCGCGGAGCGCTATCTGACGGTGGCCGAAGAGGGCCGCGCGCCGGCCTGCTGGCGGCCGGTGCTGCAGTTCCGCCGCCATCCGGGGGTACGTCCGCTGCAGTTCGCGATCGCGGGCATCAACGCGCACATCGGGCACGATCTGGCGCTCGCCCTGGTGGACACCTGTCGTACGCTCGACTGCGAACCGGCGGACCTGGAGGACGAGTTCGACCGCGTGGGTGATCTCCTCGTCTCGCTGGAGGAGCACATCCGCGAAGAACTGATGCCGGGCCCCGACCTGCTCCAGATCGCCGATCCGCTCACCCATCTGCTCGGCGCATGGAGCCTCGAGCGGGCGCGTCAGGCCACCTGGGCAGCGGCGCGGGCCCTGTGGGCGCTGCGCGGACTCCCGGACCTGGCCGAGGAGTTCGCCGAGCGCCTCGACGCCGCGGTGGGCCTGGCCGGCCGGATGCTGCTCACTCCCCTGCCGACCTGATCCGGCCACGCGGTGCGGTCCTCGCCGGAACTCGGTTCGGATCACTGTACGTTGAACGATCGGCACACCCTGCTGCGAAGGAGCCCCCAGGTATGGCGACGCGACTCGGCCTCACCCTCCCCCAGATGAAGCAGTACGACCTCGGACGGGACGTGCCCGACGTGGCACGCGCCGCGGAGGCGATCGGGTACGACAGCCTGTGGGTCTTCGAGCGGGCGCTGTTCCCGGATCCCCCTACGCAGGGGCTGTACGGCATCGAGGGACTGCCCTGGCCGGACGCGTACCGCGCCGTCGCCGACCCCCTGGTCACCCTGACCCTCGCGGCCGCGGTCACCGAGCGCGCGCTGCTCGGCACCAGCGTCCTCGTCGCCCCGCTGCACGGCCCCTTCCAGCTCGCCAAGGCCCTCGCCTCGCTCGACGCGGCGAGCGGCGGCCGTGTCGTGGCGGGCCTCGGCACGGGCTGGTCGCTCGACGAGTACGCGGCGGCCTCCGCCCGGCCCTTCGAGGAGCGCGGCCAGGTTCTCGACGAGGTGATCGCGGTGTGCCGCGCGGTGTGGGGCCCCGACCCGGTGGTCTACGACGGCACGTTCACCAAGATCGCGTCCGCCGTGGTCGGCCCCAAGCCCGCCCGGCCGATCCCGATCCTGCTGGCCGCCAACACCGGAAAGGCGCGGCGCCGGCTCGTCGACCACGCCGACGGATGGATGCCGATCGGCATGGGTGTCGAGCAACTGGCGGCGCAGTGGCGCCAGTTGCTCGATCTGGCAGCCGAGCGCGGCCGTACCGAGCCGCTGCGCACGGTGCTGCGGACCAACCCGCGGTACACGGCGAAGGGGTACGAGGGCGCGGACCGCCAGCCCTTCCAGGGCGGTGTCGAGCAGATCGTGGCGGACCTGGTCGCCCACGCCGAGGTCGGCCTCGACGAGATCTTCCTCGACCTCCAGAGCTCGGTGCGGGACGCCCAGGAACTGAAGGACGTGGCCGCCGAGGTGTACGAGGCGGCGCGGGCGGCCGGGGTCTGACCCGCGCGCCGCGTCTCGCCTCGTCTCGTCTCGTCTCGAGGAGGACTCAGTCCTCGGGGAGTTCCACCGGCGCGATCTCGTCGTAGACGTCGCCGGGCCCGGGGTTGGTCGGGTCGGTCGTCCCGCCGAGCTGGTGCATGACGCCCCAGACCGCGTTCAGCGCGGTCTGGACGGCGCCCTCGGCCCAGCCGGCCGTCCAGGAGATGTCGTCGCCGGCGAGGAAGATGCCCCGCTTGTCCTCGGGCAGCCCCTCCTGCATGAAGTGCGTGAACAGACGGCGCTGGTAGCGGTAGTGGCCCGGCAGGTTGGCCTTGAACGCGCCCATGAAGTAGGGCTCGTTCTCCCAGGACACGGTCACCGGGTTGCCGATGATGTGCTTCCTGATGTCGACCTTCGGGTAGATCTCGCCGAGCGACTTCAGCATGACCTCCATCCGCTCGCTCGCGGACAGCGGAAGCCACTTCAGGCTGTCGTCGCACCACGTGTACGAGAGGCAGATGACGGCGGGCTTGTCCGGGCCCTCGTCGAGGAGGTAGGTGCCGCGCGTCATCCGGTCGGTGAGCGTCATCGACATGACGTCACGGCCGGTCTCCTCGTCCTTGTCGAGCCAGAACGGCCGGTCGACGGGGACGAAGAGCTTGGAGCTCTCCATGTAGTGCGTGCGCTCGATCGCCGTCCAGTGGTCGATCGGGAAGAGCGAGTCGTCGCAGGCGACCTTGGAGAGCAGCATCCAGGACTGGGCGGTGAAGATCGCCGCCTTGAAGGTGCGGATGTCGCCGTTCGCGTCCGTCACGGTGATCCCGTTGCCCGCGGTGCGGTTCAGCCGGGTCACGGCCGGGCGCGGGGCGCCGTCGTGCAGCGTCGACAGCGAGGTGCCGTACGCCCAGTGGACGATCTTCTCCGGCTCGCGCTCCCACAGACGCAGCGGAAGCTGCTGGGAGCCGCCGACGATGCCGCGGTGGTGGTCGTCGGCCTCGGTGTAGACGACGCGCAGGATCTCCAGGATGGAGTTCGGGAAGTCGGTGTCCCAACCGCCGGTGCCGAAGCCGACCTGGCCGAAGATCTCACGGTGCCGGAAGGACTTGAAGGACTCCGACTCGCAGAGGAAGCCGTAGAAGGTCTGGTTGTCGAGCTTCTCGACGAGCTTCGACCAGATCTCCCGGATGCGCGGCACATCGCGCTCCCGCATGGCCTGGTTCATGTCGGAGAAGTCGGCGCCGTCCTCGAGGCAGGCGTTCCAGGCGTTCATCACGTCGCGGTAGACCTGCGGCAGGTCGTCGACGGAGGTCGCGTAGTGCGACTCGCCCTTGAGGTCGACGACCGTCGAGGGCGTGGACTCGGCCAGGGGGTTGGGGAACGGCCGGGTCTCGAGGTCCACCAGGTCGATGTAGTGCTGGAGGGCGGTGGAGGACGGCGGGAAGCGCATCGCGCCCATCTCGGCGGTGAGCGACGGGTCGCAGCCCTCGAATCCCACGGTGCGCAGCCGGCCGCCGATCTCGTCGGCCTCGTACACGACGGGCTTGAGGCCCATCTTCATCAGCTCGTACGCGGCCACGATGCCGGACAGGCCGCCACCGATGACCGCGACCTCGGTGCCGTGCTCGGTCGCGGGTATCTGCCCGAGGCCCGCGGGGTGCGCGAGGAAGTCGTCGTAGGCGTAGGGGAAGTCCGGGCCGAACATGGTGATCGGCGGCTGCTGCACGTCGGCGTGCTGGACGGCGTTGGGCACGGTGGACGTCATGGGGTACGGACTCCTTGCGCGAAAGCTGGTGAGGGGGAGGCTTGTTCGACCGGGCGGGATGTCAGACGAGGGACCCGTAGAGACCGGGGCGGCGGTCCTTCAGATACGGGTTCGCCTCGCGCGAGGCCGCGAGACGGACGGGGTCGGCGTCCGCCAGGACCAGTTCCTCGCCGCGTCCGGCCCGGGCACGGGCGACTCCGTCGGGCCCGGCCAGCGTGGACAGTCCGACGAACTCGAACTCCCCTTCCGGACCGGTGCGGTTGACGTAGGCGACGTACATCTGGTTCTCGAAGGCGCGCACCGGGACGACGGACTCGGCGACGAACTGGAACGGGTGCATCTGCGCGGTGGGCACGAGCAGCAGGTCGGTGCCGGCGAGGGCGTGCGCGCGGACGTTCTCCGGGAACTCGACGTCGTAGCAGATCATGAGACCGACCCGGAGGCCGTTCAGTTCGGCCTGTACGACGGGCTGGTCGCCGGGCGTGAAGTGGTCGTGCTCGAAGCAGCCGAAGAGGTGGGTCTTGCGGTAGTTCGCGAGCCGGGTGCCGTCGGCGGAGATCAGCTGCACGGAGTTGAAGACGCGCGCCCCACCGTCGGCCGGGGAGCCCTCGCGCTCATGGCGTGCGGCTTCGCGCTCGGGGTAGCCGTAGGCGACGGACACGCCGTGCCGGGTGGCGATCTCGGCGATCGCGTCGGCGGACGCGCCGTCGGCGGGCTCGGCGAGGCGTGCGATGTCGTCACCGATGGCGTAGCCGGTCAGGAACATCTCCGACGTCACGATCAGCCCGGCTCCCGCTGCGGCGGCGCGGCCCGCGGCCTCGTCGAGCACCTTGAGGTTCTCGACGATCGAGCCGGGGCGGCCGGAGCTCTGGAGCAGGGCTGTGCGCATGCGTGTTCTCCACCGGTACGGAAAGGGATTCGGGGGGCCACATAGACGGTACGGTCGGGCGGCGCGGGGGGACAAGAAGGACCCGTTGCGCGCCACCGAACGATTCATTGCGTGCGCCCGGCCTCCGGCGGCGATTCGTTGCGCACCCCCTCGCACCCCCCGGTCGTGGCCCTGATTCCCGGGGAGACGCAGGTCACAGGCGGGTTTCCCGCTCCAGGACGGGGCGGGGCGACGCCCCGAAGCGGGTCGGGTCTCCCGCTCCAGGACGGGCGGCAGGGCGATGCCCGGAAGCGCCGGCCCTCCGGCCCCGCGTCCGGCCCGCCCGGCGCTCACAGCTCGCGCAGCCGCTCCACGATCTCGCGCAGCAGCTCCGGGTCGGCCGCCGGACCGCCGTCCGGCGTACGGCGCGGCTCGTCGATGCGCACCAGACCGGCCTCGGCCAGGTCACCGAGCAGCACACGTACGACGGTCAGCGGCAGGTCGACGTCCGCGGCGAGCTCGACGACCGGCCGGGGTCCGCGGCGCGCCAGGTCGAGCAGGGCGGCCGCGGCATGATCGACACCGGGCAGCCCGGTGCCCGCCTCCAGGGCCGTGACCTGCGACATCAGATCGATGACATGCCCGTCCGAGGGCCGGGTCCGGCCCCCGGTGACGGTGTAGGGCCGCACCATCGGCCCGGTCTCGTCCTCGTACCAGTGATCGTCGGTCACGGGCGGATCAGGAGCCCGCGGGGTCGGCCGCCGAACGTACGGAGGCGGCCATGTGGCGGCCGACGCGGCGGACGAGCAGTTCCATCTCGTGGGCGAGCTGTCCGACGTCCGTCTGCACCTCGCTGAGCACGGCCAGCCTGCTTCCGTCGCCCGCCGGGGTGATGAAGAGGTAGGCGTCGTCGAGCATCACCATGGTCTGGCGCACCCCGCCCGCGGCGAAGCGTTCGCCCGCCGAGCGGGCGAGGCTGTGGAAGCCGGCGCAGACGGCGGCGAGGTGTTCGATGTCCCTCCGGCGCATGCCGTCCGAGCAGCTCAGCGGGAGACCGTCGGCGGTGAGGAGCACGGCCTGACGGACATGGTCGGTTCTGGCCACGAGGTCGTCGAGCAGCCACCCGAGATCGGTACCGGGCCGGTCGGTGCCGTCCCCGGACTCGGAGGCGCCGCCCGTCGGCGCCAGGCTCTCGGTCTCGGGGATCCGGGCCTCGCGGATCCGGGCCTCGATGGTCTGGGCAGGGTGCTCTGGGAGCTGGTCAGGGCGCATGGTCGACGTCGTTCCCTTCCTCGGTGTCGGTTCGCTGCGCGGGGCCGGGCTGCCTGGAGCCCGGCTGCGTGGGCAGGCCCTTGCGGCCACGGTCGAGGCCGCGCTGGAAGGCTCCGAAGACCGCGCGCATCTCCTCCGGCGTGACCTCGCGCTCCGGTGTCCCGTCGGCCTCCGGTCCCGCGGTACGCAGTTCGGGTGCGAGGGAGGTCTGGCGGACCCGGGTGGGCAGCACGGGCGCGGCGGGGACCGGAGCGTCCTGCCGCACCAGGCCGACGTCCTGCTCGCGCTGCGCCGTCCGCCGCTCCTGCAGAACCGCGGTGCGCCCCCGCGAGGGCAGCCCCCGCGGGTCCGGCTCCGCATCGAGGGCCGAACCCGTGGGTTCCACCGGCGCCAGAACCGCCTCCGGCAGCAGCACCACCGCCGTCGTACCGCCGTACGGTGAACGGCACAGCGTGACCCTGATGCCGTGCCGTGCGGCGAGCCGCCCCACCACGTACAGCCCGAGCCGGTCGTGCCGGGTCGGGTCGAAGTCGTCCGGCCTCGTGATGGTCCGGTGGGCCTCCTCGATCTGTTCCGGCGCGAGACCGAGGCCCCGGTCGTCGATCTCCAGGACGAACCCGCTCCCGGCCCGACCGGTACGCAGGGTGACCTGGGTGTGGGGAGGTGAGAACACCGTGGCGTTCTCGACGAGTTCGGCGATCAGGTGGACGACGTCGGCGACGGCGTCGGCCGCGACGCCCACCTCCGGCATCGGGGGGACCACGACCCGCGCGTAGTGCTCGATCTCGCTCACCGCGGAGGACACCACCTCGGCGACGGGCACGGGCCGCCGCCAACGGCGGCCCGGGGCCGAGCCGGAGAGGATGATCAGGCTCTCCGCGTGCCGTCGCATGCGGGTGGTCAGGTGATCGATCCGGAACAGGTCGTCCAGGACGTCCGGGTCGTCGGTGCGCCGCTCCAGCGTGTCGACCAGCTTGAGCTGGCGGTGCACGAGCGCCTGGTTGCGGCGGGCGATGTTCAGGAGCACCGCGAACAACCCGCGGCGCAGGGTGGCCTGTTTGACGGCGGCCTCGACGGCCGCGAGCCGGGCGGTGTTGAAGGACCGGCCGACCTGGCCGATCTCGTCGGCCACCGCCTCCGCGTCGGCCAGGGGCGGCGCCTCGGCGGCGGCGTCGATCTCCTCGCCGGCGCTCAACCGTTCCATGACGTGCGGGAGCTGACGGTTGGTCAGTAGATCGACGGCGTCCCGCAGCGACTCGAGGCGGCGCGAGATGCGCCGTGCCCCGCGCACCGCGAACCACAAGGACAGTCCTACGGCGGCCAGTCCCAGCACACCGACGATGGCGGCCTTGGCCATCTCACGGTAGGCGAACTCCCGCCCGCGCTCGGCGGAGTTGATCGCCGACCGGGTGCACAGCCGCATGTACTGCTTGACGGCGCGGTCCGTGGTGGTGCGCCAGGTACCGGCCCCGACGGCCTCGCCCGCACCCTTCGCACCCGCCCGCAGCAGGGCGTCCTCACCCCGGGTCAGCTCCCGGTGGAGGTCTCCGCGCTGGAACTCCTCGAAGAGGGCGCGCGAGTCGGCCGGCAGGTCGGGCACATAGGTCCGCTCGAAGACCCGGCGGTCCTCGATCGTCGCGGTGAGGGTGTCGTACTGGCGGTCGGTGAGCGTTCCGGCGGCCCGTGCCCCGGCGACGAGCGCGTCCTCGCGGGACACGAACTCCCGCACCCGCACCAGCTCGACGACGACCTGTGCCTCGCGGGCCAGCTGTCCCGCCTGAAGTGCCGTGAGGGCGGACGGTACGTCGAAACCGGGTTCCACCAGGGCGCTGTACTCGGCCACGGCCCCGTCCCAGGACACGGCGTGGGACAGCACCCGTCCGCGCAGCCCCTCCAGCCCGTCGACCGAGTCGAGCACGATGTCGAGCTCCTGCCGCTGGCGGCCGGAGAGCAGGTCGCGGTCCCCGTCCCGGATCGCGGTGCGCATCGCGGTCACGGCGCGGTCGGTGCGGCGCTCCTGCGCCAGCAGGTCGACGGCCGCCGCCGTTCCGTGGTCCTCGCCCAGGTACGCGGCCGCGAGGCGCCGCTCGATCTGGATCTGGCCGATCGCCGTGTCGACCGGCGTGCCGAAGGTGTTGTACACGTCCTGGAGACGGACGAGTGCGCGCAGTTCACCGGTGACGGACACCATGGCGAAACTCCACAGCGTCATGAGGGCGATCACCGGAGCGAGCGCGAGGGCCACGATCCGCGTACGGACCGTGGTCGGACGGCCGAAGGGCCAGCGCATGGTCTCCCCAGGACGACAGGACGAATCGGGTGGCCGGGTGACGTGTGGTAACCCATCGGTGTTACTCGCGGGTAGCGAGCGCGGCTCAAACTAGTGGATCGTGTGCCCGGACCGCAATGGTCCGGCCTGACTCGCCGTTCAACGCACCCGGAGCGTCCTCCCGGCCCGTCCCGTCAGTCCCCGCGGGGCACGGCGAAAACGGTGACGACCGCCGCGTGGTCGGAGGGCCAGTCGTTGCCCGCAACGTCGGGCCAGGCACGCGGGGTTCCGCCGACGAGCGTGCGGGAGTCGAGAACGGTCAGGCCCCGGTGCAGGACGAAGTCGATCCGGTCCTGCGGTTCCGGACGCCCGCTGCCGTCCTCGTGCTCGGTGTGGACGGGCGACCAGGTGTGTCCGGGGTCCCGTACCGGGTCGGGGTGCGCCTCGCGGTAGGAGTCGCGCAGGCCCGCCTCCTCGGCGGCGTTCGTCACCGGCCAGGCGACGTCCGGCCAGTCCAGGTGCGAGGGCGCGTTGAAGTCCCCGACCAGGACGACCGGAACGGACCCGTCGCCGGAGTCGGCGACCCGCCGCAGGATCTCGCGCATCCGACCGAGCCGCCCGTCCTCGTGCGCGATCAGTTCGGCGGCCGGAAGTCCGTCGAAGCGTGCCTCGTACGGGCCGTAGGGCGCGCAGTCGAGGTGGACGCTCCAGACGTCGACCCGGCGCCCGCCGTCCAGCGCGATCCGGACACCGGTCCCCCCGTAGAAGCCGACGTCCGGGTCGCCCAGCCGGGCGACGATCGGGTGGCGGCTGATGATGCCGAGGTTGTCGCCCGCCCGGTGGTGGTACCAGCCGAGGGCTTCGGCGAGCTCCCGCGCCGCGTTCCCGTACGTCTCCTGGAGGCCGACCACGTCCGCGCCCGTCCCGGCGATGACCTCGAGCTGCTTCTCGCGGTACCCGTCGACCTTGGTGCCGCCGAACCAGAGGTTCCAGCTCATCACCCGCAGCTCGCCCGGGGCCACCATCGCCCGCAGCCGGGCCGGGGACACCTCCTCCAGGCTGCCGAGCACGGTGCGGCCGGGCGCGGGGGCGATCGGGGCGAGCGAGGGCACCGCGAGGACGGCGCAGCCGGCCGCCTCGGCGGAGGTGACACCGGTCTGGGTGTCCTCGACGGCGACGCAGGCGGCGGGGTCGACGCCGAGGGCACGGCAGGCGGCGAGGTAGGGGTCGGGGGCGGGCTTGGTGCGCTCGGTGTCGTCGGCCGTGACGGACACGGCGAAGCGTTCGGCGCCGAGCGCTTCCAGGACCGTGTCGGCGACCGCGCGCGGCGAGGCGGTCACCAGCGCGGTGGGCACGCCTTCGCGGGCGAGCGCGTCGAGCAGTTCCGTCGCTCCGGGGCGGGGCACGATTCCCGTGCGGACACGGTCCGCGAACTGCTGGTGCAGCTCGGAGGCGATCGCCTCCGCCGGTGCGCCGGTGACTCCGGCCAGCCAGCCCGCGGTGTGCTCGACGGGCCGTCCGAGCACATGCGGCTGGTCGGCCGCCGTCAGGACGCGCCCGACCTCGCCGGCCACCTGCTCCACCGCCTCCCACCACAGCCGCTCGGTGTCCACGAGCGTGCCGTCCATGTCGAACAGGACGGCCTGGAGAGGAGGTCGGGCGGTGGTGCGGTGGGTCACGGGGTTCTCTTTCTCGGTGGGGGACTCGGGTGGGCTGTCGGGGAGGTGCGGGGTGCTCCGGGCCACGGCCGGCGGGCCGCCCCGGGGTGTGCACCCTGGGGGGTGCCTGCGGTGCGGGACCGGAGCCGCCGCGGGGCCGCGAGCCCGGGCGCCCGGCCCTACGACACCGGCCCTGCCGCCGGGCACTTCCCCTGCGCGGCGGAGTACGGCGTACTGCGGCGCGGCCGTACGCACGCGGCTGCCGCTCCCGGAGGGACGGCCGGTGTCCGAGGCCGGACCGGCCGCCTCCGCCTCGCCCGGCTGGACGTACGGCGACCTGCGAGACCGCGCGGCCCCCGGCGCCGCGCGGCACGGGACGCGTGGCCCGGCGCCCCGCCGGATGCACTCGACCGGCAAGGTGCCGGCCGCCGTGCCCGGCGCGGTACCGAAACCGTGCGCGTCTCGGTACCGGAAACCGTGCGCGGCTCGGAATCCGTGCCCGGCGCGGTACCGGAAACCGTGCGCAGGGCGGTACCGGACGCCATGCCCGGCTCCGTACCGGAAACCGTGCGCAGGGCGGTACCGGACGCCATGCCCGGCTCCGTACCGGAAACCGTGCGCAGGGCGGTACCGGATGCCGTGCGCGGCTCGGTACCGGATGCCGTGCGCGGCTCGGTACCGGATGCCGTGCGCGGCTCGCCGACGGGCGGCCTCGGGTGGGCGATACCGGGCGCTCCTCAGGCCGTGCGCCCGGCGACCAGGACCGGACGGTCCGGCAGGGTGACCGTCACCGCGGCACCCGACGCGAGCGTCGCGGCCTCGTGCGTGGGCAGGTCGGCCTTGACCTCGGTGCCGTCCGCGAGCCGCACGGTGACCCGGGTGGCGGCGCCGAGGAAGGCGGTGGCCACGACCCGCGCGTCACCCGCGTCGTCGGCACTCACCAGGACCGCCTCGGGCCGGACCAGGACATCCACCTCCGCCGCGACGGGCGCGTCCCCGTCCACCGGCAGCCGCCGGCCGAGCACCTCGACCGTGTCGCCGTCGAGGCTCCCCGGAATCCGGCTCATCGTGCCCACGAACTCGGCGACGAAGGCGGTGGCGGGGCGCCCGTACAACTCGGCGGGGGACGCGCACTGTTCGAGCTGTCCGGCCCGCATCACCGCCACCCGGTCCGCCATGGACAGCGCCTCTTCCTGATCGTGCGTCACGAACAGGGTGGTGATGCCGAGTTCCAGCTGGAGCCGCCGGATCTCCTCGCGCAGCGAGAGCCGCACCTTGGCGTCCAGCGCGGAGAGCGGCTCGTCGAGCAGCAGGACGCGGGGCCGCAGGGCGAGCGCGCGGGCCAGCGCGACGCGCTGCTGCTGGCCGCCGGAGAGCTGGTGCGGGAACTGCTCACCCTTGTCCCCGAGGCCCACGAGATCCAGCAACTCGGCTGCGCGGGACCGCCGTTCGGCCGAACGCACTTTGCGCATCCGCAGCCCGAAAGCCACGTTGTCCAGGGCGCTCAGATGCGGGAAGAGGCTGTACGACTGGAAGACCATCCCGGCGTCGCGGCGGTGTGCCGGAACCCGGGTGATGTCCTCGCCGTCGACCAGCACCTCGCCGGAATCGGGCTGTTCGAACCCGGCGAGCATGCGGAGCGCGGTGGTCTTGCCGCAGCCGGAGGGGCCGAGCAGGGCGAGGAGTTCACCGGGCCGGACGGTGAGGTTCAGGCCGTCGAGGGCGACGGTCGGGCCGAACTCCCGCCGGAGTCCGCGGAATTCGACGGTGGCGGCCTTTTCGAGCGTGGCGACAGTCATGGTCATCCCCGGGAGGCGGAAGCGGTACGGGAGCGGCCGCCGAAGACGGCGAGCGCGAGAAGCAGTGCCCAGGTGACGAAGAGGCTGAGCACGGAGACGGCGACGCACATCTGGGCCTGCGAGCCGCCGACGTTGTAGATCCACACGGCGAACGGCTGGTAGCCGAGCAGCCGCGCGACCGTGAACTCGCCGAGCACCAGGGCCAGGGTGAGGAAGGAGGCGTTGAGCAGCGCGCCGCGGAGATTGGGCAGTACGGCGTGCACGAGCGCCCGCGTGGGGCTCGCGCCGCAGCTGCGGGCGGCCTCGACGAGGGTGCGCACGTCGACGGCGCGCAGTCCCGCGTCCAGGGCCCGGTACACGAACGGCAGCGCCATCACGACGTACGCGAGGACGAGCACGACCGGGAAGCCCGGGTCCTGGATCGCGACGAACGTCTGGAACAGCGGGGTCCGCGAGAGGTGTTCGGGCCCCCACTTCAGGACGGTGGCGATCCCGGCGACGAACGCGATCGGCGGGACGACCAGAGGCAGTGAGCACACCACCTCGACGACCGGTCGCAGCCGGGGCGCGCCGAGCCGCAGCGCGACCGTGGCGGGCACCATCAGGAGCAGCACCACGACGATGGTGGCGGCGGCGAGTTCCAGCGAGAGCAGCAGGCTGGAGACGAACCCGTCACTGGACACGATCTCGCTGTAGGCGTCGAACGTGACGCCCTGCCCCGGCACGTCGACCGTGAAGATCACGGACGCGGCCATGGGCACCAGGAAGTACAGCGCGGCGAGGGCGAGGACCACCCAGCGCCACAGGTTCAGGCGAGCCATCGCGCGCTCCGTCGTTGCAGGGGCAGGTACACGGCCATGACCAGGCCCGCGATGAGGACCATGTCGAGGCTGAGGGCGAGCGCCACGTTCTCCTGGCCGACCAGCACGTTGCCGGAGATGGCGTCGGCGATCTGCAGGGTGACCAGCGGGACCGCGCTGCCCACCATGGCGGCGGCGGTGGCGTACGCGGCGAAGGCGCTGCCGAAGAGGAGCACGAATCCGCCGAGCAGCGAGGGCGCGAGGACGGGCAGCGCCACATGCCGCCAGTACTGGACGGAGGTCGCGCCGTTGTTCTGCGCCGCCTCGCGCCACTGGGAGCGCAGGCCGTCGAGGGCGGGCGTGATGGTGAGCACCATGAGCGGGATCAGGAAGTACAGGTAGACGATGACCAGGCCCCAGAAGCTGTAGAGGTTCCAGCCCTTGTCGGTGAGGCTCAAGTGGCGTGTCAGCACACCGGAGTTGCCGAGGGTGGCGACGAAGGCGAAGGCCAGCGGGACGCCGCCGAAGTTGGCGAGGACCCCGGACGCGGTGAGCACGGCCTCGCGCAGGGCGCGGAAGCGGGAGGTCACCACGGCCTGGGCGAGCGGCAGTCCGAGGACGGTCGCGAGGCCCGCGGAGACGGCGGACAGTTTGACGCTGCCGATCAGGGCGGTCAGATAGGCGCCCCGGAACGATCCGGTCAGGTTGGCCGTGGTGTACGAACTCGCGCCGGTGGCCTGGTCCTTGACGGTGAAGGCGCCGTTGAGCATGGCGAGGGCGGGGATGCCGAAGGCGATCACCACGAAGACGAGCAGCGGGACGACGGCGAGCCAGTCGGGGGCGCGGCGGCGCCGCCGCTGCTGGTCGGCAGCGGCGGGCGCCACGTCGGCCGGGGCCTCGGTGAGAGCGGTGGTCATCCGGAGACGGCCTTGCCCCAGCCGTCGGCGAGCACGGTCTTCGCCTTGCTCTGCTGCTCCTCGGTCGGGAAGCTCGGGGTGCCGGAGACCGCGGGGAGCTTCGCGGCGGCGGTCTTGTCGAGCGTGCCGGCCTTGTCCAGCGCGGTCATCAGAGCCGGGCGGGCGTACCCCTTGAGCCAGAGGTTCTGGCCCTCGGCGCTGTAGAGGTACTCCTGCCAGAGGCGGGCGGCCGCCGGGTGCGGGGCGTCCTTGTTGATGGCCTGGGAGTAGTACTGGGCGTACTGACCGTCGGAGGGGATGGCGACCTTCCAGTCGACGCCCTTGGACTTGAACTCGTCGGCGTACCCGGCGTTCAGGTAGTCCCAGTCGATGCTGATGGGTGTCTCGCCCTTCTCGACCGTGGCCGGGGTCGACTCCACCGGCGTGTAGTTGCCGTTCTTCTTCAGCTTGGCGAAGAAGTCGAGTCCGGGCTGGATGTCGTCGAAGGAACCGCCGCTCGCCAGCGAGGCCGCGCAGACGCCGCCGAAGGCCGAACCGGACTTGGTGGGGTTGCCGTTGAGCGCGACCTGGCCCTTGAACTGCGGCTTGAGCAGGTCCTTGAAGGTCTTCGGGCACTCCTTGACCCGCTTGGCGTCGCAGCCGATGGAGATGTAGCCGCCGTAGTCGTTGAACCAGCGGCCCGCGGCGTCCTTCTGTCCCTCGGGGAGGTCACCGAAGGCGGTCACCTTGTACGGGGCGAGCAGCCCCTGCTGGGCCGCGCTCAGCGCGAAGGAACTGCCGAGGTCGAGGACGTCGGGGGCACGGTCCTGGCCCTTGCGCGAGGTGACGGCGTTGATCTCGTCCTGGCTGGATCCGTCGGGGCTCTCGACCTCGATCTTGATGCCGTACTTCTTGGTGAAGCCGTCTATGAGGGCGCCGTAGTTGGCCCAGTCGCGGGGAAGGGCGATCGCGCGCAGCGTGCCCTCCTTCTTGGCCGCCTTGACAAGGGCGTCGAAGCCGCCGAAGTCCGCGGCGGAGGTCGCGGTGGCCGCGCTCTTGCCGTCGGCGGTGGTCGCCTTGTCGTCGGGAGCGGCGCCGCAGGCGCTGAGGGCGAGTGCTGCGGCGACGGCGAGGCCGCCGGTGAGGAGGGCGGTCCTCGGCAGGAACACGGTCACGGTCTCTCCAGGGTGACGCACGAGGGTGGTGTGGGACGGAGAACTTGTCTGAACAAGTTGGCCCCAGTAGGCCCGCCGATGGTGTCTTGTTCGTAAACTTTGGCGAAACCGTGACCCCTTGTTCCCTGCACAATCCCGGCCGCCACGGATCACCGTCCGATGTCGATTAGGCTGATCACGCTGTGCACAGTGCTCGGACAAGAGGGGAAGAATGGCGGCGCGACACGAGGAGATCGCCGAGGAGCTGCGGCGGGCGATCGACCGCGAGGAGTACACCGTGGGCAGTCTGCTGCCGGCGGAGACCGACCTCGCGGCCCACTACGGCGTCTCGCGCGGCACGGTCCGTCAGGCCGTCGCGGCCCTGACCGCCGAAGGGCTCATCGGTTCACGCCAGGGAGCCCGCCGCGTGGTTCTCGCGGGCCGCCGCAGCCAGAGTTTCGCCGAACTGCGCAGCTTCGCCCAGTGGGCGCGCGCGATGGGGCGCGAAGCGACGGGACACGTGGTGTCGCAGGAGTACCGCGCCGCGACGGCGGAGGACGCCGTCCGTCTCCAACTACGGCAGAAGACCCTCGTGTTGCACGTGCTGCGGGTGCGCGGCCTGGACGGTGAACCGGTCCTGCTGGAGCGCACCGTGTACGCGGACTGGGTCTCCCCCGCCGTGGCGGCCATCGAGCCCGAGTGCCCCTCCGTGACCCAGCGGCTCTTCGAGGACACCGGCGTGGTCTTCGCCTACGGCGAGCACGTCATCGACGCCGTCGCGGCGGGCGCTCAGGACGCCGACCTTCTCAGAGTCCGCCGCACCAGCCCCTTGCTGCGCGTCCGCCGCGTCACCACCACACGCGAAGGACGCCCGGTGGAGTGGTCCGACGACCGCTACCGCTCGGACGCCGTGAGCTTCAGCGTGCACAACTCGATAGGCAACAACGCCCTGGCGAGAAAGACGGCGGAGTGAGCCCCCGGCCCCCTCTTCGGGCACGGATCCCCGTTCGAGCACGGATCCCTGTTCGGGCGCAGGTCACCGGGAGCGCCCCAAAGGAGCGCGGGGAGCTGCCCGACCAGCCACGACGATCCCGCAGCCGCGAGCCAACGGCCCCCGCCCCCAGAGGGCGCACCCGCACTTATGCGGACGCCGACTAGGTGGGCGACCCCGATGAAAACCGACGCAACAGCGGCGAAAGCACCAGCACGGACTTCGTCCGCTCCACGAACGGCTCCCCGGCGATCCGCTCGAGGACCCGCTCGAAGTGCCGCATGTCCGAGGCGAAGACCTGCACCACCGCGTCCGCCTCCCCGGTGACGGTGGAGGCGGCCACGACTTCCTGATAGCGCTCGAGACCGCGCTGGATGGTCTCCGGCGAGGTGTTCCGCCGGCAGTAGATCTCGACGAAGCCCTCGGTCTCCCAGCCGAGCGCCGCCGGGTCCACCCGCACGGTGAACCCGGTGATGGCCCCGGTGGCCCGCAGCCGGTCTACCCGCCTCTTCACGGCGGGCGCGGACAGACCGACCAGTTGCCCGATGTCCGCGTAGGAGCGACGGGCGTCCTCGGCGAGGGCGTGCACGATGCGTTCGTCGAGATCGTTCAGCACTGCGGGTGGTTCACTTTTCTGCGAGGGGTTCTACGGTTGCTCGGCGACGGGTTCCGCGTTCGCCATCCGGGACCGGCGGAAGCCGTAACTGAAGTAGAACACGAGCCCGACGGCCATCCAGACTCCGAAGACGACCCAGGTGACGGCGGAGAGACTGGCCATCATCCACACGCACAGCAGGAAGCCGATCGCGGGCAGCACCGGCGCGAGCGGAACACGGAAAGTGCGGCGCATGGCCGGGCGCGTCCGGCGCAGTACGACGACGGCGACATTGACCAGCGCGAAGGCGAAGAGCGTGCCGATGCTGGTGGCGTCGGCGAGCTGGCCGAGCGGGATCGCGGCGGCGAGGACACCGCAGAACAGCGACACGATCACGGTGTTGGCGCGGGGCGTGCCGGTCTTCGGGTGGACCCGGGCGAAGACCTTGGGCACCAGACCGTCCCGGGCCATCGCGAACAGGATGCGGGTCTGGCCGTAGAGAACGGTCAGCACGACACTCGCGATGGCGATGACGGCGCAGGCGGCCAGCAGCGTGCCCCAGAAGGCCTGCCCGGTGACGTCCTTCATGATCCCGGCGAGCGCGGCCTCCGAGTCGTTGAACCGCCGCCAGGGCTTCGCGCCGACGGCGACGGCCGCGACGAGGACGTACAGGGCGGTCACGATGATCAGCGAGAGCATGATCGCGCGCGGCAGGTCGCGCTGCGCGTCCTTGGCCTCCTCACCGGCGGTGGAGGCGGCGTCGAATCCGATGTAGGAGAAGAACAGGGTGGCGCCCGCGGCGCTGACGCCCGCCATGCCGAGCGGCATGAAGTGCTCGTAGTTGCCGGAGCGGAAGCCCTGGACGCCGATCGCGCAGAACATCACCAGCGCGGCGATCTTCACGACCACCATGATGGTGTTGGCGCGCGCCGACTCCTTGGCTCCGCCGAGCAGGAACGCCATCGCGAGCAGCACGACGATGAGCGCGGGCAGGTTGAAGACGCCTCCGTCCCCGGGCGGCGCGGACAGCGCGTCCGGAATGGTGACGCCGATGGTGCCGTCGAGCAGCTCGTTCAGGTACTCGCCCCAGCCGACCGCGACGGCCGCGACCGAGACGCCGTACTCCAGGACCAGGCACCAGCCGCAGATCCAGGCGACCAGCTCGCCCATCGTTGCGTACGTGTACGAGTACGAGGATCCGGCGACCGGGATGGTGCCGGCCAGCTCGGCGTAGGAGAGGGCGGAGAAGAGCGCCGTGAGTCCGGCGATCACGAAGGACAGGGTGACCGCGGGCCCGGCCTTGGGGACGGCCTCGCCGAGGACCACGAAGATGCCGGTGCCGAGCGTGGCACCGATGCTGATCATGGTGAGCTGCCACAGCCCGAGGGAGCGCCGCAGGGAGCCTCCCTCGCCCTGGCCGCCCTCCGCGACCAGGCGTTCCACGGGCTTGCGGCGCATGAGACGCGCGCCGACACCTGGGGACGGTGGGGTGGACGTGGGTGGGGACTGCGGGGGTGCGCCTTGGTCGAGCACGCGCTGGCTCCTTCATCGCTGCCGGTCGAGAGCAACGGGGACCGGCGGCACCCCTGACAGGAGGGACCCACCGAGCGGGGTCCCCGCCACGCCTGTGTACAGCGCTTGACCCTATGAGTCCGGGCTTCACGGGCGTAATGCAGCAACCTTGCGCATCTCCGCAAGATCGTTGCGTTCATCGCATCCCGGCGCATGTTCGTTGCGCGGGGCCTTTCGATGGCCGCGCAAGCCGTCCTGTGACCGGAGGAAGGGGTCCACGGGCCACTGAACCGACGGTGCGTCAATTCCTGGTGCGGAGGCTCCCGTCCACCCGCCGCGGGGCACCCGCGTACGCGTACGGCCCCTGTTCCCGCGAGGGGTACAGGGGCCGTGGACACGTGACGGACCGGGCCGCAGCGGTCGGCGGCTCCGGTCGTGTGGCGGAGGCTAGCTCCAGCTGGCGTGCAGGGGCTTGCCCTCGGCGTAGCCGGCCGCGCTCTGGATGCCGACGATCGCGTTCCGGGCGAACTCCTCCAGGGAGTTGGCGCCCGCGTAGGTGCAGGAGGAACGGACGCCCGCGATGATCGAGTCGATCAGGTCCTCCACGCCCGGACGGGACGGGTCGAGGAACATGCGCGAGGTGGAGATGCCCTCCTCGAACAGCGCCTTGCGGGCCCGGTCGTACGACGACTCCTCGCTGGTGCGGTTCTTCACGGCACGCGCCGAGGCCATGCCGAACGACTCCTTGTACAGGCGCCCGTTGGCGTCCTGCTGGAGGTCGCCCGGGGACTCGTACGTGCCGGCGAACCAGGAGCCGATCATGACGTTGGACGCGCCGGCGGCCAGCGCCATCGCGACGTCACGGGGGTGGCGGACACCGCCGTCGGCCCACACGTGCTTGCCGTACTTCTTGGCCTCGGCCGCGCACTCCATGACGGCCGAGAACTGCGGCCGGCCGACGCCGGTCATCATGCGGGTGGTGCACATGGCGCCGGGGCCGACGCCGACCTTGATGATGTCGGCGCCCGCGTCGATCAGGTCCTTGACGCCCTCGGCGGCGACGATGTTGCCCGCGACGATCGGCACCTGCGGGTCGAGCGCGCGCACCGTCCTGACGGCGCTGATCATCGACTCCTGGTGACCGTGCGCCGTGTCGATGACGAGCGTGTCGACGCCCGCGTCCAGGAGCTGCTTGGCCTTGCCCGCCACATCGCCGTTGATGCCGACGGCGGCGGCGATGCGCAGCCTGCCGCCCGCGTCGGTGGCCGGGGTGTACAGCGTGGCGCGCAGGGCGCCCTTGCGGGTGAGGATGCCGGCCAGCTTGCCGTCCGCGTCCACGGCGGGGGCGTAGCGGCGGTTGGCGCCGTCGAGCGTGTTGAACGCCTCGCGGGGCTCGATGTCCGCGTCGAGGAGCAGCAGGTCCTTCGACATGACCTCGGACAGCTGGGTGAAGCGGTCCACGCCGGTGAGGTCGGCGTCGGTGACCACACCGACCGGACGGCTGTGCTCGTCCACGACGACGCCCGCGTTGTGGGCGCGCTTGGGCAGCAGCGCCAGCGCGTCGGCGACGGTCTGGTGGGGCGCGAGGACGATCGGGGTGTCGAGCACCAGATGGCGTCCCTTGACCCAGGAGACGACCTCGGTGATGACCTCGATCGGGATGTCCTGCGGAATGACGACAAGGCCACCGCGGCGGGCGACGGTCTCGGCCATCCGGCGGCCCGCGATCGCCGTCATGTTGGCGACGACGAGCGGGATGGTGGTGCCCGTGCCGTCCGGAGAGCTGAGGTCCACACCCTGACGCGAGCCGACCGCGGAGCGGCTGGGCACCATGAAGACGTCGTCGTACGTCAGGTCGTACGGGGGCTGGATGTCGTTGAGGAAACGCACGTGCTGCACATCCCAGTCGATCAGAGGTGGCCCCCGGACAGGTCAGCCAGGGGGAAGAGCACGTACTTCATTCTCCCATGACGACCGGCACGCGGTCCCCGGACAGATCATCCAGGCTGGTCAGGGGGCAATTGGTCGGATCCTCCAAGGACGAGGGCGACCGAGAGCGTGGCGTCGAACTGCTGGTAGTGGCCGGAGGCCGACTCCAGGACCTCCTGGGCGGTCTCCCATTCACCCGGCCGCGCCCTCGCGTAGGGGCGCCAGCCGGTCACCAACAGCAGCCTGCCCGGACTGGCCGGTCCCCAGTCGGGGTCGCCCAGGACGTCGGCGAGCGCGTCCCAGTTCCGCCCGAACCACTCCGGCAGGTCGAGGGCGCGGACACAGCGCGCCATGAAACCGGCCTTGTCGAGCACCCCGGTGAGGTCGAGTTCGGTGACCTGCCACCCGGCGGAGCGGCACACCTCCGTGAGAGGACCGCGGGTCATCTCAGCACCGCCTTGAACGAGTTGTAGTGATCGTCGGTGTAGTAGATCTCCCCGCTGCCCCCGGTGACGATCCGGCGGGCCCCGCGGTCGCGCTCGCCCGGGGTCCGGACCGTGTACTCGTGGTAGTACCCCCTGGCGTGCCCCGGCAGCTCACGCTCGACGTTGCCGAAGACGGCGCCGTCCTTGGCGTACGGGAAGGGGCCGCCCCGGTCGATGAGGGCGAGGGTCTCACGTGCTTGCGCGGGGAGCGCGGCCGCGGCGACGGCCGGCAGGTCGCCGGCCCAGGACGGGACCGCCGTGGCGCGGCTCGCGGCCGTGGCCGCGGAGTCGCCCGGCACGGCGGTCCCCGTCGACGAGCAGCCCGTCAGCAGGACCGTCAGACAGACCAGCAGGCCGGCGAACAGCCGGCCCGCGAACGCGCGAGGGGACGGCCGCGGCAGCATGACGTCGATGCTGCCACGGCCGTCCCCTCGCGGCGCGCGGTGGAAGACCCTCAGGGGCCGTCCGGGTCCGCCCGGTTCAGGGCCGGACGCGGGGGCGGGCCCGCCGTCATCAGACTGTCCGCGGCCGAGGTGTCCGTCACCAGGCTGGTGACCAGCCCGGACCGCAGCACCGCGTCGATGGCGGCGGCCTTGCGCTGCCCGCCCGCGATCGCGACGACCTCGGGGATACGGCGCAGCCGGTCGGCCTCGACCGTGATGCAGCGTTCGCCCAGGTCGCGCCCGACCCGCCGGCCCTCGGCGTCGAAGAGGTGCGCGGACATCTCGGCGGCGACACCGAGGGACGCGTAGTGCGAGCGTTCCTCGTCGCTGAGCATGTCGTGCACCGTGGAGATGCCCGGCTCCCAGGAGCCGATGGAGACGCAGGCGACCGTGACCTTGTCGAAGTACTCGAAGGCGCGGGCGATCCCCGTCTGATTGCGCAGCGCCGCCGCGGTGGCCGCGTCGGGCAGCAGCATCGGTGCGTAGATGGGGTGGGCGTCGCCGCCCGACACCTGCGCGGCCCGCCGGACGGCCTCGACGGAGCCGCGCTCGGCGGTCCCGGCGTCGTACACGCCCGTCAGCTGCACCACGGTGCACGGCGGGAGCCGGTCCAGGGCCGCCGCCATGTGGATGGTGGAGCGGCCCCAGGCGAGGCCGAGCACATCGCCCTCGTTGACGAGTTCGCCGAGCAGGTCGGCGGCCACCTCACCGAGGTTCTCCGGGTCGGGCGACTCCTCGGCGTCCGCCGGGGACTCGACGACCACGGCATGCCGCAGGCCGTAGCGGGCGCGCAGCGCGTCCGAGCGCTCCGCGTCCAGCTCGGCGGGGACGCGGATCTCGATCCTCACGAGATCCCGTTCGAGAGCGGTCTCCAGGACCCGGGCCACCTTGAAGCGGCTGACGCCGAACTCCTCGGCGATCTGGATCTTGGATTTGCCCTCGAGGTAGAAGCGGCGGGCCATGGCCGCCGCCTGCACCAGCTCTGCGGGTCCCATCCGCATGGCTGACCGGCCCGCCGACATACCCGACACGGCGATCTCCTCACTGCTGTTCACACTCTGGATTCGCCGTTCATCCTTGCAGATCCGGCGTACTCGGTTCGCCCTGATGGGCGGCGTTCACGTTCCCTTGGCTCAGTGGTCGCACGCCCACGATGCATGGGCCGTCGCCTCCTGAGCCTGGGTGCGCAATGCGCGTACCGCCTGCGCCGGGTCCGCCGCCCCGTACACCGCCGAACCGGCGACGAACACGTCGGCGCCCGCCTCCGCGCACCGCTCGATGGTCGACGCCGAGACACCGCCGTCGACCTGGAGCCACAGTTCCAGTCCGTGCTTGCTGATCAACTCGCGCGTGCGGCGGATCTTCGGGAGCATGATGTCAAGAAAGGCCTGGCCCCCGAATCCGGGTTCGACCGTCATGATCAGCAGCATGTCGAGCTCGGGCAACAGGTCCTCGTACGGCTCGATCGGGGTCGCGGGCTTGAGCGCCATGGAGGCGCGGGCCCCCATGGCCCGGATCTCCCGGGCCAGCCGGACGGGCGCGGCAGCCGCCTCCACGTGGAAGGTGACGGAGCCGGCACCCGCTTCCACGTACTGGGGCGCCCACCGATCGGCGTCCTCGATCATCAGATGGCAGTCCAGCGGTGTGTCCGTCGCACGGGCCAAAGACTCTACGACCGGCACCCCAAGCGTGAGGTTCGGTACGAAATGGTTGTCCATGACGTCGACATGGAGCCAGTCCGCGCCCTGCACCGCCTGTGCCTCCTCGGCAAGACGGGCGAAGTCGGCGGACAGGATGCTGGGGTTGATCTGCACGGCCATGCCCCAAGACTGCCATGTCCCGGGCCGGTTGCTCTCCTCGGTCCGGACCTGGGTTGTTCCGCGGACGTCGTACGAGCGCCCGGCATGCCATGCTGGGCGCCCCAGCGGCTCGGCGTCCGACCACGGGGGTGGGCATGAAGCGGCTCGACTCCTGGAAGCGGACGACCATCGGGGTGGTGTGCGGACGTCGGTCCAAGTGGCTGGTCCTGGCCCTGTGGCTGCTGGTCCTCATCTTCGTGGCACCCCTCGGAATGAAGCTCAGCGACGCCCAGGACAACGACGCGCAGTCCTGGCTGCCGGGCTCCGCCGAATCCACCCAAGTCCTGGACATCTCGAACGAGTTCCGGCCCGAGCAGATTCCCGCGGTGGTCGTCTACACGCGCGCGGACGGCCTGACCGCGCAGGACCGCCGGCAGATCGCCGAGGACGTCCAGCAGGTGAAGACGCTGCGGGAGCACGGCATCCGCGGCGCGGAGACCCGTGGTCCGGTCTTCGACCGGCAGCCGGATCCGCGGGCGGCGCAGATCTACATCCCCATCACGATGGACGCGTCGGGCTGGCAGCGGATCTCCCCCGCCGTCGACTCCATCCGTGACCAGGTGGGCAAGGGCGACGACGGTCTCTCCGTGCACATCACCGGGCCCGGCGGTACCGCCGCCGACTCCTCCGAGGCGTTCGAAGGCATCGACTCGACGCTGCTCTTCGCCGCGATGGCCGTCGTCATCGTGATGCTGCTGATCACCTTCCGCAGCCCGACCCTGCTGTTCGTCCCGCTGCTCGGCGTGGTCGTCGCCCTGTTCACGGCCCAGGCGCTGATCTATCTGCTGGCGAAACACGCCGGTCTGACGGTCAACGGCCAGAGCGCGGGCATTCTCACCGTGCTCGTGTTCGGGGCGGGGACCGACTACGCGCTGCTGCTGGTCGCCCGCTACCGAGAGGAGCTGCGCCGTCACGAGGACCGCCACGAGGCGATGACCCTCGCCATGAACCGGGCGGGTCCGGCGATCCTCGCCTCGGGCGCGACGGTCGTGCTGAGCATGCTGGTGCTGCTGGTCGCCGAGATGAACTCGACGCGGGGCCTCGGCCCGGTCGCGGCGATCGGCGTGGCCGTCGCCCTGCTCGCCATGCTCACGCTCTTCCCTGCCCTGCTGCTGGTCTTCGGGCGCTGGATCTTCTGGCCCGCCGTTCCGCACTTCGGCTCGCCCGATCCGACCAGGAGCGGCGTCTGGGCGCGCATGGGCCACCGGATCGCCCGCCGCCCCCGGACGACCTGGGTCGCCACGGCACTGGCACTGGGGGTGCTGTCCCTCGGCCTGATCCAGCTGCGGGCCGCGGGCATCTCCAACGCCGACGCGTTCACCGGGAAACCGGACTCGATCGTCGGCCAGGAGGTGTCGGCGCGCTACTTCCCCGCGGGCGCCGGCGATCCCCTGGTGGTCGTCTCCAACACGGACCGGGCCGAGCAGGTCGGCCGTGCCGTCGCGGCGGATCCGGGCGTGGTGCCGACGAGCATCGGTGTGCCACCGGGCACCGCCCCCGAGCACGACGGCCGGGTGCTGTTCGAGGCGACCCTGCGCGCCCCGGCGGACAGCGAGACGGCGAAGGCCACCGTCGACCGGGTGCGGGACGCGGTACACGCGGTACCCGACGCCGACGCGAAGGTGGGCGGCGGCACGGCGGCCCTGCTGGACATGGAGGACGCCCAGACGCATGACAACTATCTGGTCATCCCGCTCGTCCTGGTGGTGGTCCTGCTGGTCCTGAGCGTCCTGCTGCGCGCTCTGGTCGCTCCACTCCTGCTGATCGGGACCGTGGTGCTGTCGCTGGCCACCGCCCTCGGCGTGAGCGCGCTGGCCTTCCGGCACGTCTTCGACTACGCGGGCGAGGACGTGGCCTTCCCGCTGTTCGTCTTCGTGTTCCTGGTGGCACTGGGTATCGACTACAACATCTTCCTGACCACCCGCATCCGTGAGGAGGCGGGCCGCCAGGGCACCCGCGCCGGTGTGGTGACGGGGCTCGCCACCACCGGGGCGGTGATCACCTCGGCCGGTCTCGTCCTCGCGGGCACGTTCGCGGCGCTCGGCACCCTGCCGATCGTGGGCTTCGCGGAGATCGGCTTCGCGGTCGCCCTCGGCGTGCTCCTGGACACCTTCGTGGTGCGCTCGGTGCTGGTCACCTCGCTCTTCCTCGACGTGGGCCCGAAGGTGTGGTGGCCGCACCGGCTCGCACGCGAGGACGGCGGCGCACGGCCCCCCGACACGGGACTCCCGCGGGAACCCGGCGACGCCGCGCCCTCCGGCGCCCCCGTCAAGTCCGCGAATCCCGGCGAGTCCGGAACCTCCGGCGACACCCTGGCACCCGGCGGGACCCAGGCGTCCGGCACGACCGGTCATTCCCCGGACCCGGATCCCGGAAAACCGGCGGATCCGCCCTCGCCGCCCTCGTGAGCGGCTCTCCGCCGGACCGACGGACCCGCCACCCGCGGCCTACCGGGCCGATCGGTGAGCCGGGCCGAGCGGTCAGCCGGTTCTGCGGATGAGCGCCAGATACATCGCGTCCGTCCCGTGCAGATGCGGCCACAGCTGTACGTCGGGGCCGTCCCCCAGAGCCGGCACGCCGGGCAGCAGCGGACGGGCGTCGAGCAGTTCGGCGGAGCCGCCCTCGAAGTGCTTGAGGATGTCGTCGACGACCGCGCGGGTCTCGGCGAGGTGCGGCGAACAGGTCGCGTACCCGACGACGCCGCCGACCCGCACCGAGTCGAGCGCCGTGCGCAGCAGTCCGCGCTGGAGCGGAGCGAAGCCGTCCAGGTCCTCGGGGCGTCGCCGCCAGCGCGCCTCGGGACGGCGGCGCAGCGCGCCCAGGCCCGTGCAGGGCACGTCCATGAGCACCCGGTCGAAGGTGCCGGGCCGCCACGGCGGGCGGGTGCCGTCGGCGGTGATGACCTGGTAGGGGCCGGGGTTCCCGGCGAGCGCCTTGGCGACGAGTCCCGCCCGGTGCGGCTGCTTCTCGGAGGCGAGCAGCGTCGCGCCCCGCTGGGCGGCGAGGCCCGCCAGCATCGCGGCCTTGCCGCCGGGTCCGGCGCAGCCGTCCAGCCAGACCCGGTCGGGCCCGTCGAGCGGCGCGTTGGCCAGGGCGAGCGCGACCAGCTGGCTGCCCTCGTCCTGGACACCCGCACGGCCCTCCCGTACGGCGTCGATGGCGCCCGGCTCGCCGCCCTCGGTGAGCCGCACGGCGTACGGCGACCAGCGCCCGGGAAGCGCCGAGTCCTCGTCCAGGGCGTCGAGGAGTTCCTCGGAGGTGGAGCGTCCCGGCCGGGCGACGAGGGTCACCTCGGGCCGTTCGTTGTCGGCCTCCAGCAGGTCCTCGATGCCGGCCCGGCCGCCGCCCAGCGAGTCCCACAGCGCGGAGACGACCCAGCGCGGGTGCGAGTGCACGACCGCGAGATGGTCCTCGGGGTCCTCGTCGTAGGGCGGCGCGACCTGCTCCAGCCAGGCGTCGAGGTCCTGCCGCGCGACCTTGCGCAGCACGGCGTTCACGAACTTGGCCCGCCCGTCGCCGAGCACCACCCGGGCCAGTTCGACGGAGGCGGAGACGGCGGCGTGCGTCGGGATGCGCGTGCCGAGCAACTGGTGGACACCGAGGCTGAGCACATCGAGGACCGGCGGGTCGACCTCGCGCAGCGGCCGGTCGACGCAGGCCGAGATCACGGCGTCGTACGTCCCCTGCCGGCGCAGCGTGCCGTACACCAGCTCGGTGGCGAGCGCGGCGTCCCGAGTCTCGAAGCCGCCCTTCTCCCGCGCCTTGCGCAGCAGGGGAGGCAGGACGAGGTTCGCGTAGGCGTCCCGCTCGTCCACGGCCCGCAGCGCCTCGAAGGCGAGCATGCGGACCGGGTCCTTCTGGGGGCGGCGGTAGGGCTTGCCGGGCTTCTGCGGCCGACGGGGCTGCTCACTCACGAAAAAGGTGCTCCGGATCCAGGAAAAAGATGCGCTTATCAGCGTACGCCGCAGGGCCGGCGTCAGACTCCGAGCCGCTCCCCGGAGGCGATCCGCACCCCGCGGGCCCAGTCCGCCGCGCGCATCGGCTTCTTGCCCTGGGCCTGCACCCAGAGCAGCTCCACGGCGAAGGAACCGGTGCCCACGTACACGTTGTTCTTGGCGACCGACAGCTCGCCCGGGGCGAGATCCGTGCGGTCGGGGACCATCGCGACCTGGATGAGCTTGAGGCGCTCGGCGCGGAAGACGGTCCAGGAGCCGGGGGCGGGCGTGCACCCGCGCACCACGCGGTCGACGCGCAGTGCCGGGGCCGCCCAGTCGACGTGGGCGCTCTCGACGGTGATCTTCGGCGCGGTGCTGATGCCGTCGGCGGGCTGCGGGACGGCCTTGAGCGTGCCGTCCTCGATCCCGTCCATCGTCGCGGCGAGCAGTCCGGACCCGGCGAAGGCGAGCCGAGTCAGCAGGTCCCCGCTGGTGTCGGTGGGCCGGATCTCCTCGGTGACGGTCCCGTACACCGGCCCCGAGTCGAGGCCTTCCTCGATCAGGAAGGTGGAGGCGCCGGTGATCTCGTCGCCGGCCATGATCGCGTGCTGCACGGGGGCGGCGCCGCGCCAGGCGGGCAGCAGCGAGAAGTGCAGGTTGACCCAGCCCTGAGCGGGGATGTCGAGGGCGACCCGGGGCAGCAGGGCCCCGTACGCGACGACGGGACAGCAGTCCGGGCCGATCTCGCGCAGCCGGGCCAGGAACTCCTCGTCCCGGGGCTTCACGGGCTTGAGCACCTCGATGCCGGCCTCCTCCGCCCGCTCGGCGACCGGACTCGCGACGAGCCGTCGCCCCCGCCCGGCCGGCGCGTCCGGCCGGGTGACGACAGCGGCCACCTCGTGACGCCCGGAGGCGATCAGGGCGTCCAGGGCGGGAACGGCGACCTCGGGGGTACCTGCGAAGACGAGCTTCATGGGTGGCGGTTGGCCTCTCGGGCGGGAGCTCTTCCATCCCCCGCGCGCGTGCCGGTGGGGGCGGAGCGCGGGGCAGCGCACCAGTCTATGCCGCGCGGAGCCCAAGGGCTCGGGGGTTCTTCCGGGGTGCCATGTCCTCCGGCCCGCACGGGTGGTGCCGCCCGCTCACCGGCACGGCATGCGGGGCGCGCGCACCACACGACGGGGGCGTACGAGGTGGGACGCGCCCCGTGCATATGCCCCTGCGCCCCCGCAGCGTGACCACTCACCCGTCCACGCGTTGGTCAAGAAAGAGTTGACCACAGCGGGCCGCAGATTCGCGGCCCGATCCTTTTCAACGCCTGTTCGAGAGGCTTGTTCATGGCCGACCACGCAACCCACGACGCCCAGGCTCGGGCCAGCCTGCACTTGCTGGTGCGGGACATCGAGCGGGTCCGCCGACAGGTGGACGCACTGCGCACGCTGACCGCCCAGTTGGGCAATGTCTACCGTCCCCGCCGCTCAGGACCCTCCACGGGCTTCGTCGTCTACGGACGCGCTCCCGCCCCGACCGTCCGTCTCGCCCAGGAGCTGCGGGACAGCGTCGAGACCCTGGTCACGGCCGCCGTGGACTTCGACCGCTCACTCGGATTCTCGTGGGACGCGGTGGGCTCGGCCCTCGGTGTCACCAAGCAGGCGGTGCACCGTCGTTACGGCGCCCGCCGGGCGACCGCCCAGGCCGCCGCGGAAGCGGAGCGGGCCACGGAGACGGCGAGCGCCCGCACGGTCGCCGTCAACACCGCTCTCCCCGGGGTGCCGACCGTCCCCGCCGCCCGCTCCATGCCGACCCAGCCGACGGCCGGCAGCCCCACACTCCGCGACGAGGTCAGGCCCACGGCCTTCCCGGGCCCACGCAACGGCTGACCCGCTCCCGGCGACGACAACTGCCTCCCGGCACCAAGGCCCCGGGAGGCAGTCCCATACCCGCACCCGCCCCGCGCCCGCAGTTCGGACCCGCAGCCGACGCCCGCGGCCCGCGCACGCCGCCATGGCCCACTTCACGCCCGGTGGCCATGTCCACCGTTCGCGCCCGCCACCCGGGCCCACAGCGCAGGCCCGCCGGCCATGGCCGCGGCGCACGCCAACGCCCGCGTCGGCACCCACACTTCGCGAGCTCGGTGTCGCCGGCCCGGCCGATCCCACGGATGCACGGGGCCCGACCCGGCCTCACCCGATGTCGAGCGGATCGATCCGGATCCGTACGGGCTCGCTCCCCCCACGCGCCATCCGTGCCGCCTGCGCGCCCTTCAGCGCGGCCGCCAGCGCGGCGCCGCTGCCCGGGGGCACCCGGATGAGCACCCGTTCCCCGGCCTCACCAGGGGGCGGCCCACCGGCGCGCCGAGGCCGGCCGGCCTCGGTCACCGGCAGCGGTACGGGCCCCAGAACCTCGGCGTCGCCCGGCAGTTCGGCGGCGGCGAGGAACCCGGCGAGCGCCTCCGGCGCCCCGGACACCGCCGCCATCCGGGAGACGGGCGGAAATCCCAGCTCGGCCCGCTCGGCGAGCTCACGCACCGCGTGTCCGACGGGATCCCACCGCACGAGCGCCTGGACGGGCCGCAGGGTCGGTTCGGCCACGACCACGACCGTGCCGCCCTCTCCCTGCGGACGCACCAGTGCGGCGGCGGCTATCCACCGGCGCAACGCGTCCTCACCGGCCCGCAGATCGGGCCGTCCGAGCATCGCCCAGCCGTCGAGCAGCAGCGCGGCCGCGTATCCGCCCTCGGCGACGGGTTCGGCCCCCGGCGTGCTCACCACCAGCGCGGGTGCATCGGACACCGTGTCCAGCACCTGTTCCCGCCCGGACGTGCGCACCGGTACGGCCGGGAACGCCCGCCCCAGTTCCTCGGCGGTCCGGCGGGCGCCGACGACCTGCGCCCGCAGCCGGAACCCGCCGCAGTCCTGGCAGTGCCAGGCACTCTCGTCCCGCCCGCACCACGCACAGTGCAGAGCCTGGGCGTCCTGCGCCTCCAACGGCCCCGCGCAGTGCCGGCACCGCGCGGGCGTCCGGCACTGCGCGCACGCCATCCGGGGCACATACCCCCGCCGGGGCACCTGGACCAGCACGGGCCCCTGCCGCAAACCCTCCCTGACGATCTGCCAGGCGAGCGTGGGCAGCCGAGCGGCACGGGCGGCCTCGTCGCGCGCGAGGTCGCCGTCCCCGACGGTCCGCACCAGCGGCGCGGCGCCGCGCACCTGCTCCCGGTCCGCGGCCAGCGGCAGCGCCCAGCCGCTCTCGACCAGCTGGGCCGCTTCCACGGTGCACGTCCAGCTCCCCAGCAGGAAACCGCACTTGTCGCGTGACGCACGCAGCTCCAGCACTTCCCTGACATGCGGGAAGGGAGCGTTCTCATCGCTGTGTCCGGCGTCGCCGTCGTCCCAGACCACGACAAGTCCCAGATTCCGTACGGGCGCGAACATGGCGGCCCGCGTGCCGACCACGGCCCGCACGGCCCCGCGCCGTACGGCGAGCCACTCGCGGTAGCGCCGCTCCGGTCCGGCGTCGGCGGTCAGCACGGCGTGCTGCCCCTCCCCCAGCAGGGCCTTGAGGGCGCTGTCCACACGGGCGGCGGGCCGCCCGGCCGGCACGACGACGAGCGCGCCGCGCCCGGAGGCGAGCGTCGCCTGCACGGCCCGGGCGATCTCCTCTGCCCACTCCGGACCGGGCAGCGCGGTCCACACCGCGCGCGGGGCCCCGCCGGAGGCGAGCGAGGCGAGGAAGTCCGCTCCCCTGCCGTACCTCCGCCAGGTCCCGGGGTCGGGTGCGGTGGGCGGCGGCGGGGGCGCCGGCGACTCCCGCGCCTCGGCGCGGGCGTGCCGGGGCGGAACGGCCAGTTGCAGCACGTCGGCGAGCGATCCCGCGTACCGGTCGGCGACGGCGCGGGCGAGTCCCAGCAGTTCGGGCCCGAGGACGGGCTCGGGCGAGACGACCTGCGCGAGGGCGGCCAGCGGCCCGGAGTAGTCGGACTCGGCGACCCGCTCGACGAGGTAGCCGTCGATCAGACCGCCGCCCTCGCGCCGCCCCTCGCGCACCTGGCGTCCCCCGGCGCCGAATCGCACCCGCACGCGCACACCCGGCTGCGCGGCCTCGTCCAGGTCCTCGGGCACGGCGTAGTCGAAGTAGCGGTCGAGGTGCAGCACCCCTTTGTCGACGAGCACCCGCGCGACGGGCAGCTCCTTGGCGAGCGCGGCCCCTCGCCACGTCCGTGGCTTCGCCTTCGGCGCCTTGGCCTGGCGCACGGCCTCCCGGATCAGCGCAAGCTGCTCGGGCGGCGCACCGTCCGCGCCGCCCGCGCCGTCTGCGCCGTCCGCGCCATCTGCGCTCCGCCCGTTCGCGCTGCTCACAGCAGTATTCCTACCAGACAGCACTGACAGCGCCGCGCGCCCGAGATCAGGCCGGCCGCGGATCGTGAACGCCCTGCGGGCGCATCTGCCATGGGCCACTCGGCCATACCGGTCCAGGACCGGCAGCGGGATTCGAACCCGCGAGGGGACATCCCCCGGAAGTACCCGCGGCCATCGCACCGGGCAGGGCGGTGCCGGTTCTCCCGAGATCAGTAGCGGCAGCGGAACGTGTTCCAGATTCACCGCACGCCATGGGCGTGCTCCACCGAAGTAACCGCGGCCATCGCACCGGGAGATCACCAGCGTACGAATTCCGGCCCGCCCGGACCACCGGTTTCCGCACGACGGCCGTGAGGCCCGGCACCCTGGGGGTGCCGGGCCTCACGGCCGTGACGAGGAGAACGGGGGAACTACAGGCCGGCGGCCTTGCGCAGCGCGTCCACCCGGTCCGTCCGCTCCCACGTGAAGTCGGGCAGCTCGCGGCCGAAGTGGCCGTAAGCGGCGGTCTGGGAGTAGATCGGGCGGAGCAGGTCGAGGTCGCGGATGATGGCCGCCGGGCGGAGGTCGAAGACCTCGGTGATGGCGGTCTCGATCTTCTCCGCGTCGACCTTGGCGGTGCCGAAGGTCTCGACGAACAGACCGACCGGCTCGGCCTTGCCGATGGCGTAGGCGACCTGGACCTCGCAGCGCGAGGCGAGGCCCGCGGCGACGACGTTCTTCGCGACCCAGCGCATGGCGTACGCGGCGGAGCGGTCGACCTTGGACGGGTCCTTGCCGGAGAAGGCGCCGCCGCCGTGGCGGGCCATGCCGCCGTACGTGTCGATGATGATCTTGCGGCCGGTGAGGCCGGCGTCGCCCATCGGGCCGCCGATCTCGAAGCGGCCGGTCGGGTTCACCAGCAGGCGGTAGCCCTCGGTCTCCAGCTTGATGCCGTCGTCGAGGAGGGCCTTCAGCTCCGGCTCCACGACGAACTCGCGGATGTCGGGAGCGAGCAGGGAGTCCAGATCGATGTCGGACGCGTGCTGCGAGGAGACGACCACGGTGTCCAGACGGACCGCCTTGTCGCCGTCGTACTCGATGGTGACCTGGGTCTTGCCGTCGGGGCGCAGGTACGGGATGGTCCCGTTCTTGCGGACCTCGGACAGCCGGCGCGAGAGCTTGTGCGCGAGGTGGATCGGGAGCGGCATCAGGTTCGGGGTCTCGTCGGTCGCGTACCCGAACATCAGACCCTGGTCGCCGGCGCCCTGCTTGTCCAGCTCGTCCTCGTCGCCCTCGACGCGCGACTCGTACGCCGTGTCGACGCCCTGCGCGATGTCCGGGGACTGGGAACCGATCGACACCGACACGCCACAGGACGCTCCGTCGAAGCCCTTCTTCGACGAGTCGTAGCCGATCTCCAGGATCTTGTCGCGGACGAGCTGGGCGATCGGCGCGTACGCCTTGGTCGTGACCTCTCCGGCCACATGCACCAGGCCGGTCGTGATGAGCGTCTCCACGGCGACCCGGGATGTCGGGTCCTCGCGCAGGAGCGCATCGAGAATGGTGTCGCTGATCTGGTCAGCGATCTTGTCGGGGTGACCCTCGGTCACGGACTCCGAGGTGAACAGGCGACGGGACACAACGCTCCCTGTGGTTGCAGCGGCTGCTGGCTGATCATTGGTGGACGGGACGGGGGCTGCGCCCGGCGTCGTCCGAGAACAGTTTATCGGTCGCACTCCGCCGCGGGACCCCTGTCTCGCCTCTCGGAAGGCCTGTGACCTGCGGCACGGGCATTCTGCGTCATTGCCGTCGCTCTCCGCCAGGGTCGCCACGCCCGATTTTGATCGCTTTGCGGTGACTGGTGGGATGGATGAGATTTCACACCAGTCGGCGTGTCACGAGGTCCCACACCGTCTCGGCCAGTGCTTCCTTGGGTCCGTGGGGCACCGGGGTCTCGCTGCCGTCGGCCCCGAGCACCACCGCCTCGTTCTCCTCGGATCCGAAGGTCTTGCGCTCCCCCACCTCGTTCACCACCAGGAGATCGCAGCCCTTGCGCTCCAGTTTCGTCCGTCCGTTGGCGAGGACGTCGTCCGTCTCGGCGGCGAATCCGACGACCACCTGGCCGGGGCGCGGACGGTCGGCGGAGATCTCCGCGAGGATGTCCGGATTACGGACCAGGACGATCGGCTCCGGCTCCTTGCCGTCCTTCTTCTTGATCTTGCCCGACGCGTACGACTCCGGGCGGAAGTCCGCCACCGCGGCCGCCATCACGACCGCGTCGGCGTCCGGGGCCGCCTTCAGTACGGCCTCCCGCATCTGCACGGCGGTGCCGACCTGGACCACGTCGACCCCGGCCGGGTCCGCGAGGCCCGTGTTCGCCGCGATCAGCGTGACCCGGGCGCCGCGCGCGGCGGCCGTGCGTGCGAGCGCGTACCCCTGCTTGCCGGAGGAGCGGTTGCCGAGGAAGCGGACGGGGTCGAGGGGCTCACGGGTACCGCCCGCGCTGACGACGACATGGCGGCCGGCGAGATCGGGCTCGGCGGCACCCCGGGCGAGGACGCGGCGGCAGACCTCGAAGATCTCCCCCGGGTCGGGCAGCCGCCCCTTGCCGGTGTCGACGCCCGTGAGGCGTCCCACGGCGGGCTCGACGACCACGGCACCGCGCCGCCGCAGGGTCGCCACGTTCTCCTGGGTCGCCGGGTGCTCCCACATCTCGGTGTGCATGGCGGGCGCGAAGACGACCGGGCAGCGGGCGGTGAGCAGCGTGTTGGTGAGGAGGTCGTCGGCCAGTCCGTGGGCCGCCTTGGCCAGCAGGTCGGCCGTCGCGGGTGCCACCACCACGAGGTCGGCGTGCTGCCCGATGCGGACGTGCGGGACCTCGTGGACGTCCGCCCAGACCTCGGTGGAGACGGGGTGGCCCGACAGCGCCGACCAGGTGGCGGCTCCGACGAAGTGCAGCGCGGACGCGGTGGGCACGACGCGCACGTCGTGGCCCGACTCCGTCAGTCGTCGCAGCAGCTCACAGGCCTTGTACGCGGCGATGCCACCGCTGACGCCCAGAACGACCTTCGGCTTGTCCACCGTCTCTCCCCGAGCTCGGAAACGTACGACTCCATGACACACCACAGGCCCGGCAGTCGCGCCGCCGGGCCTGGGATGAGCAAATGAACGACTACTGAGCGGGGCCTTCGACGGCCTCGGACGTCAGCAGACCCGCGTTGATCTCGCGCAGGGCGATCGACAGCGGCTTCTCGTGGACGTGGGTGTCGACGAGCGGACCGACGTACTCGAGGAGGCCCTCGCCGAGCTGCGAGTAGTACGCGTTGATCTGGCGGGCACGCTTGGCCGCGTAGATCACCAGGCTGTACTTCGAGTCGGTGGCCTCGAGGAGCTCGTCGATCGGAGGGTTGATGATGCCCTCGGGAGCAGTGATGGAAGAGGACACGCTCTGCCTTCCGAAAGGTGGAAAATTGACCTTAAAGATCAAACAACTTCCACCAAGGCTAGCAGCTCGCGCGCCACGTCCTCGACGGAGGTGTTGACCAGGGTGACATCGAACTCCGGCTCGGCCGCGAGTTCGATCTTGGCGGCCTCGAGGCGGCGCTCGATCACCTCCGGCGGTTCGGTGCCCCGCCCGGTGAGCCTGCGCACCAGCTCCTCCCAGGAAGGCGAAGCCAGGAACACGAGCAGCGCCTCGGGCATGGACTCGCGGACCTGCCGGGCACCCTGGAGATCGATCTCCAGGAGGAGCGGCACACCCGATTCCAGGTGCTCCAGGACGGCGGCCCGCGGAGTCCCGTAGCGGTTGCCGGCGAATTCGGCCCACTCCAGAAGCTCGCCGTTGGCGATCAGCTTGTCCATCTCGTCGTCGGAGACGAAGAAGTAGTGGACTCCGTGCTTCTCACCGGGGCGCGGCTTGCGGGTCGTCGCCGACACCGAGAGCCAGACCTCGGGGTGTTCCTTGCGCATATGAGCGACGACCGTGCTCTTGCCGACCCCTGAGGGGCCGGAGAGCACGGTCAGCCGCGGACGTTCACTCATGCAGCGATTATTCCAGCAATCCTGGGGTGCCCAGGACTCAGGCGCCGGAACCGCCGAACTCGCGCTCCAAAGAGGCGATCTGATTCGAGCCGAGACCGCGCACGCGGCGGCTCTCGGAGATCCCGAGTCGCTCCATGAGCTGCTTGGCGCGGACCTTGCCCACGCCCGGCAGGGACTCCAGGAGAGCGGAGACCTTCATCTTGCCGATGACGTCGTTCTCCTGACCCTGCTTGATGACCTCGTGGAGGGAGGCGCCGGAGTGCTTGAGTCGATTCTTGACCTCGGCCCGCTCCCGGCGAGCCGCGGCGGCCTTTTCGAGCGCGGCTGCGCGCTGTTCAGGGGTAAGGGGCGGAAGAGCCACGCCTACGTCACCTCGGATGTCGAACTGTCGGATACGGACCGGTGAGGAACCTAATCGCCCCACACCTGGGTGGCCACGAGCAACACGCTTGCCCGTTCCCCTCCACCGCCTTGAAGGCGCGGGAGGTGCCACCACTCGACGGAGACTAGCGGGCAAGTGCGCCGGAGTCAGCGAGAACAGCGGAAAAGTCCTGGTCAGCCTCCCTGGATCCCGACATTTCCGACATACCTCCCCGGATTTGAGAATGTATTCAGACTCGGGGCGCCCGCAAGGCGCTCACCGGAGGGCTGTCGAACGGCTGTCGGAGGGCTCAGGCGGCCGCCACGGCCGCCCTGATCTCCTCCGCGAACCCCTCCGCCGACTCGCGCAGCGCCACGATGTCGGGGCCGTGACGCAGAACACCCCGGCTCACGTTCGGGACGACGTTGCGCACGGCGGACCCGAAGACACCCGCCAGGTCGGCCGCCGTCGCTCCCTGGGCGCCGATTCCGGGCGCGAGGAGCGGACCGTTGATCTCCAGGTCGTACGAGGAGAGATCGCCCAGCGTGGCGCCGATCACCGCTCCGAAGGAGCCGAGCGGCGTCTCGTCCGCGTTCTCGGCGGCCAGGTGCGCGAGCATCGTCGCTCCGACGCTGCGTCCGTCCGCCCGTACGGCGTGCTGCACCTCGCCGCCCTCCGGGTTGGAGGTGAGCGCGAGGACGAAGAGCCCGGCCCCGCTCTCGCGCGCCAGCTCGACCGCGGGCTTCAGCGAGCCGTAGCCCAGGTACGGCGACACGGTCAGCGCGTCCGAGAAGAGCGGCGCGTCCTTGCGCAGGAAGGTCTCGGCGTACGCGGCCATGGTCGAGCCGATGTCGCCGCGCTTGGCGTCCATCACGACCAGCGCCCCGGCCGCCCGCGCCTCCTCGACCGACTTCTCCAGGACGGCGATCCCGCGCGAACCGAACCGCTCGAAGAAGGCGCTCTGCGGCTTCAGGACGGCGACCCGGCCGGCGAGCGCCTCGACGACCGTGCGGCTGAAGCGCTCCAGACCGGCGATGTCGTCACCGAGCCCCCAGTCGGCGAGCAGGGACGCGTGCGGGTCGATGCCGACGCACAGGGGGCCCCGCTCGTCCATGGCACGGCGAAGGCGGGCGCCGAAGGGTTCCAGGCTCATACGGACTTCCTCACGTCGGCGCCGACCGCGTCGGCGAGGGTGGCGTACGGGCTCGTCCGCAGGCGGGCGGCGAGCCCCTTGTGGATGGCGCGGCCCCAGAAGGGCCCCTCGTAGATGAAGGCGCTGTAGCCCTGGACCAGCGTGGCGCCGGCCAGGATGCGCTGCCAGGCGTCCTCGGCGTTCTCGACGCCGCCGACGCCCACCAGGGTGATGCGGTCGCCCACGCGCGCGTAGAGGCGGCGCAGCACCGCCAGGGAGCGCGCATTGAGCGGCGCGCCCGAGAGTCCCCCGGTCTCCTTCACCAGCGAGGGTTCGGATGTCAGACCGAGTCCTTCGCGCGCGATGGTCGTGTTGGTGGCGATGATCCCGTCCAGGCCGAGTTCGACGGCGAGGTCGGCGACCGCGTCGACGTCCTCGTCGGCGAGGTCGGGCGCGATCTTGACCAGGAGCGGGACGCGCCGGCCGGTGACGGCGCGGTCGGCGGCCTCGCGGACGGCGCTGAGCAGCGGGCGCAGCGCCTCGGTGGCCTGGAGGTTGCGCAGTCCGGGCGTGTTCGGGGACGACACGTTCACGACGAGGTAGTCGGCGTGCCGGGCGAGGCGCTCGGTCGACTTCACGTAGTCGCCGACGGCCTCCGCCTCGGGGACGACCTTGGTCTTGCCGATGTTGACGCCCACGACGGTCCGGAAGACGGGCGTACGGGCCGCCAGGCGCTCGGAGACGGCCGCGGAGCCCTCGTTGTTGAATCCCATGCGGTTGATCAGCGCGCGGTCCGACACGAGGCGGAACAGCCGCTTCTTGGGGTTGCCGGGCTGCGGCTCCCCGGTGACCGTGCCGATCTCGATGTGGTCGAAGCCGAGCATCGCCATCCCGTCGATGGCGACGGCGTTCTTGTCGAAGCCCGCGGCGAGTCCGAAGGGGCCGTGCATGCGCAGTCCGAACGCCTCGGTGCGCAGCTCCTTGAAGCGCGGCGCGAGCGCGGCGGCGACGAAGGTGCGCAGGACGGGGACGCGCGCGGCGAGCCGGATCCAGCGGAAGGCCAGATGGTGGGCCTGCTCCGGGTCCATCCGCTTGAAGACGAGGTTGAAGAAGAGCTTGTACATGATCATGTCCTCGAAAGAGCCCGGTGGGGCCTCATCAGGGGGCGGGGGCCTCATGAAGAGGGGGACACCGGAGCTCCGGTGTCCCCCTCAGGGCCGCTAGTCGCGCGAGGCGATCAGATGCTCGGCGTGTTCCTGGAGCGAACGCACGCCCACGTCGCCGTGGTTCAGCGCGTCGATGCCCTGGACGGCGGCGGCGAGCGCCTGCACCGTCGTCAGGCACGGGACCGACCGGGCCACGGCCGCCGTACGGATCTCGTAGCCGTCGAGACGGCCGCCGGTGCCGTACGGCGTGTTGACGATGAGGTCGACCCCGCCGTCGTGGATGAGCTGGACGATGGTCTTCTCGCCGTTCGGGCCCTCGCCCTCGCTCTGCTTGCGCACGACCGTGGCGTTGATGCCGTTGCGCTTGAGCACCTCGGCCGTGCCGGAGGTGGCGAGCAGCTCGAAGCCGTGGGCGACGAGTTCCCGCGCCGGGAAGATCATCGAGCGCTTGTCGCGGTTGGCGACGGAGATGAAGGCGCGGCCCTTGGTGGGCAGCGGGCCGTAGGCGCCCGCCTGCGACTTGGCGTAGGCCGTGCCGAACACCGAGTCGATGCCCATGACCTCGCCGGTGGAGCGCATCTCCGGGCCGAGCACCGTGTCGACACCGCGTCCGTGGATGTCGCGGAAGCGCGACCACGGCATGACGGCCTCCTTGACGGAGATCGGCGCGTCGAGCGGCAGGGTGCCGCCGTCGCCGTTCGCCGGGAGCAGGCCCTCGGCGCGCAGCTCGGCGACGGTCGCGCCCAGCGAGATGCGGGCGGCGGCCTTCGCGAGCGGCACCGCGGTCGCCTTCGAGGTGAAGGGGACGGTGCGCGAGGCCCGCGGGTTGGCCTCCAGGACGTAGAGGATGTCGCCGGCCATCGCGAACTGGATGTTGATCAGGCCGCGGACGCCGACGCCCTTGGCGATGGCCTCCGTCGAGGCGCGCAGCCGCTTGATGTCGAACCCGCCGAGGGTGATCGGCGGCAGCGCGCACGCCGAGTCGCCGGAGTGGATGCCGGCCTCCTCGATGTGCTCCATCACGCCGCCGAGGTAGAGCTCCTCGCCGTCGTACAGCGCGTCGACGTCGATCTCGATCGCGTCGTCGAGGAACCGGTCGACGAGCACCGGCCGGGAGGGGCTGATCTCGGTCGACTCGGCGATGTACGAGGACAGCCGCGTCTCGTCGTACACGATCTCCATGCCACGCCCGCCGAGGACGTACGAGGGCCGGACGAGGACGGGGTAGCCGATCTCGTCGGCGATGGCCTTGGCCTCGGCGAAGGTGGTGGCGGTGCCGTGCTTGGGGGCCGGCAGGCCCGCCTCCTCGAGGACCCGCCCGAAGGCGCCGCGGTCCTCGGCGGCGTGGATCGCCTCGGGCGAGGTGCCCACGATCGGCACGCCGTTGTCCTTGAGCGCCTGCGACAGGCCGAGCGGGGTCTGGCCGCCGAGCTGAACGATCACACCGGCGATCGGACCGGCCAGCGACTCCGCGTGCACGATCTCCAGCACGTCTTCGAGCGTGAGCGGCTCGAAGTACAGGCGGTCGGAGGTGTCGTAGTCCGTGGAGACGGTCTCGGGGTTGCAGTTGACCATCACGGTCTCGTAGCCCGCGTCGCTGAGCGCGAATGAGGCGTGGACGCAGGAGTAGTCGAACTCGATGCCCTGGCCGATGCGGTTCGGGCCGGAGCCCAGGATGATGACGGCGGGCTTCTCGCGCCGGGCGACCTCGGTCTCCTCGTCGTAGGAGGAGTAGAAGTACGGCGTCTTCGCCGCGAACTCGGCGGCGCAGGTGTCGACCGTCTTGTAGACCGGGCGCACGCCGAGCGCGTGCCGCACCTCGCGCACGACATCCTCGCGCAGTCCGCGGATCTCGGCGATCTGCGCGTCGGAGAAGCCGTGGCGCTTGGCCTCGGCGAGCAGCTCGGGGCCGAGCTTGTCGGCGGCGGCCAGCTCCTCCGCGATCTCCTTGATCAGGAACAGCTGGTCGACGAACCACGGGTCGATCTTCGTGAACTCGAAGACCTCCTCAGGCGTGGCGCCCGCGCGGATGGCCTGCATGACGGTGTTGATGCGGCCGTCGGTGGGCCGGACGGCCTCGCGCAGCAGCTCGGCCTTGTCGCCGGGCTCGCCGACGAAGGTGAACTGGCTGCCCTTCTTCTCCAGCGAGCGCAGCGCCTTCTGCAGCGCCTCGGTGAAGTTGCGGCCGATCGCCATGGCCTCGCCGACCGACTTCATGGTGGTCGTCAGGGTGGAGTCGGCGGACGGGAACTTCTCGAAGGCGAAGCGCGGGGCCTTCACGACGACGTAGTCGAGAGTCGGCTCGAAGGACGCCGGGGTCTTCTCGGTGATGTCGTTCGGGATCTCGTCGAGGGTGTAGCCGACGGCGAGCTTGGCGGCGATCTTGGCGATCGGGAAGCCGGTGGCCTTCGACGCGAGCGCGGAGGAGCGCGACACCCGCGGGTTCATCTCGATGACGATGATGCGGCCGTCGACGGGGTTGACCGCGAACTGGATGTTGCAGCCGCCGGTGTCGACGCCGACCTCGCGGATGATCGCGATGCCGATGTCGCGCAGCCGCTGGTACTCGCGGTCGGTCAGCGTCATCGCCGGGGCGACGGTGATGGAGTCGCCGGTGTGGACGCCCATCGGGTCGAAGTTCTCGATGGAGCAGACGACCACGACGTTGTCGTTCTTGTCGCGCATCAGCTCCAGCTCGTACTCCTTCCAGCCGAGGATGGACTCCTCCAGGAGCACCTCGGTGGTTGGGGAGAGCGTGAGGCCCTGACCGGCGATCCGGCGCAGCTCCTCCTCGTCGTGGGCGAAGCCGGAGCCGGCGCCGCCCATGGTGAAGGAGGGGCGGACGACGACGGGGTAGCCGCCGAGCGTGTCGACGCCCTTGATGACGTCGTCCATGGTGTGGCAGATGACGGACAGGGCGGATTCGCCGTGGCCGATCTTCTCGCGCACGGCCTCGACGACGCCCTTGAAGAGGTCGCGGTCCTCGCCCTTGTTGATCGCCTCGATGTTGGCGCCGATCAGCTCGACGCCGTACTTCGCGAGCACTCCCTGCTCGTGCATGGAGATCGCGGTGTTGAGGGCCGTCTGGCCGCCGAGCGTCGGCAGCAGGACGTCCGGGCGCTCCTTGGCGATGATCTTCTCGACGAACTCGGGGGTGATCGGCTCGACGTACGTGGCGTCGGCGATCTCCGGGTCGGTCATGATCGTCGCCGGGTTGGAGTTCACCAGGATGACCCGCAGGCCCTCGGCTCGCAGGACGCGGCACGCCTGGGTGCCGGAGTAGTCGAACTCGGCGGCCTGGCCGATGACGATCGGGCCGGAGCCGATGACCAGGACGGACTGGATATCGGTGCGCTTAGGCACGCTGGCCCTCCATCAGAACTGTTTCCATCAAAGACGTGAAGCGGTCGAACAGGTAGGCGGCGTCGTGCGGACCGGCTGCCGCTTCGGGGTGGTACTGGACACTGAAGGCCGGCTGGTCGAGCAGCTGGAGGCCCTCCACCACGTTGTCGTTGAGGCAGACGTGGGAGACCTCGGCGCGGCCGTAGGGGGTCTCGGAGACCTTGTCGAGCGGAGCGTCGACGGCGAAGCCGTGGTTGTGCGCGGTGACCTCGACCTTGCCGGTCGTACGGTCCTGCACGGGCTGGTTGATGCCGCGGTGGCCGTACTTCAGCTTGTACGTGCCGAAGCCGAGGGCCCGGCCGAGGATCTGGTTGCCGAAGCAGATGCCGAACAGCGGCGTCCTGCGCGCGAGCACTTCCTGCATGACGGCGACCGGGCCGTCGGCCGTGGCCGGGTCACCCGGGCCGTTGGAGAAGAACACGCCGTCGGGGTTCACGGCGTAGACGTCCTCGGCGGTGGCCGTCGCGGGCAGCACGTGCACCTCGATGCCGCGTTCGGCCATCCGGTGCGGGGTCATGCCCTTGATGCCCAGGTCGACGGCGGCGACGGTGAACTTCGCCTTGCCGATCGGGACGGCTTCGCCGTCGGGGCCGATCGCGGGAACGACGTACGTCTCCTTGGTGGCGACCTCGGCGGCGAGGTTCGCGCCCTTCATCTCGGGCGCCTGCCGCACCTCGGCGAGCATGGTGCCCGCGTCGGGCAGCGCGTTGCCGGAGAAGATGCCGACGCGCATGGCGCCGCGCTCCCGCAGGTGGCGGGTGAGGGCGCGCGTGTCGATACCGCTGATGCCGACGACACCCTGGCTGCGCAGTTCCTCGTCCAGCGAGCGCCGGGAGCGCCAGTTGGAGGGCACGCGCGCGGGGTCGCGGACGACGTATCCGGCGACCCAGATCCGCTTCGACTCGGGGTCCTCGTCGTTGACGCCGGTGTTGCCGACGTGCGGGGCGGTCATCACGACGACCTGGCGGTGATACGACGGGTCGGTGAGGGTCTCCTGGTATCCGGTCATGCCGGTGGAGAACACCGCTTCGCCGAAGGTCTCCCCCACGGCCCCGTAGGCGCGGCCGCGGAAGACCCGGCCGTCCTCCAGGACGAGTACGGCGGGAAGCGCCTTCTCCCTCTGCGAGGCGTTCCCCTGAGTGGAGGTCGTCATCGTGCGCCTTCCGTTTCCGTCTTGTTGATCATGTCGTTCAGGGTGTCGACCCATTCGTTGTGCTCGGCCGCGCGGTCCGAGCGGAAGCCGGAGTCGAGAAGCCTGTCGCCGTGCGCCCAGGTGACGACGAGGAGTCCGCCCTCGGTGAGGACCTTGCCCGCGATGCCCTTGTCGAGCCGGGCCTCGCGCAGCTGCGAGGCCGGGACGAAGAAGTCGTTCGCGCCGGGGCGTACGACGTCCAGTCCCGCGTCCGTCAGGGTGAGCTCGGCCCGGCTGCGGGTGCCCAGGCCGTGCGCCACGATGCGGTCGAGCCACTGTCCGGCGGTGGTGGAGCCGTGGTAGCGGCCGCTCATGCTCAGTGTCGCCGGGCCGGGGTCTTCCGGCGCGACGGGGAGCTCGGGCAGGTCGCCCTGGAGGGTGCCGCGCCATTTCCAGCCCTCGCGCATCAGCCAGTAGACGAGCGCGATGAAGAGGGCGAGGCCGACGAGCCAGCCGATCCGGGCGGCCCAGTCGGTCACTTCCGCCGACTTCTGTTCGGCGGCCATGGAGATGAGAGGTGTCACGCGAGCTTCCCGTCGACGAGGGTGGCCTTGCCCCGCAGCCAGGTGTGGGTGACCCGGCCCGGCAGCTCACGTCCCGCGTAGGGGGTGTTGCGGCTGCGCGAGGCGAAGCCAGCGGGGTCCACCGTCCCACGGTATGCCGTGTCGACCAGCGTGAGGTTGGCGGGCTCACCTGCCGAGACGGGACGTCCGTGGCCCGCGGCCCGGCCGATCGCGGCGGGCTTGACGGACATCCGGTCGGCGACGCCGGCCCAGTCGAGCAGTCCGGTCTCGACCATCGTCTGCTGGACGACGGACAGCGCGGTCTCCAGGCCGACCATGCCCATGGCGGCGGCGGCCCACTCGCAGTCCTTGTCCTCGTGCGGGTGCGGCGCGTGGTCGGTCGCGACGATGTCGATCGTGCCGTCGGCGAGCGCCTCGCGCAGCGCCATGACGTCCCGCTCGGTGCGCAGCGGCGGGTTGACCTTGTAGACCGGGTTGTACGAGCGCACCAGCTCGTCGGTGAGGAGCAGGTGGTGCGGGGTGACCTCGGCGGTCACGTCGATGCCGCGGGACTTGGCCCAGCGGACGATCTCGACGGACCCGGCGGTCGACAGGTGGCAGATGTGGACGCGGGAGCCGACGTGCTCGGCGAGCAGGACGTCCCGGGCGATGATCGACTCCTCGGCCACCGCGGGCCAGCCGCCGAGCCCGAGCTCGGCGGAGACGACGCCCTCGTTCATCTGGGCGCCCTCGGTGAGGCGGGGCTCCTGCGCGTGCTGCGCGACGACGCCGCCGAAGGCCTTCACGTACTCCAGCGCGCGGCGCATCATCACCGCGTCGTCGACGCACTTGCCGTCGTCGGAGAAGACCGTGACGCCGGCCGCGGACTCGTGCATCGCGCCCAGCTCGGCGAGCTTCTTGCCCTCCAGGCCGACCGTGACGGCGCCGATGGGCTGCACGTCGCAGTAGCCGTGCTCCTGGCCGAGCCGGTAGACCTGCTCGACCACACCGGCGGTGTCGGCGACCGGGAAGGTGTTGGCCATGGCGAACACGGCCGTGAAGCCGCCGCTCGCCGCGGCACGGGTGCCGGTCAGCACGGTCTCGGAGTCCTCGCGGCCGGGCTCGCGCAGATGGGTGTGCAGGTCGACGAGGCCCGGCAGCAGCACCTTGCCGTCGGCCTCGATGACCTCGGCGCCGTCCGCGGACAGCCCGGTGCCGACGGCCTCGATCACCTCGCCGTCGATCAGGACGTCCTGCGGCTCGCCGCCGAGCACCTTCGCACCACGGATAAGGATCTTGCTCATTGTCTTACTTCTCCTCGGTACGGGTGTGGGTGACGGCGGGCTCGTTGCCGCCCAGGAGCAGGTACAGGACGGCCATGCGGATGGACACACCGTTGGCGACCTGCTCGACGACCGTGCAGCGGTCGGAGTCGGCGACCGCGGCGGTGATCTCCATGCCGCGGACCATCGGGCCGGGGTGCATCACGATGGCGTGCTCGGGCATCTTCGCCATGCGGTCGCCGTCGAGCCCGTAGCGGCGCGAGTACTCGCGCTCGGTCGGGAAGAACGCGGCGTTCATCCGCTCGCGCTGGACCCGCAGCATCATCACCGCGTCGGACTTGGACAGGGTGCTGTCCAGGTCGTACGAGATCTCGCAGGGCCAGGTCTCCACGCCGACCGGCACCAGGGTGGGCGGCGCGACGAGGGTGACCTCGGCGCCGAGGGTGTGCAGCAGGTCGACGTTGGAGCGCGCGACGCGGGAGTGCAGGACGTCGCCGACGATCGTGATCCGCTTGCCGGACAGGTCCTGGCCGATCCCGGCGTCCCGGCCGACGAGGCGGCGGCGCATGGTGAAGGCGTCGAGCAGGGCCTGCGTGGGGTGCTGGTGGGTGCCGTCGCCCGCGTTGATGACGGCGGCGTCGATCCAGCCGGAGGTGGCGAGCCGGTACGGGGCTCCGGAGGCGCCGTGCCGGATGACCACGGCGTCGACCCCCATGGCCTCCAGGGTCTGGGCGGTGTCCTTGAGGGACTCGCCCTTGGAGACACTCGACCCCTTGGCGGTGAAGTTGATGACGTCCGCGGAGAGCCGCTTCTCGGCGGCCTCGAAGGAGATCCGGGTACGGGTCGAGTCCTCGAAGAAGAGGTTGACGACGGTGCGGCCGCGCAGGGTCGGCAGCTTCTTGATCGGCCGGTCGGCGACCCGGGCCATCTCCTCGGCGGTGTCGAGGATCAGGACGGCGTCGTCGCGGGTGAGGTCGGCGGCCGAGATGAGATGACGCTGCATCTGTCAGGCTCCGTAAGGAAGTTCAGGGAGGATTCGGGCATGCGGGCGCGCGGGAGCGCACTCGGCGGTGCGAGCCGGAGTGCTACTGCTGCTCGCCCGGGGAGGTCCGCTTGGCACCGAGCAGCACGGTGTCGCGACCGTCCTCCTCGGCGAGCTGGACCTTGACCGTCTCCCGCAACGACGTGGGGAGGTTCTTGCCGACGTAGTCGGCGCGGATGGGCAGTTCGCGGTGGCCCCGGTCGACGAGGACCGCGAGCTGCACGGCGCGCGGCCGGCCGATGTCGTTCAGCGCGTCGAGGGCGGCGCGGATGGTGCGGCCGGAGAAGAGCACGTCGTCGACGAGGACGACGAGGCGGCCGTCGATGCCGTCACCGGGGATCTCGGTGCGGGCCAGCGCACGGGGCGGGTGCATGCGCAGGTCGTCGCGGTACATGGTGATGTCGAGGGAGCCGACCGGGATCTTGCGGTCGGTGATCTCTTCGAGCTTGTCGGCCAGCCTGCGGGCCAGGAAGACACCCCGGGTCGGAATGCCGAGGAGCACCACGTCGTCGGCGCCCTTGGCGCGCTCGACGATCTCGTGGGCGATGCGGGTCAGCACCCGCGCGATGTCGGGCGCCTCGAGAACGGGCCGCGCATCGGCTTCGTACTGCTGCTTGTCGTGCTCGGTGTCCATAAGAAACGGACCTCCTTCTCCGCCTCACGGGACGGATCATTAAAGGACGTCGGATTTGCGCCATCAACGCTACCAGCCCGGCAACGGACCTGATCACCCCCCTTTGAGCCACCCCCGGTGACACCCGTGCGAGGACCGGTCGAAAACCCTTCGGCTTGACGGGGGAGAGTAACGCTGCGTAACCTCACAGTGAGTCACCAGCCGCGCGGCGGAGCCGCACGTTGATACAGCGTCCGGGGAGCTATATGTCCAGCGAATACGCCAAACAGCTCGGGGCCAAGCTCCGCGCAATCCGCACCCAGCAGGGCCTTTCCCTCCACGGCGTCGAGGAGAAGTCCCAGGGCCGCTGGAAGGCGGTCGTGGTCGGTTCGTACGAGCGCGGCGACCGCGCCGTAACCGTGCAGCGCCTCGCCGAGCTGGCGGACTTCTACGGGGTTCCGGTTCAGGAGCTGCTGCCCGGCACCACTCCGGGCGGGGCCGCCGAGCCGCCGCCGAAGCTGGTCCTGGACCTGGAGCGGCTGGCGCACGTGCCGGCCGAGAAGGCGGGCCCGCTCCAGCGCTACGCGGCGACGATCCAGTCGCAGCGCGGCGACTACAACGGCAAGGTGCTGTCGATCCGCCAGGACGACCTGCGCACCCTCGCCGTCATCTACGACCAGTCCCCCTCGGTCCTGACCGAGCAGCTCATCAGCTGGGGCGTGCTGGACGCGGACGCGCGCCGCGCGGTCGCCCACGACGAGGGCTGATCCCTTACGACAGCTCAGCAGAAACGTGCCGCCGGGGTGGCCGGAACCAGATGGTTCCGGCCACCCCGGCGGCTTTCTGCGGGCCTCGGAGGCCTCAGAGGTACGGGAACGCCGGAGGGCCCGCAGCGATCGAGCTGCGGGCCCTCCGGCGTTCCGTACGCCCCCTCGGGGCCGTACGACTGTCGTCTGCCTTCGCCTAGGCGTCGTCGCGGCGGAGCGACGGCTTCAGGTCCTTCAGACGGCCCAGCAGGCCGTTCACGAACGAGGGCGACTCGTCCGTGGAGAACTCCTTCGCCAACTGCACCGCCTCGTCGAGCACCACGGCGTCCGGGGTCTCGTCGACCCAGATCAGCTCATAGGCACCGAGGCGCAGGATGTTGCGGTCGACGACCGGCATCCTGTCCAGCGTCCAGCCGACGGCGTACTGCGCGATGAGCTCGTCGATGCGCCTCACCTTGGTGGCGTAGCCCTCGACCAGCTGCATCGTGTACTCGCTCACCGGCGGCTGCCGGGTGTCGGACCGGGAATGCCGGATCCAGTCCGCGAGGACCGTCAGGACGTCCACGCCGCGCTGGTCGCCCTCGAAGAGGATCTGGAAGGCGCGCTTGCGGGCCGTGTTGCGGGCAGCCACGGTTAGCTGTTCACCCGGCCGAGGTAGTCGCTGCTACGGGTGTCGACCTTGATCTTCTCACCGGTGGTGATGAAGAGGGGGACCTGGATCTGGTGGCCGGTCTCCAGGATGGCGGGCTTGGTGCCACCGGTGGAGCGGTCGCCCTGGACGCCGGGCTCGGTCTCCTGGATGACCAGCTCGACGGCGGCGGGCAGCTCGACGAAGAGCACCTCGCCCTCGTGCTGGGCGACGGTGGCGGTGAAGCCCTCGATCAGGAAGTTGGCGGCATCGCCGACGGACTTGCGGTCGACCATGAGCTGGTCGTACGTGTCCATGTCCATGAAGACGAAGTACTCGCCGTCCATGTACGAGAACTGCATGTCGCGCTTGTCGATCGTGGCCGTCTCGACCTTGACGCCGGCGTTGAACGTCTTGTCGACGACCTTGCCGGAGAGCACGTTCTTCAGCTTGGTGCGCACGAAGGCCGGGCCCTTGCCGGGCTTGACGTGCTGGAACTCGACGACGGACCAGAGCTGGCCTCCGTCGAGCTTGAGCACCAGGCCGTTCTTGAGGTCGTTCGTGGAAGCCACGGTTGCGGAATCTCCTGGACTGACGTGGACGACCCCGGCGCACGCGCACAGCTCGAAAAGCTAGAGCGCGAGCAGCTCCTTGGTCGTGATGGTGAGTAGCTCGGGTCCGCCGTCCGCCTCAGGGCGTACGACGAGCGTGTCATCGATCCTGACACCGCCCCGGCCCGGAAGGTGGACCCCCGGTTCGACGGTGACCGGCACGCAAGCGTCCAGTTTACCCATGGCCGCGGGGGCAAGCTGCGGGTCCTCGTCGATTTCGAGCCCGACACCGTGCCCCGTCAGCGGCGGAACCCCTTCCGAATGGCCCGCGGAGTCCAGTACCTGACGCGCCGCGCGGTCCACGTCCCGGTAGGCGGCGCCTGGTGCAAGCGCCTCCCGTCCGGCGCGCTGGGCGGCGAAGACGAGGTCGTACAGCTCGATCTGCCAGTCGGCGGGCGAGGTGCCGATCACGAACGTACGACCGATCTCACACCGATAGCCGCGGTAGGTCGCGCCGAGACAGACGGAGAGGAAGTCGCCCTCCTCGACCCGACGGTCGGTGGGCCGGTGGCCGCGCCGCCCCGAGTTCGGGCCGGTGCCGACCGAGGTCGCGAAGGCCGGTCCGTCCGCGCCGTGGTCGACGAGCCGACGCTCCAGTTCCAGGGCGAGATGGCGTTCCGTCCGGCCGACCAGGATGGATTCGAGGAGTTCGCCCAGCGCCTGGTCGGTGATCTCGGCACCGATCCGCAGACAGGAGATCTCCTCCTCGTCCTTGATCACGCGCAGCTGTTCCACCGCGCCGCCCAGGTCGGCCAGGCGCAGCCGCGGCGCGACCGAGCCGAGGGCTCGGTGCCGCGTCACGGTCAGGTGGTGTTCCTCGACCGCGAGGGACTCGGCGCCCTGGCCGGCCGCCAGTCCGGCGGCAGCGACGGCCGGATCACCACCGGCGCGCGGCAGCACCCGCACGTTCAGCGCCTCGTCCGGGCGTCCTTCCGCGGCCTCGCCGGTCGGCGGACTGCCGCACAGCAGTATGTCCTCGCCGGCGCCGAGCAGGAGCACGGAGCCGTGCGGCGCCGCGCCGGCGAGATACCTCACGTTGGCGGGACGGGTGACGAGCGCTGTCGCGCTGCCGCCCGCCGTACTGCGTTCCCGGAGCCGCTCTCTGCGGGTCGCGTACACCTCTGACATGAACCGAGCGTACGAGCGGTGGCCGGATGTCGCCGGTTCAGAGGGCCGGACGGGTAGGCCGGGGCCCGAACGGGCGGACCCGGGGCCCGCTCACCACTGCGGCGGGCTGGCGATCGACCGGGCGAGGACGTCGTCCAGGACACGGGCCGTGGCCGCCACGTCGAGCTGCGAGTTGTCGATGATCGGGAGCCCGGAGCCGTACCAGCCGGCCATCCGGCCGTGGATGCGCGCGACCTCCTCGTCGCTGAGCCGACGGTTCCCGGAGCGCTCGGCGTTGCGCTCCAGGACCACCTCCAGGCCCGGCAGGAGCACGACCGGCAGCAGCCCGGGACCGACGTGCCGCTTCCAGCCGCCGAGCCCGACGACCGGACGGTCCGGGAAGACGGCGTCGTCGAGGATGCACGAGATGCCGTTGGCCAGGAAATTGCGGGCCGCGAAGCCGCAGGTGCGGCGGGCGAGACGATACTGCGCCTCGGAATGGTCGTTCCATCCCGACTGCGGGTCGGCGAAGCCCGAGCGCACCCATTCACGGACGTCGTCGAGGCTGATGTGCGCCGTGGGCACCCGGCGGTGGTCCGCCCAGTACTTGGCGACGCTGGTCTTCCCGGCACCCGCGGGGCCGATGAGCAGGATCGCGAGCGTGGTGGCCGCCGGATCGGGCGTGCCCGTGGCGGGCGGCGGGCTCGGCATGGCCACCGGGGCGCCCGGGGGCAGTTGCACATGCCCGGTGGTGTCCGGCGCGGGCGGGACGGGATGGTGCTGGGGAGGCTGCGCGTGCTGCGGAGGCACCTGGTGCGGCGGCAGATGGTGCTGCGGGGTCTGGACGGGAGGAGCCCCGGGCGGCACCGGCGCTCCGGCGAAACCCGGAGCGGGTGCGGGACCCTGCTGCCCCGAATACTGTCCGGCCGGCGACCAACCGGCGGCCGGTCCTTGCCCCGGCTGATGGGGCGGCGGCAGCGGAGCCCCCACTGCGTGCTGCATCCGGTGCCACTCCGTCTCGTACAGGCAATGGGCGCTGGCGGGCGGGACGCAGGTCCCGTCGCTACCGAACGGTACCTTCCCCGGCCGCCGTTGTGTGAACGGCCGGGGAAGGTGCGAAGTGCCCGGAACGGAGGGGCAAAACGGGTTGAGCAGGGGTCCTTCGGAACATACGTCCGCGCGGGGTGGCGCCCGCTACTCCCCGACCTCGCCGTACGCCGCGAGCAGGACGGCCGGGTCCGGGCCCTCCAGGACGGTCGGCTTGGCCAGCCCGTCGAGGACGATGAAGCGCAGCAGGTCGCCGCGGGACTTCTTGTCGACCTTCATGTTCTCCACCAGCTTCGGCCACTGGTCGTAGCGGTAGCTCAGCGGGAGACCGACGGACTCCAGGATCGTGCGGTGCCGGTCGGCGGTCGCGTCGTCCAGCCGGCCCGCGAGGCGGCCGAGTTCGGCGGCGAAGTGCATGCCGACGGCGACGGCCGCGCCGTGCCGCCACTTGTAGCGCTCGTTCTTCTCGATGGCGTGCGCGAGCGTGTGACCGTAGTTGAGGATCTCGCGCAGCCCCGACTCCTTGAGGTCGCCGGAGACGACCTCCGCCTTGACCTTGATGGAGCGCTCGATCAGCTCGGCGGTGTGCGGTCCCGCGGGCGTCCGGGCGGCCTGAGGGTCGGACTCGATGAGCTCCAGGATCACCGGGTCGGCGATGAATCCGGCCTTGATGATCTCCGCGAGCCCGGAGACGAAGTCGTTGACCGGCAGCGAGTCGAGCGCCGCCAGGTCGCAGAGCACGCCCGCGGGCGGGTGGAAGGCGCCGACCAGGTTCTTGCCCTCGGCGGTGTTGATGCCGGTCTTGCCGCCGACCGCCGCGTCGACCATGCCGAGCACGGTGGTGGGGACGGCGATCCAGCGCACCCCGCGCAGCCAGGTCGCCGCCACGAAACCGGCGAGGTCGGTGGTGGCTCCGCCGCCGACGCCGACGATGACGTCGGTGCGGGTGAAGCCGGACTGGCCGAGCGCCTTCCAGCAGTAGGCGGCGACCTCCGCGGTCTTGGCCTCCTCGGCGTTCGGCACCTGGATGGCGACGGCCTCGAAGCCCTGCTCCGCCAGGTCGGCGCGGAGCGCCTCGCCGGTCCCGGCGAGTGCCTCGGGGTGCACGATGGCGACACGACGGGCCTTGTCGCCGATCAACCCGCCCAGTTCACCGAGGAGTTGACGGCCGATCAGGACCTCGTAGGGGTCGGTGCCCGCTGTGCCGCCGACCTGGACGCGGGTCACTGCCTCGCTCATGCTTCCTTCAACTCCACTGCGTCGAGGACCGCTCGGGCGACCTCATCGGGTGTACGGCCGTCGGTCGCCACGACCGCGCGGGCGACTTCGGTGTACAGAGGGCGGCGCGCTTCCATCAACTCGCGCCACTGCCGGCGGGGGTTGACGGCGAGCAGCGGGCGGGCCGCGTTCAGGCCGGTGCGCTGGACCGCCTCCTCCACGTCCATGGAGAGATAGACGACCTGGTGACCGGCGAGCAGCGCGCGGGTATCCGCGTCGAGGATCGAACCGCCGCCCAGCGCCAGCACACCGTCGTGCTCGGCGAGCGCCTCGCGCACCGCCCGCTTCTCGATGGCGCGGAAGGCGGACTCGCCCTCGTCCACGAAGATGTCGGCGATGGTGCGGCCCTGCGCGGTCACGATGTCGTCGTCCGTGTCCCGGTAGGCGCAGCCGAGCCGCTCGGCGACGAGCGAACCCACCGTGGACTTGCCGACTCCCATCGGGCCGACCAGGACCAGCCGTGGCGCGGTCACCGGATGGCCAGGTTCTCGAGGTAGCTCCGCACGTTCCGGCGGGTCTCCGGGACGCTGTCGCCACCGAACTTCTCGCCCACGGCGTCGGCCAGGACGAGGGCGACCATGGCTTCGGCGACGATGCCGGCGGCCGGGACCGCGCAGACGTCGGAGCGCTGGTGGTGGGCCTTGGCGGCCTCGCCGGTGGCGACGTCGATGGTGGCCAGCGCGCGCGGCACGGTGGCGATCGGCTTCATCGCGGCGCGGACGCGCAGCAGCTCACCGGTGGTCAGACCGCCCTCGGTGCCGCCGGAACGGCCGGTGGAGCGGCGGATGCCGTCCTCGGTGTGGACGATCTCGTCGTGGGCCTGCGAACCGGGCACCCGGGCCAGGTCGAAGCCGTCGCCGACCTCGACGCCCTTGATGGCCTGGATACCCATGAGCGCGGCCGCGAGCCGGGCGTCGAGACGACGGTCCCAGTGCACGTGCGAGCCGAGGCCCACCGGAACGCCGTACGCGAGCACCTCGACGACGCCGCCGAGCGTGTCGCCGTCCTTGTGGGCCTGGTCGATCTCGGCGACCATCGCCTTCGAGGTGTCGGCGTCGAGGCAGCGCACCGGGTCGGCGTCGAGCTTCTCGACGTCCGAGGGCTTCGGGAGGACACCGTAGGGGGCCTTGGCCGCGGCGAGCTCGACGACGTGGGAGACGATCTCGATCCCGGCCGTCTCCTTCAGGTACGAGCGGGCGACGGCGCCGAGCGCCACGCGGGCCGCGGTCTCGCGGGCGGAGGCGCGCTCCAGGATCGGCCGGGCCTCGTCGAAGCCGTACTTCTGCATACCGGCGAGGTCGGCGTGACCGGGCCGGGGACGGGTCAGCGGGGCGTTGCGGGCGAGGTCGGCGAGGATCTCCGGGGCGACCGGGTCGGCCGCCATGACCTGCTCCCACTTGGGCCACTCGGTGTTGCCGATCATGATGGCGACCGGGGAGCCGAGGGTCAGACCGTGCCGGACGCCGCCGAGGAAGGTGACCTCGTCACGCTCGAACTTCATCCGGGCACCGCGTCCATAACCCAGGCGCCGCCGGGCGAGGTGGTCCGCCACCATCTCCGTGGTGATCGGGACGCCGGCGGGAAGGCCCTCCAGCGTCGCGACAAGTGCGGGACCGTGGGACTCGCCCGCGGTCAGCCAGCGCAACCTGCTCAACGGTGCTCCTCATGCTCGCGCCCTGGTGCTGCTGCTGCGTACACGCGTCCTCGCGTACGGCGACGGCGCGACCGGGTGCGCGGCCCTGGCCCGCCGCCTCCGATCCTCCCACGTTCGGGAGCGGGAACCGGCCGCAGGTCCATCAGGCGGACGCACCCGGCCGGGTCGCACCGTCCCGCGTACGTCTCCTGGGGCGCCGGAGCGGGCCTGCCCCGGCCGTCTCGGCGACCGGCCCCCTGCCGTGTCCGAGGGCATCACGAGAAGCGTCACGCCCCCGTGCCGCCGCGCTCCGGACCGCCTCGCGGCCCTGGAGGCGGGTACGGCGGCGGACCGTCCGCGATCTCGTCGGAGGGGCGGCGCGGGCGTGGTTCATCGCGCCACGAAGTGCCCTGGGGCCCACCTGAGGCCGACCGTGGGCGCCACGCCCCGCCGTCCCCGCCCGGAGCGGCCCACCGGGCCGGGCGCCGGTGGGGTGCACCGCGCCACGAAACTCGTGAGCCCCCGACGGCGGACCGCGGACGCCAGGCCGTGTCGGCCTCGGACGGTGTCACGGCCTCGGCCGGGATCGCCTACCGGGCCGCCAGCGCGTGTTCGCCGGCCTTGCGCATGGCACCCAGCGGCGCGGGCGCCCGCCCGGTCATCTGCTCGACCTGGAGCACCGCCTGGTGCACGAGCAGATCGAGTCCGCCGACCACGGCTCCGCCGTAGGCCGACCAGCGCGCCGCGAGAGCGGTCGGCCAGGGGTCGTACAGCACGTCGAAGAGGGTCGCGGGGCGCTCCGGGACGGCGGCGGCCAGCGCGTCCGTGGTCCCGGCCGGAGTCGTGGCGATCACCAGCGGCGCCCGCAGGGCCTGTTCCGCGTCCGCCCAGTCCGCGGTGCGCACCTCGATGTCGAGCCGCTCGCCCCAGTGCCGCATCTCGGCGGCACGCTCCCTGCTGCGGACGTACGCGACGACCTCGCCGGTGCAGATCCGCGCGAGGGCGGCCAGCGCGGAGGAGGCGGTGGCGCCGGCGCCGAGGACGGCGGCCGAGTCGACCTGCTCGATCCCCCGCTCGCGCAGCGCGGCGACCATTCCGGGGATGTCGGTGTTGTCGCCGACGCGCCGCCCGTCCTCGGTGAACACGACGGTGTTGACCGCCTCGACCGAGGCGGCCGTCTCGCTGATCTCGTCGACCAACGGCATCACGGCCCGCTTCAGCGGCATGGTCAGCGACAGCCCGGCCCACTCCGGTCCGAGGCCCTCGATGAACCCGGGCAGCGCCTCCTCGTCGACCTCGAAGCGGTCGTACGACCAGTCCCCGAGACCCAGCTCGCGGTACGCGGTCCGGTGCAGCACCGGAGAGAGGGAGTGCGCGATCGGGGAACCGAGCACCGCGGCCCGGCGGGCATCAGTTGCCCGAACTGTCATTGAACTTGTCCTTGAGCCTCTCGAATTCGGCGTTCGTCTTGGCGAATTCGGTATTGCTCTTACCGTCGGTCGCCACGAAGTACATCCAACCGTCCTTCGTCGGATTGAAAACCGCTCTGAACGCGTCGTCACCCGGGTTGCCGATCGGACCCGGCGGCAGACCCCGGTGGAAGTACGTGTTGTACGGGTCCGGGTTGCTGTTGATCTCGGACTCACCGATGTGAATCTTGCTCTGGCCGTTCAGGTAATTGAAGGTCGAGTCGAACTGGAGCTTCTGGTTGGTCTCGGTGTTGGTGGACTTCAGCCGGTTGTAGACGACCTCGGCCATCTTCCGGTAGTCGTCGTGCGTCTTGCCCTCGGCCTGGACGAGGCTCGCGACCGTGACCACCTGCAACGGATTGTCGAGCTTGAGGGACTTCGCCTTCGCCTCGAGCCCCAGCGCGGCGTACTTCTTGTTGGCCTGCGCGACCATGCTCTTCAGCACGGCCTCGGGCTTCATGCCCTTGGCGGCGGGATACGTGAGCGGGTAGAGGAATCCTTCCAGCGGATCCTTTATGTCCTTGTCGCTGTTCGCCCAGCTCGGGAGCCCCAGGCTCTTGTATTGCTTCTTCGCGACCTTTGCGGTGGTGCCGCTGGAAAGTCCGAGCTTCTTGTCGATCGCCGCGTACACCTGGGCATTGCGGGCACCGGGAGGCACGGTCACGTTGTTCTGGCTCTTGGGGTCGAGCATCAGCTCGACGGCGCTCGCGGCCGACATCTCCTTCCGCAGGAGATAGGCGCCCGCCTGAATCGACTTGCCCTTGGGATTCTCTGCCTGGGCGGACACGAACGCGTCCACACTCTTGACGACACCGAGCGCCTTGAGCTTCTGGCCGATTACGTAGCCACCCTCGCCCTTGGCAATCACCACGGGTACCTGCCCCGAACCCTCGCCCGCGTAGTCGGGAGCGGAGCCGAAACGATTTTGGTAGTACTGATAGCCGAAATATCCGGCTCCGGCGAGACCGCCTCCGAAGACCATGACGACCACCAGGCAGGCACAGCCGCTGCGGCGCTTCTTGCCCTTGCCGCCGCCCCGGCCCTTGCGGTCACCACGGCCCCGGCGGCTCTTCGGGTCGTCATCGTCGTCGTCGAGGTCGTCGTCATCGTCGTCGCCACCGGCGAAGAAGGCGTGCTCGCCCTGGTCCGGTCCCGGATCCCAGTCCGGCTTCGGCTCGGGTTCGGGCTCGCGCTCGGGCTTGGGCTCGGCGCGGCGCCGGGCCGGCGGCTCGGGCGGCGGGTAGGCGTCGGGGGTGCCGTAGTAGTCGGGCTGCTCACCGGCGTACTGGCCCGCGTAGGGGTCGGCCGGGTCGGCGGCGTAGGGCACCTGCGGCTGCGCGCCGGTGTTCCAGCCGCCGTCGGCGTACTGCTGCTGCCCGCCCTGTGACGGGTACTGCTGCTGCCCCTGGCCGGGGTACTGCTGCCCTTGACCGTTGTACTGCTGCTGGCCCTGGTCCGCGTACCCCTGCTGCCCCTGCCCGGGGTACTGCTGCTGGTCCTGGTACTGCTGCTGCCCCTGCCCGGGGTACTGCTGCTGCCCGGGGTACTGCTGCTGGCCCTGGTACTGCTGCTGACCCTGACCCGGGTACTGCTGCTGGCCCTGGCCGGGATACTGCTGCTGGCCCTGGGACGGGTACTGCTGCTGACCCGTGCCCCAGTCGCCCTGCTGGCCCTGCTGCTGCGCCTGCTGCTGCGGATAGTGCTGCGGCTGGCCGCCGTCGTAGGCGGACTGGCCGTCGGCGGCCTGCCCGCCCCATCCGACGTCCCCGTACAACGGGTCCTCCGGATGCCACGGTTCGGAGCCTGGGCCCCGGCCATACTCAGTCATCGATCCCCTACGAGCCGCGAGCCGGCAGCGGCCGGCTCCTGTGGCTCGGCTCCCGTCCGCCTCTTTACTGTGCGAGGGCTGTTCGAACACCACCGCATCGGGCGGAACGTTACCGTATCGCGATCACATGACCACTTCGACGCCCTCGCCGGGAGACTTGCCTGACACCCGTTCGGATTCCAGCGCCTGCTGGAGAATGATGACGGCGGCGGCCTGGTCGATCACCGACCGGCCCTTCTTCGCTTTCACGCCCGAGGCGCGCAGGCCCTGGCTGGCCGTCACCGTGGTCATCCTCTCGTCCACGAGCCGCACCGGAACGGGAGCGATCCCGACCGCGAGCTCCTGGGCGAAGGCACGGACCTTGACCGCGGCGGGGCCCTCGCCCCCCTTGAGGGAGCGAGGGAGCCCGACGACGACCTCGATCGGCTCGTACTCCTCGACGAGCTGCCTCAACCGGCGGTGGGCGGCCGGGATGTCACGTCCCGGGACCGTCTCCACCGGTGTCGCGAGGATCCCGTCGGGGTCGCACGAGGCGACCCCGATCCGGGCGTCCCCGACGTCGATCGCGAGCCGACGTCCTCTGCGCATGTCCGCGGCCTCTACTTGGCCGTCTCGGCGACGAGGCGCTCGACCGCGTCGATGGCCTCACCGATGCCGGCGGGGTTCTGGCCACCGCCCTGGGCGACGTCGGGCTTGCCGCCACCGCCGCCGCCGAGGGTCTTGGCGGCGGCTCGGACCAGCTCGCCGGCCTTCAGAGCACGCTCGCGGGCGGCCTCGTTGGTGGCGATGACCGTCAGCGGCTTGCCGCCCGCCACGGTGAACAGGGCCACGACAGCGGCCCGTCCGCCCTGGATGCGGCCGCGCACGTCGAGGACCAGCTTGCGCAGGTCGTCGGCGCCCGTGCCGTCCGGGACCTGTCCGGTGACCAGCGCGACGCCGTTGATGTCCTTGGCGGACTCGACGAGACCGGCGGCGGCCTGCAGCACCTTCTCCGCGCGGAACTTCTCGATCTCCTTCTCGGCGTCCTTCAGCTTGCCGAGCATGGCGGAGACCTTCTCCGGAAGCTCCTCGGGGCGGCCCTTGACCAGCTCCTGGATCTGGGCGACGACCGTGTGCTCACGGGCGAGGAAGTTGTACGCGTCGACGCCGACCAGGGCCTCGATGCGCCGTACGCCCGAGCCGATGGACGATTCGCCGAGCAGCTTGACCAGGCCCAGCTGAGCGGTGTTGTGCACGTGGGTGCCGCCGCACAGTTCCTTGGAGAAGTCGCCGATGGTCACGACGCGGACGCGCTCGCCGTACTTCTCGCCGAACTCGGCGATGGCGCCCTGCTTCTTGGCCTCGTCGATGCTCATGACCTCGGCCTGGACGTCCAGGTCGCGGGCGAGCACCTCGTTGATCTGCTGCTCGACGTCTGTCATCACAGCCGTCGGGACGGCGGACGGGGAACCGAAGTCGAAGCGGAAGCGGCCGGGCTGGTTCTCGGAACCGGCCTGAGCGGCCGTCGGGCCGAGGGCGTCGCGCAGGGCCTGGTGTGTGAGGTGCGTGGCCGAGTGGGCGCGGGCGATGGCCTTGCGACGGCGTTCGTCGATGGAGGCCTGGGCCTTGGCGCCGACGGTGACCTCGCCGACCTGGACGACGCCCTTGTGGACGTACACACCCGGGACGGGCTTCTGGCAGTCGCGGATCTCGATGATCGCGCCGGAGTCGACCCGGATGCGGCCGGTGTCACCGATCTGGCCACCGCCCTCGGCGTAGAAGGGGGTGCGGTCGAGCACGATCTCGACCTCGTCGCCCTCGGTGGCGGCCGGTGAGGAGGCGCCGTCGACGAGGATGCCGACGATCGTCGACTCGACCTCGGTGCGGTCGTAGCCGATGAAGTCCGTCTCACCGGCGGCGTCGGCGATCTGACGGTAGGCGCCGAGGTCGGCGTGGCCGGTCTTCTTGGCCCGGGCGTCGGCCTTGGCCTTGTCCCGCTGCTCCTTCATCAGGCGGCGGAAGCCGTCCTCGTCCACCGACAGGCCCTGTTCGGCGGCCATTTCGAGGGTGAGGTCGATCGGGAAGCCCCACGTGTCGTGGAGCAGGAAGGCCTTGTCGCCGGCGAGGACCGTGCCGCCGGAGTCCTTGGTGTCGGTGATGGCCGTGTCGAGAATGTTCGTGCCGGCCTTCAGCGTCTTGAGGAAGGCGGCCTCCTCGGCGAGGGCCACGGTCTCGATCCGCTGCCGGTCGCTGACCAGCTCCGGGTACTGCTGGCCCATCATCTCGATCACGACGTCGATGAGGTCCTTGACGACGGGACCGGTGGCACCCAGCAGCCGCATGTTGCGGATGGCGCGGCGCATGATGCGGCGCAGCACATAGCCGCGACCCTCGTTGCCGGGGCTCACGCCGTCGCCGATGAGCATCACGGAGGTGCGCATGTGGTCGGTGACCACGCGCAGCGAGACGTCGGACTCGTGGGCGGCGCCGTACTCGACGCCCGTCAGCTCGGTGGCCTTCCTGATGACGGCCATCGAGGTGTCGATCTCGTACATGTTCTGCACGCCCTGCAGAATCATGGCGAGGCGTTCCATGCCGAGGCCGGTGTCGATGTTCTTGCTGGGCAGGTCGCCGAGGATCTCGAAGTCGTCCTTCGAGATGCCCTCGCCGCGCTCGTACTGCATGAAGACCAGGTTCCAGATCTCCACGTACCGCTCGTCGTTGACGGCCGGACCGCCCTCGACGCCGAACTCGGGGCCGCGGTCGTAGTTGATCTCGGAACACGGGCCGCAGGGGCCCGGGACGCCCATGGACCAGTAGTTGTCCTTCTTGCCCAGGCGCTGGATGCGCTCGGCCGGGACGCCGATCTTGTCGCGCCAGATGGACTCGGCCTCGTCGTCGTCGAGGTAGACCGTGATCCACAGGCGCTCCGGGTCGAGCCCGTAACCACCCTTGTCCTGGGGCGTGGTGAGCAGCTCCCAGGCGTAGGTGATGGCGCCTTCCTTGAAGTAGTCACCGAAGGAGAAGTTGCCGCACATCTGGAAGAACGTGCCGTGCCGCGTGGTCTTGCCGACCTCTTCGATGTCGGGTGTGCGCACGCACTTCTGCACGCTGGTGGCGCGCGACCACGGCGGCTTCACCTCGCCGAGGAAGTACGGCTTGAAGGGGACCATGCCGGCGGGGACGAGGAGCAGAGTCGGGTCGTCCGCGATGAGCGACGCCGAAGGAACGACGGTGTGACCGCGCTCCTCGTAGAAGCTCAACCAGCGGCGGCGGATTTCAGCCGACTCCATCAGTGGTCCTCATTCCGGTTGTACGAGTACTTCGTGTTCTCGATGTACTTGATCTGCTTGTTGTTGCCGAGCTGCTTGTCGTCGCCCATCGCGGCGATACGGCGCTTCGTGGGCAGTTCGGGGTCCGGGCGCTCGTTCAGACCGAGCACCTCGCCGAGTTCGGCCTCTCGCTGGGCCATCCCGTCGCGGACGTCGAGCGCGAACTCCTTGAGCCGGTGACCCGCGTCGATCGCCTTGTTCGCGGCCTGCGCCGCGAGGCTCTCGGGGGTCAGCTGCCTGAGCTTGCGGTTGACCTTGGTGGTGGCCCATACACCCGCGGCTGCGCCTGCGGTGAACCAGAACGTACGGCGGAACATCGCTGCGTCAGTCCTTCTTCCGCTTTCCCCGCCGCGCGGACGGGACGGTGCGGCCCACGATCACGGTACGCCGGGACGCTTTGTCGGGCACATTCTCACGACGGCTTCCGATGGCCCGGCGCACGCCGTAGCCGAAGGCCGCGACCTTGACCAGGGGGCCGCCGAACGTGGAGGCGACGGTCGTCGACAGCGCGGACGCGTTCGACGTGACCTCCTGGACGTCCGACGCGATGGCGTCGACGCGCTCGATCTGCGTCTGCGCGGAGCGCACCGCCGTTGAGGCCTCCGCCAGGAGCGGGACGGCCTGGTCGGTCACGTCCGCCACGAGCTTGGTGGTCGCCCTGAGCGTCTGGGCCAGCCTCGCCAGCGCGACGGCGAGGAAGGAGACCAGGATCGCCCAGAAGACGGCCACCAGAATCCCGGCCACCTCACCACCGGACACTGTTGCACCCGCTCCCTGACTGCGTGCCTGAACATCGAAAAGTCGTCACCCGACCCTATCGCGCCGGGGCCGCCGCTCCGTACCGCATTAGCGGCGCCGGGGCGCGGAGTTGCCCGAAGCGATTGTACGGAGCGCTAACAGGTCAGTACGCTCCGTATTTCATGACGCGTTCTCACCGCGCCCGGTCCTCCGGTGCTGCGGAACCCGGCAATCTGCCCCTGGAACTCGACGCGTTCGTAGGGCGCTCCACCGAACTCGCGCGACTGGCCGAAGCGCTGAAGACGGTCCGCCTGGTCACCGTGACCGGCATGGGAGGCGTCGGGAAGTCACGGTTCGCGGCCCACGCGGCGGCGCGGACGGGCGTGCGCGACGGTGTGTGGCGCGTGGACCTGTCCGCGGTGCACGACCAGGAACTCGTCGAGTACGCGGTGGTCGAGGCCCTCGGGCTGACGGACCACACCGCGAAGCCCCCGCGGCGGGTGCTGCTCGACCATCTCGCCAAACGCCGGCTCCTCCTCGTCCTGGACGGTTTCGAGCACCTGGTGGATGTGAGTGCCTCGCTCGTGGGCGAGTTGCTGCGGCGGTCGCCCGGGCTGCGTGTGCTGGCCGTCGGCCGCAGACCGCTGGACGTCGCGGGTGAACGGGTGTTCCCGCTGGCTCCGCTGGCCGCGGCGGAGGCCGCTGAGCTGTTCGCGGACCGGGCGGCGGCCCGGGTGCCCGGGTTCACGCTGGATGAGGGGAACCGGTCCGACGTGCGGGAGCTGTGCCGGCGCCTGGACGGAATCCCGCTGGCCCTGGAACTGGCGGCCGGACGTCTCTGCGCCCTCTCCCCCGCTCAGCTGCTCGCCCGGCTGGAGGACCGGTTCCGGCTGCTCACCGGCGGTGGGCGTGACACACCGCCCCGGCACCAGACGCTGCGAACGGCCATCGGCTGGAGCCATGAACTGTGCACGCCGGAGGAACGGCTGCTGTGGTCACGGCTGTCGGTGTTCGCCGGGCAGTTCGACCTGGAGGCCGCCGAGTACGTGTGCAGCGGGGACGGACTGCCCGCCGACGACGTCCTGGACGTGCTCGGCGCACTGCTCGCGCAGTCGGTGCTCTCGCGCGAGGAGACGGCGGCGGGCGTTCGCTACCGGATGCTGGACACGGTCCGGGCCTACGGCGCGGACTGGCTGACGGCGACCGGCGACGCGGAGCGGCTGCGCCGCCGCCACCGCGACTGGTACATGGGCCTGGCAACCTGGTGCGAGCTGGACTGGTTCTCGCCGCGTCAGGGCGAGGTCGCGGCCCGCGTCGAGACGGAACTGCCCAATCTGCGCTGCGCGCTGGAGTACTCGCTCACCGAGCCGGACGAGGCGCATCTGGGTCAGTATCTGGCGGGTGCCCTGTGGTTCTACTGGGTCGGCTGCGGCCGGCTCTCGGAGGGCCGGCACTGGCTGGAACGCAGTGTCGAGCTCGACGGCGACCGTGATCAGTCGCGGCTGAAGGCCCTGTGGGTGCTCGGCTATGTGGCGGTCCTCCAGGGCGACGCGGTGCCCGCGCTGTCCGCGCTCCAGGAGTGCCGCGAGGAGGCGGAGCGCTCCAAGAACGCCGTCGCGGTCGCCTACGCCGAGCATCGCACCGGCTGTCTGGCCCTGGTCACGGACGACATGCCGCGCGCCGAGACCCTGCTGCGTTCGGCGCTGGACCGCTATCACGAGATCGGCGAGCTCAACAGCAATGTGCTCATGGGCCAGGTCGAGCTGGCGATGGCGCTCGCCTTCCAGGGCGATCTGGCGGGCGCGGTGAAGATGTGCGAGGACGTCCGCCGGGTCTGCGAGGACCACGGGGAACGCTGGGCGCTGGCGTACGCGCTGTACGTCCTGGCGTACGAGGCCCAGGTCGAGGGCGACCAGGTACGCGCCCGCGATCTCCTGGAGCAGAGCCTCGGTATCGCGCACACCTTCCGCGATCTGCTCGGCGCCGTCCTCGCGGTCGAGCTGCTCGCCCTGGTCACGGCGGTGGAGGGCGATCCGGCGGAGGCCGCGCTGCTCCAGGGGGCGGCATCGCGGATGTGGCCGTCGGTGGGGCTGCCGCTGTTCGGCTCGGCGTACTACAACGCGCCGCACGCGCGCTGTGCGGCCCTGGCCCGGCAGGGGCTGGGCGACGAGCGGTACGAGGAGTGCGTACGGGCGGGGGAGCTGCTCGGGCGGGACGCGGCGGTCGCCCGCGCGCTCGGCGGTGCCGGCGCTCCGCCGCTCGGGGCGGTGCCGTCGCCGCGCAGGCTGCCCCCGGACATGCGAAAGCCCGCCGTCTCGCCCACCTCGAAGGGCGGGGAGACGACGGGCTGACACTGACGCGCAGGTGGTGCTACGTCCGCCGGAAGAAGATCAGCGGGCGTAGTACTCGACGACGAGCTGCTCGTCGCAGATCACCGGGATCTCCTTGCGGTTCGGCTCACGGTCCAGGCGGAAGGCCAGGGCCGGGAGGTTCACCTGGAGGTAGCGCGGGGTCTCACCGTCGGGGGCGAAGCCGCCCGCGCGGGAAACCTCGAACAGCGTCTTGCTGCGGCTGCGCTCGCGGACCATCACGACGTCGTCGGGACGGACACGGAACGACGGCTTGTCGACCTTGCCACCGTTGACCTCGATGTGGCCGTGGACGACCATCTGGCGGGCCTGGTAGATCGTGCGGGCGATGCCCGAACGAAGGACCAGCGCGTCGAGACGACGCTCCAGCTCGATGATCAGGGCCTCACCGGTCTTGCCCTGGACCTTGGAGGCACGCTCGTAGGCGCGGACGAGCTGGCGCTCGGACACGTCGTACTGCGCGCGCAGACGCTGCTTCTCGAGCAGACGGACCTTGTAGTCCGAGTTCTGCTTGCGGCCGCGGCCGTGCTCGCCCGGCGGGTAGGGGCGGGCCTCGAAGTACTTGACGGCCTTCGGGGTCAGCGCGATGCCGAGGGCACGCGACTTCTTGACCTTGGGGCGGGACTGGTTCGGCATGAACCAAACACCTCATGTTCCTGATGCGAATACGGCTTCACCAGAGTTAAGGGAGGTCGCAATCCGCAGCCCGGGAAACCCTCCTCGCCGACGTGGAGAACCACGTGGACGGGGCGGGCAGCCGCTCCTGGGTCTGGGCACATATGTGCAGCACGCGAGTGGCCCACCGACCGGTCCCGGAAGTCCGGGTGGTGATGGGCTGCCCGCGACACCTTCGACGGTGCGCGACGCTCCTGGAATCCCCCCGTGAAGGCGGGGGCTCCGGCTGGATGTCCCGTTCTGGTGGTGCCGACCGGAGCCGGACACGGGACTCAGCGCTTCGACACATGCTACAGGGTGCTCAGGAGCGCCCTCTACCGAGGCGCTTCCTGGTCCACTCCACCGCGTCGGCGTAGCGCGCCTCGGCGCCGTGCCGGGTCGGTGAGTAGTACTCCCGGTCCCTGAGCTCCTCCGGCGCGTACTGCTGGGCGGCGATGCCTTCCGGCAGGTCGTGCGGATACACGTACCCCTGGGCGTGCCCGAGCTTGGCCGCACCCTTGTAGTGCCCGTCGCGCAGATGCGTCGGCACCGGGCCGGCGTGCCCCTTGCGCACGTCCTCCATCGCGGCGCCGATCGCCATGGTCGCGGCGTTGGACTTCGGGGCCAGGGCGAGTGCGATCGTGGCGTGGCTGAGGGTGAGCGCCGCCTCGGGGAAGCCGATCATCGCGACGGCCTGGGCGGCGGCGACGGCTATGGGCAGCGCGTTCGGGTCGGCCAGGCCGATGTCCTCGCTGGCGGAGATCATCAGACGGCGGGCGATGAAGCGGGGGTCCTCGCCCGCCTCGATCATCCGGGCCAGGTAGTGCAGGGCGGCGTCCACGTCGGAGCCGCGGATGGACTTGATGAGCGCGCTCGCCACGTCGTAGTGCTGGTCGCCGTCGCGGTCGTACTTCACGGCGGCGCGGTCGACCGTCTCCTCCAGCGTCTGGAGGGTGATCTCCGGCTCGCCCTTGTCGAGTGCCGCGCCGGCCGCGGCCTCCAGGGCGGTCAGGGCGCGGCGGGCGTCGCCGCCGGAGATCCGCAGCAGGTGCTCCTCGGCGTCCTCGGGCAGGCCGACGGCCTCCTTGAGGCCGCGCTCGTCGGCGAGCGCCCGGTGCAGCAGACCGCGCAGGTCGTCGTCGGTGAGCGGTTCGAGCGTGAGGAGGAGGGAGCGGGAGAGCAGCGGCGAGATCACCGAGAAGTACGGGTTCTCGGTGGTCGCGGCGATCAGCGTCACCCAGCGGTTCTCCACGGCCGGGAGCAGGGAGTCCTGCTGGGCCTTGCTGAAGCGGTGGATCTCGTCCAGGAAGAGGACGGTCTCCTTGCCGAAGCCGCCGGCGGCGCGGCGGGCGCCGTCGATGACCGCGCGCACTTCCTTGACACCCGCGGTGATCGCGGAGAGCTCCACGAAGCGTTTGTCGGTGGCCTTGGAGACGACATACGCGAGGGTCGTCTTGCCGGTGCCCGGCGGGCCCCAGAGGATCACCGAGGACGGTCCGGCGGGTCCGCCACTGCCCTCGGCGACGAGTCTGCGCAGGGGCGAGCCCGGCTTCAGCAGATGCTGCTGCCCCACGACTTCGTCGAGGACGCGCGGGCGCATCCGCACCGCCAGGGGACTGCTGGACGGGTCCTTCTCCTGGCGTTCTTCTGCTGCGGCGGTGAACAGGTCGGGCTCCACGTCCGAAACCCTATGTCACCCCACCGACAATCCTTCCGGGGCCGTCGGCCGTGGTCCCCGTGGGGCGCGCGGCCGGCCGTCGCGGGCGGGCCGTCAGCTGGTCCAGAAGTCCCACCAGCGGGTCAGGATCAGCATCCCGATGATGCCGACGTGCAGCGTCGGCAGGACCCAGGTGAACTCGCCGAAGAAGCTCTTCATCCAGCGCGGGGCGGGCAGGAAGCCGTTGCGGACGTTGAAGGAGGTCACGTACCAGAACATGATGATCGTGGCGACCCAGGCCAGGCTGCACCACAGGCACAGCGAGTTGATCCGGTACAGCGACTGGAACTGCAGCCAGGTGCAGAATCCGACACCGAAGAGCGTGCCCGCGTTGAAGGTCAGCCAGTACCAGCGCGGGAAGGTGGCCCGGGCGAACAGGCTCACACCGACGCAGATCACGATGCCGTAGGCGACGAGACCCAGCATCGGGTTCGGGAAGCCGAAGGCCGAGGCCTGATCGCTCTTCATGATGTTGCCGCAGGAGACGACCGGGTTCAGGCTGCATCCCGGGACGAAGTTCGGGTTCTCCAGCAGCTTGAACTTGTCGATCGT